>CAZVLO010000035.1:0-27560 GCA_964628265.1 uncultured Papillibacter sp.
TCCCGTGCCGGTTACCCCTCAGTTCAATAGTTATCCCTATGAGTGGTAACCCTTGTGGCTAGCGGGGTTTTTTGCTTTTTTGAGGTAATCGGTAGTATAGGAAAACCCTTGGATATCGGCACCTGTATGCTTGATACGACAAAAAAACAGAACAAAATGATACGGCGTTTTATGTGGAAAACGCCGATGTTTTATGTATTAAAAGGATTTAATGTTGATTTATCCCGAGGTTAACATATACTAAAATCAGAGGACTAAATTAACGATATTTAGTGAAAACTGTCAGTCCGTTCTGCAAGCACTCTTTACTATCGCCGAATGACACCTGTCCGCTGGATTAGAGTACCGTGCCCACGCGCTTGGCATATTACTTATTGTGCAGACAATACATAACAAGGGTGATTGTAAATAATGATTACTAAAAACATAGTGCTGGAGGCGCTGCAGCAGTACCGAGGCTCACATTATATTGACAAGACCGCCAAACCGAAATTTAAGTGGGTCTCCATGCTGCCGGAGAACCCGGATGAAATGGAGAGCAATATTCTGTACGTCTGCCTACTTTCGGAGGCAATAAAACGCAGCCTACGGACCCCGGGGCATTACTACGCCTGCATTCGTGACAGGTTTGCCGACGACGAGGAGAATGCCCGCACTCTTGCCGGCATCATCGTCATCAACGAGAACAAGGATGTCTCGTGGCTGTTCAATATTATTCAGAAACGGTTTATGGAGATCAGCGACTGGGTCGATCACATGCAGGCCGCCCTCATCGACAACTGTGACTACCAGCGGCTTACCGATCTCTGTGAACCTGTATTAAATAACTTCATATCAATATTTGATTCCTCCTATACGCTGCTGGCTTACACAAAAAATATCAAATGTCAGGACCCCGTTAACATCGCCATGTTGGAAAAAGGATACCATACCGACGAGACGCTGCAGAAATTCAGAGACAGAAAGCGCTTTGAGGTCTACGAACAGGAGCAGGGTGTTGTCGTCAGCCCGCCCGGGGTTATCGCCCAGTTTGAAATCGTCACCAAATGGTGCCGATATGGAGATGAGCTGCTTTTACAGGTCGTCATGGAATGCAGCCGGACGCCGATGTCCCTGGCGGCCGTTGATTTGTTTGAAATTTTTATGGATCATATAGAGATTTGTTTTGTCAGACAGCAGCGCGCCAACCCATCGCAAATTTACAGCTCCCTGCTGACCGAAATTCTCAATGGTAATCTCGATAACCCCTTTATCATTGCCGAGCGCGCGAAAACCGCCGACCTGCCCTTTTCGGGACACTTTAACGCCTATCGCATCGTGTTTAAGGATAACTCCACCATCCTTGTCGGCCGCTTTGTGCAGGAGCTGATGGCTTATCTGCCGAAAGCGAAGATCATCGCCCATAAATACGAGGTGTTCGTGCTCAATATATACAATCAGCAAAAAATACAAAAGCAGTCCTTGTCCAATTTATCAAAACTCACTTCCCTGCTTGAAAAATACGGCGCCATGTGTGGGGTCAGCGAAGAGTTTTCTTCACTGGCCGAGCTGAAATACGCCTACATACAGGCCACGCGCGCCCAGACGATGGGAGTGCAGCTGCGAACACTGGGCAATTACTGGAATTTCGACCGCGATGTGTATGAAGCGACCGCGATCGAGAGAACGGGCAATATCTTCTACTATGACAATGTTTTCCTACACCTCGCACTCCATTTCGCCCAGTCCGGGACGTTTGACGCGTTTTATAACACCTTTTACAACAGATCTTTAATAAAACTGCACGAATATGATAAAGAAAACCATACGAGGCTGGTTCAGGTTTTATACGCGTATCTTGTTTCCGAAAGACGGGCAACGGCGGCGGGCAAACTGTTGGGTATGCACAGGAACAGCGTCCTGTATCACGTTTCCAGCATTGAAGAAATAACCGGGATTGACTTAAGCGACTACTGGGCGCGGCTGAAGCTCTCGCTGGCGTTTCATTTTTTCGAGCTGAAGGAATCAAACAGACTGTTCTTCAATCCCGGAGGAAAAAGCACAGATAAAAACAGCGGCAATTGATATTGATGTGCAAAACGCAAAGAGCCGCCGATCATATTTTTGGTTTTGCAAAGAAAAAAAGAGAATCTCCGTGCAAATCGACTAAATCTCGGTGCCTTCACGGTTGATTTGTTTACAGATATGTGCAAAACGCAAAAAATGCCTCGTAAAATACAGCCGTGCAGAAATGACGGAAAGTGCAAAAAATGTTAGAATAATCACAGATTTATCAACGGTTTTGGGCTGCCATCCGTACTGCCGGTTAAGACGGCAGCATTCAAAATCACAAAGTCAGTCAGTCATAATATTAATTAGGAGGATGAATATGAAAAAGATTCTCGCATTATTATTAGTGTCTCTGATGATTTTTGCACTTACCGCGTGTGCCGCAAAAACAGACGGGGCAGACAACAGTCCCCCGGCAAGCCCCTCTGCTCCGGCGACAGATGCGGGCTCCGCTTCCCCATCACCCAATGAGTCACCCGATGACGCCGGCCCCATCAAAAATCCGTCGGCGAACGCAAACGCCATCGGCTTTTTTACAGACGGCGTCGACCCGAATTCCAGAGATACATACAACATTGTCTGGGCTTATATGAGACCGATGGCACTGTTCCTGAATATCCGTGACGCGCTTACATCACTGGAGCCGGTATTCAATGTTAAAATCACGGATTACTGCGCCAACAGCGATATCGATGCGATGCTCCAGAATATTGAGATCTTTTCCGACCAGGGCGTGGATGGCTATATCATCGTTATCGATGCTTCGGCCAATCTGCGTATCAAAGAGGTTCTTGATGAAACCGGTTTGCCATACATTGACATATTAAACTCCGTCCGTGACGAAAGCGGCAGCGCGATAGTCCACTGCATCGGTATGGAAGGTGTCACAGTCGGCAGAGAAATGACAAAGTGGCTTTTCGACAATTATAAAAGCTACTGGGGAGAAATCGATACCTCCAAGCTGGGACTTCTGAATTATACCTTCTCTCCGAATAAAGACTTTCACGATCGCTTTGAAGGTAATGCAGCGATGTTCAAGGAAATGCTGCCGGGCAACACAAACATTTTTGATGCCGACGGCGTAACAGGGGGATTGAATGAGGAAACGGGATATAACTTGGCGGCAGCTACGCTCTCGGTCCATCCTGAGGTGGAGTACTGGTTTATCCCCGCGTGCCTCGAATTGTATGCGCAGGGAGCCATGCGTGCGGCTGAGTCTCTCGGAATGCAGGACCGCGTCCTTATCTCGGCGGTGAACAGCGAAGTCCTGAGCGCATTGTGGGACAGCGGCTACGAGGGCTGCTGGGTTTCCTGCGTGGCGTCCGCGCCTTACCAGTACGCGGCGCCGGCTCTGAGCGGAATTGTTTCCATGATAAACGGTACGGAGACCTTCGACTCGCTCTGGTCCCATATCCGCAAGCCGACCGACAAACTGACATTCTATGAAATCGAAACTGAGATTGTTACAAAAGACACGTATCTTGATTATTTTGAATACGTACGCAAGGAGAGCGGTCTGTCGTAAGCTTAACTGACACAGCTTCTGAATATTGATTGGTGTTTTGGCGGTCAGGCTGCGTATCAACTGCCTGACCGCCATCAAACTCACCGCTCATATTGATGAGAGGAAAGTTATGATGGAAAGAGTGGGTGACATATGCTCAGTGCAAAGCAGAATTTTCTTGAAACGATAAAACACGGAGGGAAGCCCGACCGGATTGTTAAGCAATTTGAAGGGACCGCATTCCTGCCCGGCGATCCGGTGTCCCAGTTCGTTCGCGGGCAGCGTTATGCCGGTATGCCGCCGATGAAGGACCTGTGGGGGACGGAGATCATCTGGCCCGAGGGGGTACCTGCCGCCATGCCCCATGTAACGGAGCAGAACAAGGTGATTAAAGACGTCACATGCTGGCGGGATTTTGTGAAAGTTCCGGACCTGATTGCAAACTGCTCACAGGATGCGCTTTGGGAGCCGTTTCTGAAGCGTGTGGAAGCTGTCGACAGGAAAAACGAGCTTGTCATGGTGTTTGCTCCAACCGGCGTTTTTGAGCGCTTGCACTTCCTGATGGGATTTGAAGACTTGTTTATAAATCTCATGACCGAGCCGGAGGCTATGAAGGACCTTTGCCAGGCCATCGGCGAATATCGGTATAACGGGATGAAACTGATTATCGATCATGTCCATCCGGACGTCCTCCATTCCCACGACGACTGGGGCAGCAAGAATAATCTTTTCATACAGCCGGAGCTTTGGCGGGAATTCATAAAGCCCCAGTACGAAAAATCCTACGGGTATGCCCATGACTGCGGCGTCATCATCGAACATCACGCCGACTCCTTCTGTGAGCAGATAGTAGAGGATATGGTGGAGCTGCATATTGACGTTTGGCAGGGCGTGCTGCCCCAGAACGATATCGTTAAGCTTCAAAAACAGCTGGACGGGCGCATGGCGCTGATGGGCGGGATAGACGCGGCAATTGTAGACCGCGCCGATTCCACCGAAGAGGAAATCCGCGCTGAAACGCGCCGCGTTCTCGAGACATATTGCCCCAACGGCAATTTCATCCCGTGTATCACTTACGGCGGTCCCGGAACGATCTATCCTCAGGGTGATAAATATATCAATGATGAAATCGACAGATACAATATCGAAAATTTTGGTCTGTAAGAGTATACTCAGCGAAAAAGCTTGCGGAGGAATAATCTATGGATAATGCCGGCAGGTTTAAAAAGTTTTTGAGATCAAAAACCTTTACTTTGGTTGTAATACTATTGCTGATTGTGCTTTTCTTTTGGCTTGTTTCGCCGAACCACTCCTACCTGAGCATCAGGAATGTAACAAGCATTCTCAACTCTATGGTGCTATATATCCTGTTTGCCGTCGGGGTTTCCATGCCGATCCTTTTGGGCGAGTTTGACCTGTCGCCCGGATATGTGGGTACAGCCGCGGGGGCACTGATGGCAAAGCTCCTGACAGAAGTCGGTGTACCGTGGTACATCGTCATCGCTGCTTGTCTCCTGCTTGGGATTGCCTTCGGCATCTTCAATGCGGTGCTTATCAATAAGTTTCGCATTCAGAGCTTTATAGCGACGCTTGCTGTGGGGTCCTTTGTGGCCAGAGGCGTCTCGCTCATAGTGTCCGGCGGCAGGCCGATCAATATCGAAGATCCGGTAGTCGTTTGGCTGGGGACCTACAAAATCGGGGATATCGTTCCGGTTACGGTCGTCATGTCTCTGGCTGTGGTGCTGATTTACGGTATTATCCTGGCCAAAACGAAGTTCGGGCGCAGTATTTATCTTTGCGGCGGCGGCAGGCAGGCAGCACGATTAGCGGGCCTTAACCCGGAAAAGCTGTCCTATATTCTGTTTGAAAACAGGCGACCTGAGCGGTACGAACGCTTATTCCTTCCCGGCGGTTACAGCCGTAATATTCGGAGGGATATCTTTCGGCGGCGGTAAGGGCAATATGCTCGGGTGCTTTCTGGGGCTTCTCATAATCAACGGCTTTAACAACGGGCTGACAATTATGCGCGTCACGTCGTACTGGCAGGGTGTTGCTTCAGGCGTCCTCCTGCTGCTCGCGCTGACGCTTGACTATTTCGCAAACCGCAGAACGGGTATACGGGAGCTTTCCGGAGCGCATAAACGTGATACAAGCGGCGCCGTGGTATAAATACATTTTTTTGACAGGCAGGTGTCGATGTGCAACAGTTTCTTGAGTTTACCATAAGCAAAGCGTTCCCCGGGGTGCAGGCACTTGATAATGTCAGCTTCCGGGCGGACGGGGGCAGGGTTTGCGCTTTAATGGGAGAGAACGGCGCCGGGAAGAGCACGCTGTTAAAAATCCTGAGCGGTGACTTAAAGCCGGACGAGGGACATGTTGGCATAAACGGCGAAGTAAAAAGCTTCGCATCGCCGGATCAGGCCATCAAGTCGAGCATCAGCGTGATTTATCAGGAGCGCCAACTCGTAAACGCCATGAGCGTGACGGAAAACATTTTTTTGGATGACCTCCATGAAAACAGATTTGGTTTTGTCAACAAGCCGCTGCTGCGCCGGAAAACACAGGAGATCATAGACGCTTTCGGGCTGCCGATAAAACCGGCGGATATTGTGGGGCATCTTTCGGTAGCCCACCAGCAGATGATTGAAATCATGAAAGCATACAGGCGGGATTCGGATATCATTGCGCTTGACGAACCCACCGCTCCGCTGACAGCCAGCGAGATTAAAGTTTTATTTAACCTGATCAGGCAGCTGAAGGAGCGCGGAAAGATCATCATATACGTATCTCACCGAATGGCTGAGGTATTTGAAATATCAGATGATATTGTTGTTTTGAAAGACGGTCAGCTGGTGACAACTTTCAAAACCTGCGAGACGGACGAAAAAAGTCTTGTAAAGGCCATGGTCGGGCGCGATATAGGAGATACATACGCCAACCTGAAACGAAATGATAAGGTGGGCGACGTCATACTTGAGGTCAAAAATCTTGTAACAGAAGATGTCCGGGATGTGAGCTTCAAGCTCCGACGAGGGGAGGTATTGGGTTTTGCCGGCCTTGTCGGCGCCGGCCGAACCGAGGTCATGCGGGCGATATTCGGGGCTGATCCGGTCATATCGGGCGAGATATGGCTGAACGGTAAAGCCGTAAGCTTCAAGTCACCGAAGAATGCTATTGACAACGGTATTGCCCTGTGTCCTGAGGACAGGAAAGAGCAGGGGCTCATACTGGGCAGGTCAATCAGGGACAACATCAGCATACCCGTATTGACAAAGCTGAAAAAAGGGCTGTTTCTTGATGTAAAAAAAGAGGAACGCCTGGCTGCGTCGGCGGTAAAGAAATACACGATCAAGACGCCGACGACAGAAAAATTAATGGTCGAGCTGTCAGGGGGTAACCAGCAGAAGACGATACTCGGGCGCTGGACATCGGATATGATGGACACGAAGGTCCTAATTCTTGATGAGCCGACAAAAGGAATCGACGTTGGCACAAAAGCGGAAGTCTATCAGATGGTACACGACTTTGCCTCTCTTGGGATCGGCGTTATCTTTATTTCATCCGAATTGATTGAAGTGCTCAACGTCAGCGACAGAATTATTGTCATGCATAACGGGCGCATTTCGGGCGAAGTCACAAGGGATGAGGCGACGGAAGAGCGTGTCCTTGAACTGGCAATGAAGGATTAAGGGGGGAGGCGCTGTTATGTTGATTCTGTGTATCATACTCATTGTCATAGGAGCTGTCGCACTGGTAGCGGGGATTACGTCCCTCAGCGCCGGAGCGTTTCCGCTCTTGGGCGCCGTTTCGGAAACGCCTGCAGTGAGCCTCGTTTTTTTCGGTGTGATTTTGCTTGCTGCCGGGGTTGTGGCGTTTCTCTCACTAAAAAACGAAAAGGCGCGGCAGATCATCAAAAAGCTCATCAATGTGAAGGAGTTCACATTGATCATTGTTCTGGTGGTCTTTATATATCTGTTCTGGGCCATTAATAGCAACTATCTTTCTCTCGGCAATGTCAGAGCCATATTTAACTCGGCGTTTGTTATGGGTACTCTCGCCATCGGACTGTCCTGTCTTTTAATCAGCGGCAAGATCGATCTTTCAGCCGGCAATACAGGCATGTTGGCGGGTATCATTATCGCAATCCTTCTCAAGGCCGATATCCCGTGGGTTCCGGCACTTCTCATAACCCTCGTCTTTGGTGCCGTCACAGGCCTTATTAACTCATTCTTCATTAACAGAATGGGGTTCGCGCCGTTCATTTCAACGCTTGCCCTGAGCACAATTTATGCCGGGCTGGCACTGGTCATCACAAACGGAGCGAACATACCCGTTAACAACAATGGTTTTCTGGCGCTGGGCTCAACCAATCTCTGGATATTCCCGCTCCCGTTTATACTAATGGTTGTCCTGCTGATTGTCTACGGTGTCATTTTATCCGCCACTGGGTTCGGACGCCGGACTTATATGACGGGGGGCAACGCCAATGCCGCGAGGCTTGCGGGTATCAAACCAAAAAGAATTACAACGAAACTATTTATTAACAATGGCGTCATCGCGAGTTTAGCCGGCTCGATTCTGGCCTCACGGATGGCTATGGGTTCACCATCAGGTGTGACGGGAGCCGATTTGGACGGTATTACGGCGGCTATTCTCGGAGGTGTGGCCTTCACCGGCGGCGCGGGAAATATGCTCGGGGTTTTTATCGGCATTTTGCTGATCACAAGCTTTCAGAACGGGCTTGTTGTCGCCAATCTGGACTCGTATTATCAGGTCGTCGCAAAAGGGCTCCTGCTGATTGCCGCGTTGATCCTGGACTATTACCGCGAAAGAGCGAGGCTCAGGTCTCAGAAGGCCAATCAGGAAAACGAGATTGTTGTGGAATAGACTACATGCTTACAGCTCCTTAGTTTTGAATAAAAATCGTTTGATTTTTAGAGGACCGGCGCCTGTCTCCTATCCTTATTTTCTCTTTTTTCTGATATTAAAACCCCTGTGATCATTGCAATCACAGGGGTTTTTCATGGTACGCCCGACAAGATTCGAACTTGCGACCTTCAGAGTCGGAGTCTGACACTCTATCCAACTGAGCTACGGGCGCGTATTTTATTATGCTCCGCGGGCAAGATCCGCCGGAGGGTTCAATGCGAGTGCCATTATATCAAAAACATTTCGCCCTGTAAAGTAAGGTTTGTTTATTCAAAACACTAATATTTCCACAGCGCGTACAATATATATGGTATTGATAATAACGCCCGTATCATAAACCGAACCCCGTTAGTTCACAAAGCGGCGTAGAGGAGAAAGGAAGGCGCATATGGCATACGAGGAAAAATATAAGCCGGCAGAGCTGCCTCACAATGTGATTATGGAAAACCGGAAAAAGATTTCCGTATCAGGGGTGGAGGATGTTGAGAGCTTCGATGAGAATGAGATCGTCATGAGTACGTCTCAGGGCGTACTGATCGTCCGGGGCAGAGACCTCAGGATTGAAAAGCTGAGTCTGGACAGCGGCGATGTGGTGATGGAAGGTGAGATTGACAGGCTTGAATACGAGGACGACATCAAGGTATCCGGCGGCCTGTTCGCCCGTCTTTTTAAATGAATCATGGAGATATCGATCTCTCATCAACTCATCCAGGCGGCTTCCTCCCTTTTCCTGGGGGCGGCCGCCGGCTTCTTGTATGACTTTTTCCGAGTAATACGCCACAGAACACGCTCAAAGACCGTAACAGCCGTGACGGATCTTTTGTTCTGGGTGATTATCGGCGCCGCGCTTTTTCTCCTAGGCCTGTCGCTGGGAGAAGGCCGCCAGCGCATTTTTATGAATATCATTGCCGTCCTAGGCGGCATATTATACTTCTGCACGCTGAGCCGATTCACTGTGTTCGTTTGTAACAGGCTTGCTGATGCTTTCGTATTTATTTTTTTCTGCCTGACAAGACCCTTCGTTTGGTCATATTTAGTATACAAAAATATTACTGATTTTCTTAAAAACATCTTTCATTATCAGCACAAATGGTATAAAATATATGCCGATAATAGATTTTCGCCGGGTAAAAAGAAAAAACACGGAATTCGTCATGATAACAATGGTTTCAGGGAGGGAGTCATCCATGAGGCTGAAAAGGGCAGGTATTATTACGAAGATTGTCATATTCGCTCTGATCGTTTACGCGTCAGTGACTCTAATCAATCTCAGAGCGCAGATAGACGACGCGCGCGCGCAACAGTACGCCCTCCAGGAGAAGGTAACGGAAAAAGAAGCGTCAAACGCAGAGCTTCAGTATGAAATTGAACACAGTGAGGATAAGGATGTTATCGCCAATGTTGCCAGAGATGATCTGAATCTTGTTGAACCGGGCGAAAAAGTGTTTATTGATACCGGCAACTAATAGTACGTATCGATTCATAATATACAATGAGAGGGTTTTACTTTTCTTATGGAGTTTGAAGTGGGGTCAATTATCACCGGGAAAATTACCGGTATCACCAAGTTTGGTGCTTTTGTCACGCTCGCGCCGGGAAAATCAGGTCTCGTACATATATCGGAAATCGCTAATTCTTATGTCAACGATATCAGAGAGCATTTATCGGAAGGCCAGGAGGTCACTGTCAAGGTCATCAGCCTGGATGAAAGCGGACGCATTAATTTATCGATAAAAGCAGCATTGCCGCAGTCCGCCCATCAGAAGACAGAAGCTCCCCGCAGGAATCCGATGCCTCCGGCTGCCCGTCAGCAGCAGCAACCCGACAGGTTCTCTAGCTCTCAGCCCGCAGCCGAACCCTCCTTTGAGGATAAGCTGAAGCGTTTTATGCAGGATTCCGACAGTAAGATTTCCAGCTTAAAGCAATACGCCGACAAGAAAGGCGCCCGCCGCAGAGGCGGTAAATAAAAAAACATAAAAGCCCGCCCCAAGCGGGCTTTTATGTTTGGATAACCATCCAAACATGGCATGATACAGTAGAAGGCAATCATATAACAATCCTGTTTCTGGAGTGATGCTCATGGACAGCAACCGCGACAAAGGCCGATCAGAATTTAACCTGAAGCCGTCAGGCTCCTATCTGGACAGCCTTTCTGGTTTTGCCGACCTGCTGGGGACAATTGAAAAGGCGGATAACGCCGCAAAGGAGCTGCTCAAAGAGACCGGCGGCACACCGAAAGAGACCGCGCCTAAAACAACGGCCGAAAAGGCGCCCGATAAGCCTGACCTCAACGCGCTCATGGAGCAGCTCGACGCACTTGTAGGGCTGGAAAAAATAAAGGCTAATGTCAAGAGCCTCATCAATCTCGTCAAAGTGCGCAAGCTTCGGGAGGAAAACGGCTTGGCGGTCCCGCCCATGTCACTGCACATGGTTTTTATGGGCAATCCAGGGACTGGTAAGACGACCGTGGCGCGCATTCTCTCTGAGCTCTACTGCACAATTGGCGTGCTGTCAAAAGGCCACCTTGTGGAAGTAGACAGATCAGGTCTGGTGGCTGGTTTCGTCGGGCAGACAGCCATCAAGGCGGGCGATGTAATTAAAAGCGCCCTCGGTGGGATTTTATTCATAGATGAGGCTTATGCGCTCTCATCGAAAGACGCAGCAAATGATTTCGGGCCCGAGGCGATCGAGACGCTTTTAAAAGCGATGGAAGATCACCGCGACGACTTTATCGTCATTGTGGCCGGATACGAAGAGCTGATGGAGGGCTTTATTTCCTCGAACCCGGGATTGGAATCACGATTCAACCGGTATTTCCTGTTTGAGGATTACACAAGCGGCGAACTGTGTACAATCTTCGGGAGCATGTGTGCCAAAAACCAGTATATTCTCGATGCCGGCGCCGGTGAATTCGCGAAGCGATACTTTTGCCAGCTGTACGAGACGCGGGACGTGAACTTCGGCAATGCCCGCGATGTCCGAAATTTCTTCGAGGATGTCATTACCGTCCATTCCGACCGCATCTCAAGCCTTGAAAACCCCACCCGGGACGACCTGATGACGTTTACAGAAGGCGACCTTGAAAAAGCCTCTGAAATGTAGTCCGGACGAGGCGCGCCTGCTATTTTTGTAGGCTTTTGAAAAACAGCTGCCCGTTTGTTCAGAATATCTATTGCATTATTCTGAACTCTTGCATAAATCCTTGACGTTTTATGCCAACTGCGTTAATATTGTGATAATTATGTTCATTTGCCATTCCGTTTTCCGCGCATATGGCATTGTTTTGCTTAATCATTGAGTTTTTCATTATGCTGGCGATATACCGTGCTTTTCGGCTGAAGCGCTTGCGGCTTTACTAATTTTTTGAGCTGAAGATTGGGAATGCTGCCCTACAGCACGACTTGTCTTTATGTATAAGTTTATTATGGAGGTAAAATAATGAGAAAATTTCTAAGTATTGCTCTCGTGTTGGTCCTTGCTGCTGGCCTGCTGGCGGGCTGCGGCGCAAAAGAAGCCGGGACGATAAAAATCGGTATCCTCGGCTGCCACACCGGCGATGCCGCCCAGTATGGTCTTGCCGTATTGAACGGCGCGCAACTTTACATTGACAAAGTCAATGCCGACGGCGGCATCAACGGCAAGAAGATTGAGCCCGTCATCTATGACGACAAGGGCGACGTAACGGAAGCCGTCAATGCCTATAACCGCATGGCTGATGAGGGTATCACCGCTCTGCTCGGTTCCGTTCTGACGGACCCCACGCTTGCTGTCGTCCCCGAAGCCAACAAGAATAACATGCCCATGATCACCGCTTCCGCCACCGCCGCAGAAGTCACTTATAACGAAGGCAAATTATACACCAACGTCTTCCGCACTTGTTTCATCGACCCGTTCCAGGGTGAAAAGATGGCCCAGTACGCAGGCGAAATCCTTGGCGCCAAGACTGCGGCTGTCATTTATGAGACCGGCAACGCCTACTCCGAGGGCTTGAAAAATGCATTTATCGCAAAGTGTCAGGAGCTCGGCATCGAAGTGATCGCCGACGAAGCCTTTGCTAAAGGTGATAAGGATTTCAAAAGCCAGCTAACCAATATCAACGCAAAAGGCGCCGACGTTATTTTCAGCCCCAACTACTATGAAAACGACAGCCTGATTGTTGCGCAAGCCCGTCAGATTGGCATCACCTCCATCTTCATGGGCGGCGACGGCTGGGCCGGTGTTTCCGACTATGCGACCGCCGAGGATCTCGAAGGCAGTGTTTACTGCTCCGCATACGCGCCGGGCTCGTCAGATGAAATCAAGCAGTTTGAAAAGGATTATACAGATAAATACGGCAGCGACACACTCAACATGTTTGCTCCCCTCGGATACGATGCCGCCGTTGTTTTACTCGACGCTGTCGCGGCAGCCGAAAAGACCGGCAAGAAAATCGGTTCGGATGAATACAAAACCGCCATTATCGATGGCATGAAGAACACCTCTTCCGTCGGCATTACAAGCAAATATGCGTACGATGAATACAACAACCCAATTAAATCCGCGGTTATTATAAAACTCGAAGGCGGAGAAGAAGTCTTCTCGCAGATGTTCTAAATCCAGCGTTGTAAACCATACCGGGGAGCACACCTCCCCGGCATGGTTTCTTCTTTCATAGTGTTTTAACATTTTAATGTCGAAATTTCCATTGTAATGGCTGTAAACAAGCTGTTATAATGTTTTTGATTTTTACAGCCGCCCGCAGGCTTAATATATATCCGAAAGAATGATAGGACATGTCTGCTTTTTCTACTATAGTCAGCCAGGTTTTTAACGGGCTGCAATCCGGTTCCGTTTATGCCCTCGTCGCGCTGGGGTACAGTATGGTGTACGGGATCATTATGCTTTTAAACTTCGCCCACGGTGATATCATCATGGTTGGCGCTTATACGGTTTGGATCGCAATGACGCTGTTTTCAATGCCGCCCGCCATCGGTATTGTTCTTGCTATTGCCGGCTGTATACTCCTTGGCGTCATGATTGAAAAGGTTGCCTATGCGCCGCTTCGAAAATCACCGCGCCTTTCGCTTCTGATTACGGCCATCGGCGTCTCGTTTTTCCTGGAGAATTTCGTGCAGCTTGATTTCATAATGGGCGCCGGCGCAAAATCCATCCCGACCATCATCAGCGGTCCGAACATCAGCTTAGGCAGCACGAACATCAGTTTTGTGGCGATGGTGACAATCGTGGCCTCCGTGTTATCCATGATCCTGCTCACATTGCTTGTGCAGAAAACAAAGATGGGCAAGGCAATGCGGGCTGTTTCAGAAGATATGGGGGCGGCTCAGCTGATGGGCATCAACATCAACAAGACAATATCGTTTACATTTGCCATCGGATCGGCTCTAGCCGGAGTCGGCGCGGTGCTGTACAGCTGTGCTTATCCCCAGGCGTCCCCAATGATGGGCTCCATGCTGGGACTCAAGGCATTCGTCGCCGCCGTGCTCGGCGGTATCGGTTCTATACCCGGCGCCATGATCGGCGGCTTTGCCATTGGCCTGCTCGAAGCGCTTGTGTCGGCCGTCGGCCTATCGGTTTGGAAGGAAGGCGTTGTTTTTGCCATCCTGATAATCGTGCTGCTTGTCAAACCGACAGGCATTATGGGCCGCGTCATCACTGAAAAGGTTTAGGGGGTCGGCACTTTGATAAAGGATATAAAAAGCATCCCCATGCTGGTAAGATATATTGTCAACGCCCTCATCTTCGTAGTTTTTCTTGTGAGCGTGAGTGTGCTGATCAGTACGAGAGTAATAACGAATTATTATGCCGGGGTCATCATGCTCATCGGCATCAACATCATTCTGGCTGTCTCGCTGAACCTTGCTACGGGTTATCTCGGGCAACTCCCGCTGGGACATGCCGGCTTTATGGCGGTGGGTGCTTACGCGTCAGCGATCTTTATGAAAGCGGCCGCCGCGTTGCCGCTTTTTATCTCATTGCCGCTCGGTCTCCTTCTCGGCGGTGCCGTCTCGGCGGTTTTCGGCTTCATCATCGGTATTCCTGCGCTCAGGCTCAAGGGCGATTATCTGGCGATTATCACGCTCGGCTTCGGTGAAATCATCCGGGTCGTGCTTCTCAACATCGACAGCGTCCTCGGCTTCGATTTCACGTATGGCGCGGCCAGCCTGAAAAACATCCCGAAAACAACGACGTTTCTCAGTACGTTCCTTTGTGTTTTTATCGTCTGCTTCGTCATACACACGACGATGAAATCCCGACACGGCCGCGCCGTCTTATCTATCCGCGAAAACGAGATTGCCGCGGAATCCTGTGGTATCAAAACAACGTATTACAAAACAATGGCGTTCGTCATGTCTGCCTTTTTCGCGGGTGTCGCCGGCTCATTGTACGCCGGGTATATCGGCCTGCTTAGCCCGTCAAGCTTTGGCTTTATGAGATCCATTGAAATTCTTGTCATGGTTGTGCTGGGCGGCATGGGTTCCATGATCGGCTCCGTCATATCTGCGACCGTGCTGACGGCGCTGCCAGAATTTCTCCGGGCTTTCGCCCAATACCGAATGGTTATATATTCACTGCTGCTCATTATCGTTATGATATTCAAACCCTCCGGCCTGATGGGGACATACGATTTCTCTCTCTCGAGGCTTTTGGGAAAGCCCTTGACTCGTTTTTCGTCAAGATTCATGACGAAGACGCAGAAAGAAGGTGACGCAGATGGCAACACATGATCCCCGTGAAGTAATCATACCCGAAAGGGATAAGGATAAAACCCCTGCAATTGAATGTATCGGCCTCGGTATCGACTTTGGTGGCCTGACCGCAGTCGACGACTTTAATTTCACACTGGGCCGCACGGAAATCGCCGGATTAATCGGCCCAAACGGAGCCGGTAAAACCACGGTTTTTAACCTCCTGACCAAGGTCTATCAACCCACACGCGGTCGTATGCTGCTAGAGGGTAAGGATACGAAAAATATGAACACCGCGCAGGCTAACCGCGCCGGTATAGCACGGACATTCCAGAATATCCGCCTTTTCAAGGAGCTGACCGTTATGGACAACGTGCTCATCGGGCTCCACAACGAGATGGATTACGGCCTGGCCGAGGCCATTCTGCGTCTGCCCAGCTACTGGCGCGCCGAACGGATTGCGCGTGAGCGCGTACTCGACCTGCTGTCAATCTTCGATATGACCGGCATGGCGGATAAGAAAGCCGGAAGCCTGCCTTACGGCGCGCAGCGCCGGCTGGAGATCGTCCGGGCGCTGGCAACAAATCCGACGCTGCTGCTTCTGGACGAGCCGGCTGCCGGTATGAACCCCTCCGAAACCGGCGAGCTGATGGATAACATACGTAACATCCGCGATACTTTTCATATCTCAATTCTGCTGATTGAGCACGATATGAATCTCGTTATGGGTATATGCGAGGGGATCGCGGTACTCAACTACGGGAAAATTATCGCAAAGGGAACGCCAGAGGAAATCAAATGCGATTCCGATGTTATTGAGGCGTATCTCGGGAAGAAGGGGCGCTGATATGCTGCATGTCAATGATATAAATGTCTATTACGGCCCCATACACGCTATTAAGGGCATCTCCTTTGAGGTACATCACGGTGAAGTAGTCGCACTCATCGGTGCCAACGGCGCCGGCAAATCGACGGTGCTGAAGGCGATCTCCGGTCTTTTGCGCCCCAAAACCGGTAATATCGTTTTTGACGGCAACGACATCACCAAGACGGAAGCGCACAAAATTGTCCGGGCCGGACTGGCGCATGTTCCGGAGGGACGCAGGATTTTTCTCCGGATGACAGTCATGGAAAATCTTGAAATGGGCGCTTTTTCACAAAAAGCTGTCTCAGATTGTGACCTGGACGCCATATACGCGCGATTCCCAAGGCTGAAGGAGCGGCGGAAGCAGATTGCCGGGACTCTGTCCGGCGGAGAGCAGCAGATGCTGGCTATGGGACGCGCGCTCATGAGCAAGCCAAAGCTGATGATGCTCGACGAGCCATCCATGGGATTGGCGCCTCTTCTGGTTGAGCAGGTTTTCGAAATAATCAGGGAGCTCAACAAAACGGGCACAACGATCCTTCTCGTCGAGCAAAACGCGGGTATGGCGCTTGATGTAGCAAACAGAGCTTACGTCCTTGAAACGGGCAATATCACCCTCTCCGGCACCGGTGGAGAACTCGCTGAGAGCGACGAGATCAGAAAAGCATATCTGGGCGGATAATACGAATCAACAGGGCGGGGGCTTTGCCTCCGCCGATCTTTTTATGGTAATACTTATAAAACCATTTGACAGTATTTGCCATGGCGCGTATAATAAGTCAGATTGCACGGGAGGTGTAAAATGGAGTATTCAGAGCAAGTATTTATTCAAAAATCCGCCAGGCAAACCTTTTCCGGCATCGGGCTGGCCTGCTTTGTCATTCTTATAACGTCAACCGTTCTGCAGTATGCCGCGGTATTGCTGACACGGCGTTTTGCCCCGGCATGGACAGATCAGGCATGGTTTTTCTGGGCGGCTGCTTTTATCCCCCTATACACCATCGCCATACCAACAGGTATCACATTATTTAGACGCATCCCTGCCGAACACATCGAGACAAGGAAGCTGAGATTCCGGGACCTGCTGGTTTTTCTCGTCATGTGTTTCCCGATCATGTACATAGGCAACATTACCGGGACGCTTATCAGCAACGCGCTGCACACGCTGCTGGGGACGGAGATAAAAAACCCGCTGGATGCTCTTCTGCGCGACTCCAACATATGGCTTGCAACCTTCGTCCTGGTAATTCTGGCTCCCGTAATCGAAGAATTCATATTCCGCAGGCTGATCATTGACCGGCTGCGCCCATATGGCGAAAGCGCTGGCGTGTTTATATCGGCACTGCTGTTCGGCCTGTTCCACGGTAATCTGAATCAGTTTTTCTACGCCTTCGGCCTGGGAGCATTATTTGCTTTCATATACATCAAGACAGGACGTCTTCGCTACACGATCTTTCTTCACATGGTTATCAATCTTCTCGGCGGTGTTCTCGCTCCTCTGCTTCTCAAAGGCCTTGACCTGAATTCGCTGACTCAAATGAATCCGGGGACAATTATCAGTTTTGTATCGGAACACTTGCCGCAGCTGATCGCCCTGGTCCTGTATTCCCTGCTGTATTTTTCACTGGCGATTACCGGGCTTATTCTGCTGATCGTACGGCGCAGTGCATTTTATCTGGGACAAGGGCCAATACTCACCGGGAGAGGAACCGGCTTTAAAACGATGTTCTTAAACCCCGGGATGGCCTTGTTTACGGCAGCGGCACTCGCCCTTTTCGTCCTGTCCCTCATGTAAATCCGCCTGCGTCATCATCAAAACCGTTCTTTACGTACTAAAACCGCGAACAGCAGTTCGCGGTTTTTCATATCTATTCGCCCGCCGCCCTGAGCTTTTCCGCCTCTTCCTTCTCCAGCTCCAGATAAGCCACCTTGCCCACTAGGGTTTTTGGCAGCGCGGATCGGTATTCAAACGCATAGGGCATGGCATATTTCGCAATGTTCTTTTTGCAATGCGCGATGAGGGACTCTTTTATTTCTTCTGTTGCCTCCGCGCCGTCTCTCAGCACAACAAACGCTTTAATCTTCTGCATCTTATAAGGGTCGGGCACACCGATAACGCAGCTGGTCAGGACTTTCTCATGGGCATCAATGACGTTTTCGATCTGGGATGGGTAGATGCTGTAGCCCGATGATATAATCATGCGCTTTATGCGCTGGTGGAAATAGACGAATCCGTCTTCGTCCATCATGCCCAGATCGCCCGTATGGAGCCATTTGCAGCCGTCCGGATGGGTTTGAAGTGTCTGCGCCGTCTCCTCCGGGTTGTCGGCATATCCCTTCATCAGCGTAGGTCCTGTGATGCATATTTCGCCCAATTCGCCGTAAGGCACCGTCTCCCGCGTCCCGGGGGTGACGATCTTGAAATACATGTCCGGATAAGGGATACCGATGCTCCCCTCCTTGTGAAAATCCCGCGGCGTCAGGCAGTTTGCTGTGACGCTCTCTGTCAGGCCGTAGCCTTCGCGGATCTGTATCCTGGCGCCGTGTTCTTTTAAAAACGCGTCGACTTTGCGTTTTAGCTCCGGGGAGAGAGAGTCTCCGCCGGAAAAGACGCCTTCAAGCTGCGACATGTCAAGGCCCTCGAGTTTCTTTATACGCAGCAGCGCTTCGTACAATGTCGGCACGCCGGCAATGTAGTGGGGCTTGTACTTTTTCAGCAGCCCCGCGTATGAATCGACCGAGAACTGCGGCACCAGGACACATATAATACCGCTTATTAAGGCTGTGTGAATGCAGACGCCCAGCCCAAACCCATGAAAGATGGGCATGATGGCCAGCATGATATGGCCGGGAACAATACAGTTGCCGGCGGCAACCGTCTGCATGGCCAGGGCGTTGAAATTCAGGTTTGTCAGGAGTATTCCCTTCGTCTTCCCCGTCGTCCCGCCGCTGTACAAAATTACTGCCAGGTCATCTCCGCCCCGGGGTACAGCGTATGGACGCTGGTACCGCTGCCCGTTTCGAATAAAATCCTGCCACCGTATGATGTTTCCGCCCGTCTTCACCTTTCTGATCTTCCGACCAAGTGTCATCGGATATGCGACTTTCCTGATGCCCCTGAGCCCGTCGTCAATACCGGTGAGAATAAGTGTTTTTATGGATATCCGGCTCATAATGGACTTAAATTTCGGGTAGAACTGATCAAGCGTCAGCGCGGCGACACTTTTGCTGCTGTTGATATAAAAAACGATTTCTTCCTCCGCCGACAGCGGATGTACCATGTTTGCAACGGCACCTATCCTGTTGAGGGCGTAGAACATGACAACCGCCTGCGGCGTGTTGGGCATGCAGATTGTAACACGGTCATCCGGTTTTATGCCGGCGGCGGAAAGTGCCCGCGCGCATGCGTTGATCTGCCCGACAATTTCACTGTACGACGCTCTGGCTCCGAAAAAGTCATAAGCGGTTGTGTCCGGGTATTTTTCGGCGGCCTTGAAGACAAGGTCACTCATCGAGCAATCGGGATATGTCAGAGTTTCGGGTACATTCCCATAATGCTCAAGCCATGGCGCGTTCAAAATCATTTGCGCTGCCTCCAAAAAAGAGTGGCATACTGCCTTTGAGGTAGTATACCACACTTGTCTTTATTCAACAATATGTCCGTTTTACGGTGTATCAGCCCGCTTTTCTAATCTCTCCGCGGACGTCAGCCAGCGTCTTGACTTCCTTGTGGATAATCGGCTTCCACTCAACCTTGCTGAAGAGCGCCGCCAGGGCGATGGGAATATATGTGAATTGAAAGATCGGGAAAGTGAACAAATAGGCGATTTTTTTCACAGGTCTGCAGTGGATCTGTTTCCACTCGGAGATCAGCGTGATGAGTCCTATGGCAAACAGGAGCAGATAGCCGTTGAGGCACGTCAGGAGCAGGGAGTTAAGGGCGTAAAAAACTTCATAATCAAGAATGGACCCTACAATAACGGCTGCGATATTGCCGATGACGCTGAACATAGTTAAAAAGATTGCGGGCAAAATAATCATCAGCATATCGTAGCTTGAAAAGCTCCTGTTCTGGAATATTGATTTTGCCAACGCGCCGCCATATTTTCTGAAAACCTGTAAAAAGCCTTTTGCCCAGCGCAGGCGCTGCGCCCAGGACTGCGTGAAATCCGTCGGCTGCTCGTCATAGAGAACAGCGCTCTTGCAGAAAGCAATGCGCTCCCTGTTTATAATGCTGTGCACTGAAAATTCAATGTCCTCCGTCAGCAGGAAGAACTTCCAGCCCTCGTTTTTCTCAATGACGTCCCTGTGTACCAGAAAACCCGTTCCGGAGACGGCGCAACTCGTACCCATGAGCATTCTGGAGTTGTTCAGGAATTGCGACTCCCGCAGAAACCAGAGGGAGTAGCCGGCCGATATCCAGTTGGCGTCGTAGTTTTTTGAATTCCTGTAGCTGGTGATGATCCGGTGTCCCTGTGAAAAGGTTTTATTCATTTCAGTGATATAGTTTTCATCCAGGAGATTATCCGCGTCAAAAACAAAAAAGCCGTCGAAAGCCTCTCTCGGATAATCCTCTCCAATCCGCGTCAGAAGAAAATCCAGTGCGTATCCCTTGCCGACCTGCTGCTTATTGAAGCGTTCATAAACAACGGCGCCGGCGTCCTTAGCAATTCCCGCCGTATTATCGGTGCAGTTATCCGCGACAACGAATACAGTGACGAGATCCGCGGGGTAATTCTGTTCACGGATATTGCCAATCAGCTGCGCGATGACGGATTCCTCGTTCCGCGCCGATATCAAGACACCGTATCTGTGCATGACAGCCGCCGCAGGCTCAGGCTTTCTTTTTTTAATAATCGGCGCAACCAGATAGATAAACTGATAAAGATAAAAGGCTGTGAATGTAATCGACAGTATATAGTTGATCAGACCAACTGTTCCCATTGCCAACTGCTCCTTTGGGGCTAATTACCAAATAATCACACACAAGGGTATTTATACCCCTTTTCGAAGCAATAAACAACAATATTAATAAATTTTTAACAATTTCTTAATATTTACACGACCCACATTTTTTCTGCTGTTGTCAGTATACCGTTATTCTGCGCTCCCATTCGTCGGCATTCGACACGTTTCAACCCTAAAACTTGGAAATTTGTGGATTATTATGTGTATTTGTTGATAACAAGGCAGCATACCGACGGCAATCTCGCATACGAAGAATGTTGATTATCTCCCGCTGGTCAATTATAATAATCTTGTACATAATAATCCATTTTTGTTTTGACAGAAAGCTCGCAGTTAATAATTACAACACGAGAAGGTGAAATATTGACGACAAACGCTTTGAATTTAAATAACCTCCGTCTTGCCGTTTTGATAGACGCAGAGAACGTCCCGCGCGACTGCATCAAGAGCGTTATGGAAGAAATTGCAATTTATGGGACACCGACCATCAAGCGTATTTACGGTGACTGGACAAATCCGTCCATTGGCGGCTGGAAGCTGTCGCTGCTGGAAAACGCAATTACCCCGATACAGCAGTACAGCTATACCACCGGTAAAAATTCATCGGATTCGGCTATGATTATCGACGCCATGGACATCCTCTACACCGAAAAAACAGACGGCTTTGTCATTGTCTCCAGCGACAGCGATTTCACCCGCCTGGCCATTCGGCTGCGCGAGGCCGGCCAGCGCGTAATCGGCATCGGTGAAATGAAGACACCAAGCCCGTTTATCGCCGCCTGCGATAAATTCACGTACATTGAAGTTATCCGTGCAAATTACGAAGAGCCGAAGTCGACAGAGGATGACCACAAGGTTGTCATTGACAGGATCAGGCAAAAGCAGGCTGTGGTGAACAAATCACGCGGACAGAAGGTGCCCGATACTGTTGTACAGCTTATCGCCGATTCCATATCAGATATATCAGAGGATGACGATTGGGTGTTTATGGGGGAGTTGGGCAACCTGCTTCTTAAGAAAAGACCTGATTTTGATCACAGAAGTTACGGATATAAAAAGCTGTCATCCCTAATCAAGTCGATTGACCGATTTGAAGTTGATTTCCGCCACACGGCAGATAAGAATATCACACACGTTTTCGTCCGGGACAAGGATGCCTGACTTGCTTTTTCGGATAACTGATACAGACGGCGAACGGACAGGGATTGGATAAGATGAAGCAGACAATAAAACGCCGTTATGTCGGTTTAAAACTACTGCTGCTGATCATATTGCTGCTGTCTCTTCCGCTTGTCGACAGCAATATGCGCATCGCCGTGGATGAGTATACGCTCCGCTACAACAGCCTGCCGGCCGCGTTCGACGGGTACAGAGTCGTCCAGCTCTCCTATATCCATGCTGCGGCCTTCGGCAAAGACAACACGGGACTTGTCGCCGCCGTCAAAAACGCCCGGCCGGACTTAATCACTGTTACGGGCGACCTGGTCAATAATAATGACGATGGCAGCCATGATCTGACCGTCATCCGGCCGCTTATCAAGTCGCTGGTTTCAATCGCTCCTGTCTATTATGTGACCGGCAATCATGAGTGGGATTCGGGATGGGTGCGTGAGCTCCTGAAAATACTCGGTGATTACGGCGTCACAGTCCTAAGAAACGATTATGTGCGTCTGAACATCGGCAAGGCCTCAATTGTCCTGGCCGGCATCGACGACCCAAACGGTCCGGCTGATATGATTTCACCTGAAGCAGTGATCTCCCGGGTGCGGGATAGAGAGGGCGACGCGTTTATTATTCTGCTTGCCCACCGGAATATCTATCTGAACAGGCTCTCACCGCAGGGTGTTGACCTGATTCTCTGCGGGCACGCGCACGGCGGGTTGATCCGTCTGCCGCTGATTGGGGGACTTTTCGGGCCGGCAAGAGATTTTTTACCCCAGTATACAAGCGGCGTTTATACTGAGGGCGGGACAAATATGCTGGTCTCACGTGGTATCGGCAACAATACGGGTATTCCGCGTTTTCTGAATAATCCTCATATTCCGGTCATTATTCTTCGGCGCTCATGAGCCGTTTCACACAAAAACGCTCCCGGCATATTATGGTGTTATCAGAAAGTCAGGGAGTGAGAGTATGCTTGGCATCATAAGCGCTTGCTCGGGCGGAATCCCTCAGGATATCGACGACCTCATTTACGGTGAAACCGGTACCGTCCCAAGTGAACGATAATTCGTACCCTTAAAAACCATTCTACAAATGAAAGTGATTTGCCAATGATAGAATTTGATGATTATAAAGTCAAAATCAATGCGCTGAAACCGGCGCTATCCGGGCTTGGCGAGGCGCTCAGGCTGAAAGAGGCCGAAGCGGAGATCGACAAGCTGGAAAAAGAAAGCGCCCAGGAAGGCTTCTGGTCGGATCTGGGCAATTCTCAGAAGGTTCTCCAGCGCATCAAGCAACTGAAAAATAAAGCAGCCGGTTATCACAAGCTGGTTTCCCGGCGGGACGATCTCATGGCATTGTGCCAGATGGCAATCGAGGAGAACGACGAAAGCCTCCTGCCGGAGCTTGAAGAAGAATACGCTGCCTTTGAAAACGACCTGGAGGAGGCGCGCCTGTCGACGCTTCTGAACAGTGAATACGATGGATGCAACGCCATCCTGTCATTTCATGCCGGAGCGGGCGGCACCGAGTCGCAGGACTGGACGGAGATGCTTTACAGAATGTACACCCGCTGGGCCGAACGTCACGGCATGAAATACAAAATCCTGGATTACCTGGACGGCGAGGAGGCCGGCATCAAGTCCGCGTCCATCGAGATTGAAGGTGAAAACGCGTACGGGTATTTAAAAAGCGAGGGGGGTATCCACCGCCTCGTCAGGATTTCACCCTTCGACTCCTCCGGCCGCCGCCACACGTCCTTTGCAGCCGTAGAGGTCGCCCCGCTCATTTCAGATGATATCGAGGTTGAAATCAGGCCAGAGGATTTGAAGGTCGATACGTATCGCTCCTCCGGCGCCGGCGGACAGCACGTCAATAAAACAGAGAGCGCCATCCGACTCACTCACATACCCACCGGTATCGTTGTCGCCTGTCAGATGGAGCGCAGCCAGCATCAGAACAGGGAAGTCGCCATGCGTATGCTCCGGTCAAAGCTCGTTGAAATCAAGGAGCGGGAACATCTGGATAAAATCAGCGATATAAAGGGCGAGCAGATGAAGATCGAATGGGGCAGCCAGATACGGTCCTACGTCTTTATGCCATACACCTTGGTAAAGGACCACCGCACGAATTTCGAAAACGGCAATATAAACGCCGTTATGGACGGCGATATCGACGGATTCATCTACGCGTATCTCAGCATGCAGGCCGGGAAGGAATAAACAGACAAAACTAGTGCCGAACCGACAAATATTCCTATTTACAGATTATGCTAGTTGGGTTATTATTAGGGTACAGCTTATCCAATGGCATGAGGATGCCACGGGTCCTTTTATCTTCGAATTCGAAGCTGAAGGACGTAAGCTCATATCTTTATCCCACAACCCTTTCTTTGGCGAATCGCTCTGCGATTCGCTCTTTTTTTCTAAAGGTTTTTATGCAACTGATGTAAATGTCGGGGGATTGATTTTCCTGTTTCGGACGACATGACAAAAATGCGGGCTGCTGTCTTGACAAAACAAACAAATCCTGATAAAAATATAAGAAGCCCATAATAATAACCGCCATTTGGGCGAACATCGGAGGCATGCTGATAATGGATACAGAACAAAGAACCCGATATTGTATGCCATTAAGCTTCGGCGGCTGCCGGGGCTCTTACCGTAATGCCAAAAACAAAGTACGAATTGCTGTGAGACATGCAAGTGCCGCATGTCTTTTTAATATTATTTTCCGCATTGTTATTGTCGGCATCGGTGTCTGCCTGCCGGTTATTACAGCGGTAGTACTTGTACTGCCGACAGACCTTGTCCGAATTCCAATTTTAAATCAGTACACAAGCTCGGGAACTTGAAGCAACGATGTAATAGGTTAAAGTGACATCAAAGCTCCGTTCTTGGTAGACGGAGCTTTTTATATAAACTGAAGCTGCAGGTGAAACGACATTGAATAGCGACAACATCATCAGACCATTTACAAAAAGGATTATTATCGTTACCGGCCATTACGGGAGCGGAAAGACAGAGTTCGCCGTCAGCCTTGCATTGCGCCTTGCCCAGCGGAAAGCGCGCGCCTATCCGCGCCTTGCTATTGTAGATATCGATATAGTCAATCCGTATTTCCGATCCCGCGAACGCATGGATATGCTTGAAATAGCGGGTGTCAGGGTTTACGGCAGCATCTACAAGACCGAAATTACCGCCGAACTTCCGGAGCTTGCCGCCGATGTCCGTGCCCCGCTGGAGGACAGGAGCTGCCATGTGATTGTCGACGCCGGCGGCAATGACAGCGGTGCCAAGGTCTTGAATCAGTTCAAAAAATACTTCACTCCGGAGGAAACGACAGTGCTGGCCGTATTGAATTTCAGCCGCTTTGAGACGCGCGACGCATCTGATGCTATCAAACACATCCGCGCCATTGAAGATATCACAGAGCTCCGCGTGGAAGGCGTCGTCAACAACACGCACATGCTGCGCGAGACGACTGCCGAGGTTATTATCAGGGGTCACCGGCTGAGTGAAGAATTCTGCGAAAAAACAGGCAAGGCGCTTTTTTGCGACTGCTACCCCCAGGGACTTGTCTCTGCAGAAGAACTCAAAGGTCTCTCTGAATGCCTGATGCCGCTGGGCTTATATATGCGGCCGAGCTGGTTAGATAAATAATACTGTTTCACATAATAATCTGATATAAATACACACTTGCCGAAAGGAGCAAAGTTATGGCAAACTTCCAAGTCCGGTTCAACAGCGATAAATGTAAAGGCTGTGAACTGTGCCGTGCGTTCTGTCCCAAAGAGATCATCGTCATGAGCGCACAACTGAACAACAAAGGTTATAATCCCGCAGCAATTGAACGTCAGGAGGATTGCATCGGGTGTCAGTCCTGCGCCCTTGTCTGCCCGGACGGGGCTATTGCAATATACAAGGAGGAGGATGCCAAATGACAGAGAAAGTACTTATGAAAGGCAACGAGGCTTTTGCTGAAGCTGCCATACGCGGCGGTGCCCGCTTCTATTTCGGATATCCGATCACACCCCAGAGCGAGATCCCGGAATACATGTCCCGGGAACTGCCCAGGCGCGGCGGCACGTTTCTGCAGGCCGAGAGTGAACTGGGCGCCATCAATATGGCCTACGGCGCCGGCGCGGCCGGCGGCAACGTCTTTATGTCGTCCTCCTCGCCCGGCATCGCACTGATGCAGGAGGGTTTGAGCTTTATGTGTTCCGCTGAAGTCCCCCTTGTTATCTTGAACGTCTCCCGGGGCGGCCCCGGCATCGGCGGCATCCAGCCCGGGCAGGCCGATTATTTTCAGGTCACCCGCGGCGGCGGCAACGGCGACTACAGAATTCCGGTTTTCGCGCCGGCCAGCGTTCAGGAGGCTGTGGACCTCATTTATGAGGCTGTACCGCTCTCAGATTACTGGCAGAACCCAATTTTCATATTTGCCGACGGCATCATGGGCCAGATGATGGAGCCCGTCAGACTTCCCGAGCAGCGTCCCTTCATGAGGGAAGAGGATATCAAAGCCAAAAAGCCATGGGCGATTACCGGCTACGGTTCCGACGACAGCAAACGGACGAGTGTCAGATCCCTCCGCATGCAGCCGGACGAGCTGGAAGCCCATGTGGAAAAGCTCTTTAAAAAGTACAAGCAGGCAGAGAAAGAGCTCTGCCGCTGGGAAAGCATCGGTATCGAGGACGCCGATATTGTTTTCGTCGCTTTCGGTACGGTCGCCCGCATTACGAAAGAAGCAATCGAGCTTCTTTCCGAGCAGGGTATCAAGGCTGGGTTAATCCGCCCAATCTCTTTATGGCCGTTCCCGTATGCCGCGTTTGATGCTATAAGCAATAAAACAAAGGTTGTCATTTCCGCGGAGCTCTCCATGGGCCAGCTGCTTGACGATGTCAAAATGGGCGTGTGCGGGCGTTATCCTGTCAAGCTCATCCACCGGACGGGCGGTATGATCCCCACATCCGTCGAGGTCGCGGAAAAAGCCAGGAAATTCTATCATGACGCTGTAAACGCGCGCTAGGAGGTCATTATGAAACCAGTATTTACATATACAAAAGGCATGACGCCCGTTGACACGAGCTACTGCCCCGGCTGCACCCACGGTATCGCTCACCGACTCATCATGGAGTCGCTGGAAGAGGTGGGTAAGCTTGGGGAGACACTCGGCGTGACACCCATAGGCTGTGCCGTTCAGGCGCATAAATTTATGAATATCGATATGTGCGAGTCCGCCCACGGCAGAGCGCCCGCCGTCGCTTCCGGCATCAAGCGGGTCCACCCCGACAAGATGGTCTTTACCTACCAGGGTGACGGTGACCTGGCTTCCATCGGCATGGCCGAGATCGTCCACTGCGCCAACCGCGGCGAGAAGGTGACGATTGTCTTCG
>CAZVLO010000036.1:0-21573 GCA_964628265.1 uncultured Papillibacter sp.
TTCAGCCACGCGGGGTCTGTGCTTGCAGTGATGTATATGAGATTGTCAAGGAGCTTTGAGTGAAGCTATGTCCTCTCATATACCAGTACAAAAAACGGGGAAAAGTAAGGGGCGCTAAAAAAGTTTTTTCAAACTCTTTTTCAGATTGGCAAGGCCGCGTGAAACGGATTCTGCCACGGAGCTTTTCTTGACGCCCTCTCTCTTGGCGATTGCGCTTTGCGATACTCCGTCCAGGATGTTATCGCATACGCGCCGCCGCTGCGTTTCGCTCAGGGAAGCAAGCGTCTCATCCAGAATCCGGGCAAGCTCGGCACGTTCATATGCCTCGTCCGGCTGCTCCGGCTGAACAACGGCCTCCGCTTCTATCCCGTCTCCGCAGTCGAGCGAGTAGTAAGCCTTTGCGCGCAGGATGCGAATACGCTCTGCTTCGTCATCAAGAATAAAGCGGTTAAGCTGCCGTGCGATTTCGTCCGACACCTCGATATAGGCGTCCTCTGTATAGAACGGGTAGTAATCCCGCAGATTTATCGTTGTCATATGTAATTCTCCATTCAGATTATTTGGGGTACGTAGCAAATCTGGATGGAGTCGCGGCGGAGAACGACAATGAATTATACACTTCGAGGGTATTCGACATGCAAAAACGCACGAGCAGCATTTAGCTGTCCGTGCGTTTTTGAACTCTCCGATGTATTTATTCGGAACTAATGCGTCATATTCGAGGTGCAGGTACTCAGCGGCTTTATCGAGCCTTTTTTGACTTATTGAGTACTCACGCCATTTAGAGGGATTGTTCTCTGCCTATCACTCTATGGCGCTCAACGGCGGTGGACGTAAACTGCGTAGTGAGCGCATAAAAGCCTCCTAATCCCGGCAGGATAGGAGGCTTTGCCTATAAGCATGACAACACGCCCGCCACACCAGCCGTTTTTTTTGAGGCTGGTATGCCGAGTTGTATGGAACTAATAGTACCAGAATAATACCACCATTACTGCATTCCGCTGTTCACAGTTTCTGAGTAAAATATACACAGGGAGGTGAACTGCCAGTGGTCAATAAAGATGAAGCAAAAATCACAGACAAGATGGGCGCTACCCTCAAGCACAAGCGAAATGAGTTGGGGTTAACTCGTGATACGGTTGCAGAACGCGCAGGGATTGGCATAAGGCACTTAGCCGCCATTGAGAATGAGAAACGAATGCCAAGCGCTGAAGTGCTGTGCCGCATTATACGCGCTCTTGGGATTTCGGCAAATCTAATCGCTTATCCCGAAAATGAGGAGATAGAGTCTGAGGACGCCCATCTTGTCCGGCTTATCCGCACATGCGATGTGCGAGATCGCAGAGCGGTAAAAGCTATGGTTGAAGCTTTGGCTTTCAGTCGCAAATTAGACAATAGCGAACAATCTACATAGGGCTTATGTAACTGTAAAGCCGATTTATATCCTGAAAAAAGCACGCAGCGGAAGGAGACAACTCCGACCGCTGCACTTTTCTACTCATAGGGTCGTTATTGTTTGGTAAAAACAACAAAAATATATGATGGTAAGCCATAGAAACTGCGCGAGACATTATTTTGTAACATATCCACGCACAATTTGAGGTTATTTTGTTGCCATATATCTCACAAAATTGCGCTCATGCATCAATACAGTTACCGCAGTGCTGGCAGAATTTTACCGCGACCGCGCTCTGCCGCAGCTCTCGCAGAAGTTTTCCGTATTCCATTTGCCGCATTCACACTCCCATGACGGGTCGTCCTTGTCCCAGCCATTTTGGTAGTATTCCTCCAGCGTGTCGTCATAGCCATCGATATGCTCCATCAGCCACGCCATAGTGACGCGCTGCTCCGGCTGTTCATCCGGAACGGAGTCTCTTTTCCATTTCATTTTTGTTTTCTCCTTTCTACGCGGGATTACAGCCAGCGCAATGAGCACCAGAGAAAAGCTGGTGGTGAGCAAAATCCAGAAAGACATGGCGTCCTCGGCGAATAGAGAACTGATACGCGGCGCAAATGGATAGTAATGCACCGTCTTATCGTAGCTGGGGCCGAGGCGGGGGCCGCGCACGCCGGTATTCGTCCCGTCGTATTCCACGCCGCCTACCTTGTAGTGATAGCTGATGTTGAAGCGGTATTCATGCCCAACGCTGGCGTCATCTCGGGAACCAAGGCGCAACGCTTGTATATCGTAGGCAGGGGCGACGTCGCCCAACAGATACAGTCCGATGGTATTGATATTCCATAACAACAGGAATACTCCCAGTAGTGCCAGTATCACGCGCGCCCCTTTATCTGACCGTTTCTTCTTTGCTTTCAATCGCTCACCCCATTTCATGCGTATCCCAATCACACATCATTCGGCCTTTGCTCCGCAGCTCTCGCAGAACGCGCCGCCGGTGAGCTTTGCGCCGCAGCTTTGGCAGTAGGCGGGGCGCTCTGGCCGCTCCGGTTCACGCACCGGCGTGGCGGTATATGTAGATGGCATATCCACCCGACCCTTTAGCATTGGCGCGCCGCATCGCTCACAGAAATTGTCGCGGGCGTCGTTGAAGGAGCCGCAGGCGGCGCAAAACAGCTCCGGGTCACGGGATTTGTCGTATTTCTCGATGTATTTCAGGTACTTTGTATCGTGGACACGCACATGGTCGCCAATATTGAAATAGAGGTAATTTGAGGCATTGTCGGTGTCAACAAGGCGCTTGGTACCGCCGTCCTGCCGACGTATGGTGATGACATATTCCATATACTGCACTCGGCGCGTATTTTGGTTGCCCTCTTTTTCGGTACGAACTTTTTTCTCCTCTGTCTTGTTTTCAATTACACCGTCCCAGCTCTTATTTCTGCCGCCAAACTTCTTGAGCAGGAAGATGATACCGATAAGCCAGATAACGGCTGGCACGACAACGAGTACCAACATCCCCTCGCCCTCCGGCTCCACCTGCCCGGAGATAAGAAGGATGGCGGGAATGAGGATGGATAACCCGATCATCCAAATGATTGAGAGCTTTGTATACTTCCCGGCGTATTTTCGAAAGAACGGATGGCCCGCCTGATCCGACCAACCTACGCCGCCCGCACCGAGGGTGGGAGCGTCGCCGTAGCGACTTTTACCTGTGTATTTTGCGCCGCAGTGAGGGCAGGTGCGGACCCTGTTTTGCACCTTTTCGCCGCAGTTCCAACAAAAAAAACCGCCGCTGTAATCGTGTCTTGCCATATCGTATCCCTCCCGTTTATCCAAGCTGCGTTACGGCGAGCACACAGAGCGCAACGCCAATCAGAATAAAAACCACGCCTGTTTTGCCTTTGGCTTTTGCCGCCTCTTGCGGGGCGGCGTCGCCAGGGTTGCGCGGGTCATACCAGATCTGCGCGGTGTCGCCCACCTGAAAACGTCGCTTGGCGTCATAGGCGTATACGCCGCCGCAGGTATAGCTGCGTCCGTTCACCTGATAGCCGAAGGTCGGTATGTAACGGTATCTTCGCGCTTCGCCCGCCTTGTCGGTGCGAATATCCAGCTTTTCTTCCACATTGATGATGCTTCCCATTACGCAGGCCGAGCGGCGGCTTTTCCCTTTTGAGCCTTTGGCAAGCGATGTAATACCGATTGCCACGAACGCAAGACCAAGCAGGAAATATGGCAGAAACTTATCCATTTTATATCCTCCTTCTACGATGGGCGCTTTGCGCCGCAGTTAGGGCAAAACACGCCGGTATTGACGCGCCCGCAGGAACAGTGCCAGGTTCCGTCAGAGGTAGGTGCTGTATTTTGTTTTCTCGAACCGCATTTGGGGCAAAAAGCGCCCTTGTTGACACTGCCGCAGGCGCATTTCCAACTCCCATCAACGAAAGCAGGAACAGGCGCGGCGATGGGTTTGGGCTTCCCGCAGCCCGCGCAGAACTTGCCGGTGTTGATGCTGCCACAGCCGCATTTCCAGCTAACTGTGTCTGACTGTATCTCGTCATCAGAGAGACGAGGACAGCTTAATATGTTCTCAATTACATCCAGCAGCGCATCGGCACACAACGAGCATATCGTGATACAATCGAGGCCGACGGTGACCAAAAGAATATCGTGGAGCGTTCCCTGTATCGCAAAAGACGGCAGACAGGCAGCAAACCCATCGCTGCTATTCCACACGCAAAGTGAAACAGCACCCTGCGGCAGTGCCAAAGCCGTGGCAAGCGCGGCCAGTTCATCATTAAGAAGAAATGTACCGCCCCGCTGACCACATAGACCTCTGCTTACAAGCTCATTCAGAGAACGGCTGGTATCGGGGTGAATGCCGTGGCAGACAGAAAGCAGAAATGCCAGCGCACTGTTTTCGCGTGGTTGTAAGAACACCTGAGAAACCGTCTGCTCATTTACGCTGTTTGCGTCATTTCCCACCGCTTGTTGCAGCGCGGCTTGCGCATAACAATCCATCACTGCCAAGAGGCATGCCGCTTCGTCGTGCGGAAGCTCCAATGTGAACTGTGTAACCGATAGCGGCGAATCACCCAACAGCACAGAAAGCTCGCGCACATTGTCATGAAGTCCGCGCTCCTCGCGTAAAGCCCATTTCCCAGCTATCTTTTCCGCAGCATAAAGTGCGTTACCGCTTCTGTATGTATACTGCGTAGTCTCAATCCCTGCAGCTGCCACAATAGTTCTCGCACAGGTATTGACGCCCCTCAGACCTTCAGCGCAGGGAAAGCCAGAGAGCAACTCTGAAAAGCTCTTGTTTGCCATTTATTTCGCCCCTTTCATGCTCAGTGAGTTTTCGGCTAATGTGCCGGAAGTACTCATAAGATACCGTTTTCCACCCTCACTCCATTTACTCGTGCTACCCTTGATGAAATTGCTACTTCCTATTTCATCCTTTGCGGTATTGATAACGGTTTTAACTGCCGTATTATAAACTGCCCGCGTAACCGAGCCGCCTTCATCTATCAGCTCTCCCGTGAGTTCTCCTGTGAATTGAACGCCCGCTTTTTTAGCCATCTGTTTAGCCAGCTCTTTTCCTTTGCCGTCTGCCGGAAGAAAATCGCTGGCCGCGTCTCCCGCGCCCTTTATCGCGGCGGACAGCACACTGCGCATGGTGCTTCCTCTTTCACAGAAATTCTTAATAGCGGGCTTGATAACCTTATACCCGGCGCGGATGCCTTTTCCGACAGGGCCGCCCATGTCTCCGCCAACATCAATAAAAATATCGCTTCCTGATTCGACCAAGCCCGTAAGCGTCTCTAATCCGTGTGAATAACGCTGATAACGGCCAATGTACTTTTGTATTGTTTCCTCTCGGCCTCGGTTTTCCAGAATGCGTTTTGCCATTTCCGCTTTTGCCCGTTCGCTGCTGGAGATTGTGCCAAAGTACTTTTTGCTCAACCGCTCAACATAGGCGTTGTGATCATCAATGGCCTTTTGCCTTGCTGCTTCCTCGGCGAGCCTTATTCTTTCACGTTCCGCATCGAGCTGCGCCTGTGTTTCCCGGTTTGCCTGCACATATTCTTGTTCCGTTTGCCGCACACGGGCGTTTTCGTCAATGCGATTGCCACGCCAGTCGTAGACCTCTGGTTGGTAGGATACGGTCTCCGGCACGACGGCAGCCTGAGCAGCCGCGGCTGCTTTAGCCGCCGCAGCTTTGGCGATCGCGGCTATTATAGCGGCAACAGCAGCCAATCCGCCTACGGCTATGCCGCCTATGACGATTAGTGGAAGGCCGCCGTCTTCATTGTAATCGACGATGCCGTCGAAAGTATCTACGTCCATCGGGTCACTGGAAGATTCGGCGTTATCGGGCAGCACCGCACCATTTGGTGACCAGATGTAAATATATTCAACCATGACCCCGGTTGGTGCCTTGAATGTATAGCTCGGATGGGTTCCTATGTAGAGAGAGCAGCGTTCGCCAAATTCACTGCTGTCCGGCATAACGGTGCTGAAAACGTTTGATTTTTTCATAATGCCGTCGGTGTGTTCAGGCAGGTAATTATGTCCGTCTATAACCCATCCGCTGCTTAACACTGTATCGCCGTTATCGCTCTCCAGCAGAATAGGCGGCAGCTGCGATTTCGAATATGTACCCACATCCGTGTCAATAAGCCTGTTCGCAACTTCTTCGAACTGATTCTGCTCCATGCCGCTCATACCTATTCCGGCCCACGCTTGCCCAAAAGTAATCTTGCTTTGCAGCGTGAGTTGCATTGATAGCTTTTCGCCCGCTCCGATTTGCTGGGGCGGGTTGGGATATGAGATATGAGCAAAAAAATCCACTGTGCCATTGGAATTTATCCAGTCGTAGCCGAAAATGCTGTTTTCGGCTACTGTATCAAAGCTCGTTTGGAATGTATACGAATCATTTTTTGTGCTCTCTCCGTGGAGAACATATCCCTCAAGTACCCATGCACCGGCTGCCTGCGACTCGGTTTTGGCCGAACCCTCTGCCGCTTGAACAGTGTAAACATACTTTGCAAAAAGCTTATCGTCGCCTTCCGGACATAAGCTGACCTGAAGCTCAATGGTATAGCCGACACAACTTTTCAGGTTGCTGGCATTAAGCGCTATTTCACAGGTGTGGCTGCCACTGTCGGCTTCATCCCTGTAATACAGGCTTTCGTGATCCCCCCATTTTTTTGTTATCGGCTCTCCTACCACATCAGTAAACCGAATGCCGCCTGTCGATTCAAAGCTTAGGATTTCTCTTGCCGAAACCACACGTGAACTGCCCTCTGGTCGCTGGCAGTCAAGGCTGATAATCATACCCCATGTGTCAAAATGGTGCTGTTCATGCTTAAAATCAGCTGATGCGTTTATATTTATCGAAAATACAGCAGATTCGTTGGCATATATCTCTTCTGGCACACCGCTTATTACAGCGGAAATGTCGAAGGTATCGTCGTAGATCAAGTTATTACGATCCGATGCTGCCTCATAATGCCCCTCAAGCCTATCCCCGTCAGCTCTGCAGGTGTAGCTCCATGTCTTTGTGGATTTGCCAGTGTTGTCCTTGCTTTCGCCGGAATTGTTTTCAGGTGCATAATATTCAATGTTTGTCAGCGAAAGGCAATACTCTGGCTCTGCCGCATAAGCTGTTGTCGCAAACAGTGACAGCGGCGACAGACACAACACCAGTATGAAGGTCGGTTTTTGTTTCAGACAATGGGTGGTCGACCTGTGGTGCTTGCTCAATACAACGACCCCGACCGCGCTAAGGAATACTTCGTCTGTGCAACATACCGCAAGGTCAAAGGCGGATGCAGTTCTCACCAGATTCGAAATGTGGTGGTGGAACAGCTTGTGGTACAGGATTTACGGAAGGTTCTGGCTTTTGCCAAGGAACGAGAAGCGGAATTCATCCGAATCGTCACCAATAATTCGGAAAAGGAGCTTGCCAAGGAGCTTCGACTCTGCCAAAAAGAATATGACCAGTCGCGAGCCCGTATCTCAGCCATTGATAAGATCATTCAGAAGCTATACGAGGACAAGGTGCTTGGCAACATTACAGAGGAACGATTTCATAAGATGTCGGTGGATTACGAAACTGAACAGAAAACTTTGGAAGCAAGAGCCAATGTGTTGAAAAAAACACTCGACACTGCAAAAGAGCAGACTCTTAACACAGACCGCTTTCTGGCACTTGTCAGGAAGTATACGGAAATACCGGAGCTGGACGCAGAAATCATTCGAGAGTTCATTGACAGAATCATCGTATTCAAAACAGAAAAGGTTAACGGACGAAGAATTCAGCGCATCCGGATAATCTACAACTGCATCGGTGAAATCAACATCCCAGAAAAGGACGAAAAAACGGCATAGCCGCTATAAACGACTATGCCGAATTTTTCAGAGATTATAAATCCCTATTTGACCGCCCCTAAAGCCTGTTCTTTTTTTGCTGTCTGCTCACCGCCTCGTGACAATGACCTGTGTGCAGGTTGTGTACGGCTCTGAGAAGACGACGAGTTTGGCGTCCTTCTCATTGTTAGTGACGCCACCCAGCGAGAAGTCGGCTTTGCCGTACTGGACAGTGATGATCGTTTCACTCACATGCACAACAGACGCTGCCATTTCGACCTGCAGAATATCACATACGGCGCGCGCGATATCGATGTCCAGGCCTACAGGCTGTCCGTCCTCATTAAAATAGGAATACGGCGGTATGACCGCGTTGACAGCCAGAGTGAGCGTTCCGCGGGAGAGGTCGATGTTCTCGGGAGATTTATACCTGAAATCATTACCGGGGTGGTAACCCTCTATTATCTTTTTCAGCATCCCGCTCTTATCAAGCTCCTTCAGCGCCCCGTTGACAGCCTCAAGCAGATCGGGATTCTCTTTAGCGATAGCAAAGCAGAGCTCTGACTCAATGAGGGGCTTTTCCAGAATTTTTAAACCCGACACTTTCCTGATCAGAGTTTTTGCATAGTCCTCGTCCATAACAGCGCAGTCCAAGATTCCATTTTTCAGATCAACGAGCATTGTCTCTGCGGATTCGTACGACTGAAGTTCCCCGTAATCGCCGGCATAAAATATGGCTGCCGTACCTTTTGCCACACCGATGGCCTTGCCGTTCAAGTCGTCTTCCGTGAAGACTGTGTTGGCGGGCATTTTGCCCGCACAGCCTGTTATGTGAAGTAAAATTGTAAGGACAGCTGCGAGTATAAGTATTTTTTTCATCAGTGAATCGCCCTTTTGTGTATTGCGTGTCGCTCATTATCGGTATTATAATAAATTATGGAAACCGCCGCAACTTTTTTTGTAAATTGCGGCGGAAAACAGTTTTCTCTGTCTTTATGTCAGGTAGTGCCAGTTTCGCGTGCTCTGCGCTCGAATTCTACACACAGTTCCTCAGCCGTCTCCTCATCAAAACTCTCAGCGCGAATCTTTAGCGCGCTTTTATCGCGCAGCGGTGAAATATACACGCAGCCGCGGTCTGTTTTTAGCCGGAGTCCGGCCGACATTTCCACCGACATTTCACCACCGCAGGATGACATCAGGCGCATGGCCACCCCCCTGCCCCCCTTTAAGGCAACCTCCCGTGTCATAGACGAAAATTTCGGTATTCTTCGCCGGAGATTTGAGAGCGTCTCGCCATGTGTTTTCAGCCATGCGCAGAGCCTCGCGCCCGCGAAAACACCGTCGCGCATGATCATCTGCTGATAATACAGCTCCTCGGCGAGTTTTCCGTCCCGGCCGACACGCAGTATGGCAGCACCGAAATGCTCTGCCAGCGTATCAATGGCACCGGGTGCTTCGTAAGCCACCGCCAGTTCTCTTGTTCCGCACGAAAATTCCACAAAGGCCGACATAACCTTAAGCTGGTCGTCCGAAAGCGTATAACCCTCCTCGTCCTCAGCCGTCAAAGCCGTGCCACCGCGTGTAACCTCAAAAGCAGGCAAGCCGGCCTTTTTGCCGGTAACTGTACAGTCTATGCGCTGCAAAGCAGTTTTCAGCGTCCTGTTGTCAGCGCCAATCCCCGTCACAGCCACCGTTAAATCGCCCGTATTCTCCATCATCGCATAAGCCTGCCGCGCAGCCGCCGACACATAAGCGTCACAGACGCCTGTCACTACCAACACGCGACCTGTCCGCAGCGCGGACGTTCGATGCGGCTCCAAAAGGAGCATTTCAAGCTTTCGTTCTGTTTCCCGGGAAATTGCCCCACCGTTTTTTTCAAAAAAGGCAAACGTAACGGCATTTTTCTTTTCCTCTACAAATACGGTCAGCGGCAGACTGAAAAGCAGTCCAGCATAGGAAGCACATGAAGAAAAGCTGCCGTCGTACCGGACGAGTTCACCGCCGCCGGCGCAGACGCCGCAGCCAAAGGCTTCCGCCATAACTCTTGCCGCTTCTCCACCGTACCATCCGACGCCCACGCGTCCGAATTCTCCCGCGCCTTCTCCCAACCTGAGACACGCCTCGGCTGTTATCGTATTGCCCAGTTCGCCTGAAATCACACCGGGCGTTAAGAACGACAAGCCGCCTCCCTGTGCTCCCTGGGCGAGATTGCCCGGGATGGCTGAACCGGGTGGAATCTGCCTGCCCGGCCAGATTCTGGCACCGGCGGAAATAACGCATCCTTCGCCGATGACACTGCCGCCGCCGATGACCGTACCCTCCTCCAGCGATGCTTCCCGGCTGATGGAAACATCATTGCAGACGATGGCGCCGTCAAGATCTGCGTCTTCGCCAATGATTGCACCGTTGACCACAGATCGGCTAACAACAGCGCCGGCGCCGATATCAGAGGACGCGCCGATGACACTTAACGGTCCAATGACTGCGCCTTTGCCTATTATGGCATCTTTTCCGATATAGACAGGCGGAATGAGCACGGCATCCTCCGGCATTTGCGCTGCGCACCACACCCCCTGATGCACCATGGGCGCACGCGGGTCGATATTGATTATACCCCGGAGTGCGTCCATGCAGCATTTATGATAAGCAGCAATGCTGCCGATATCGCACCAGTACCCTTCCGCTTCGAAGCCGTACATCGCACTGCCTCCCCGCAGAAGCTTCGGGAAGAGATCCCGTCCGAAATCATACGGCTCCCCCGCTGGAATTTCCTTCAGCACCCGCGGTGAGATCACATAGATTCCGGTATTGATCCGGTCTGTCAGCACGTGGTCCCAGGCCGGCTTTTCCATGAATTGTATTATCCTGCCGTCATCGTTTGTAACCACGAGACCGTACTCGCACGGCTCTTCATGACTGTAGAGCGCCAGTGTCACATCGGCCTTTTTTTTGCGGTGATATGCCATGAGTTCCATAAGTTCGAAATCACACACGCAGTCGCCGGATATGACGAGAAAATCATTATCACCGATAAAATCGGCGCAATTCAAAACACCCCCGGCAGTACCGAGGGCCGACCTTTCGACCCTACAGTCGAGCTGAATACCAAATTTCTCGCCGTTTCCGAAATAATTCGTTACGATCTGAGGAAGATATTTGAGTGTCAAGCAGGCCTCGGTCACGCCATTTTTGACGAGAAGCCCGATGATATGCTCCAAAACTGGCCTGTCCAGCAGATCCACCATCGGCTTCGGTTTATCGGCACTCAAAGGCCTGAGCCGCTTCCCCTCGCCGCCCGCCATGATAATAGCTTTCATATTAATCCGCTCCACTTCGCTCTATTCTCGTATTAAGCCGGTATTTTCCAGTATTGCCGGGCACCCCCTCAGTTATCCGCCGGATAAAACGCGAGAAATGATTTTGAGATCGCCGCGGTATTGTATAAGGTCTGCGATTTTGTTATAATAAACCATCAAACGCAGTATTTGAGGTGTCCTGATTGAACAAAAGGCCTCTGGATAAATACCAGCCCAGTATCAGCTTTTATCTGTCGCTTCTACTCATATTCGCAATATTGACGATTTTCTTCGGGCAATACGGCCTGTATCTGGGCATAGCCGAAGCGGCCGTCGTTATTCTTCTTGCCTTTTTTTATCGGATTTCGTCAAAAAAGCGGGCACTGAAGCTGATGAAATATATCGATTCGGTAGCCAGCAGCACGGAATCCGCCACGAAGGGCACGCTGCTGAACTTTCCGCTGCCCGTCGTCATTTTCAGCCCAAGCAGTCATGTGATTCTATGGTCGAACAGCCGCTTTTTGGCACTTGCCGGCGGCAAGGAACGCTTTCTTGATGTCCGAATCACAGACCTGATACCCAATTTCCCGGTGAAATGGCTGGCTGAAGGTAAGAACGAATGTCCGGAGCTGATGACCATCAACGAACGCCGGTATAAAGTCTTTGGCAGCCTCGTCCACACCTCCGGTGAACCGGGAAACGTCATGGCCGCCGCTTACTGGGTAGATGTCACGGAATATGCTGAAAAATATGATGAATTCCTAAATACGCGCCTCATTTGCGCCATCATCATGCTTGATAATTACGACGAGCTTCTCAAAAGCCTTAGCGAAAAAGACAAATCCGCTTTGCTCTCGGCCGTCGACGAAAAAATCAGCGCCTGGATCAGCGGCACCTGCGGTGTTTTATGCAAATATGACAGAGACCGGTACCTGTTCCTGTTTGAGGAGCGGTATCTGAGCGGCTTTATCGAGGATAAATTCTCCGTTCTTGATTCCGTTCGGGAGTCGGTGAAGGCCGGCGGCGTCCAGGCGACGCTCAGCATAGGCATCGGTAAGGACGGCAGTACATTTGACGAGAGCTTTCGTTTCGCTTCTCTGGGCATCGAAATGGCCTTATCCAGAGGCGGCGATCAGGCTGTCATAAAGAACAATTTCAACTTTGAATTCTTCGGCGGGCATACAGCCGAAGTTGAGAAACGGACAAAAGTCAAGTCCCGTGTGATGTCAAATGCCTTCGGCGAGCTTGTCAGCAATTCATCTGCCGTTTTTATCATGAGCCATAAGTACGCCGACTTGGATTCCGTAGGCTCCGCCGTCGGCGTGTGCTGCATCGCCAGAAAATACGGTAAACGCGCATATATCGTAATTGACACGGAATCCACCGTCGCTGAAAACCTGGTCGGCAGGCTGAGCCAGGTACCCGAATACAAAGGCGTTTTTATCACACCCCAGGAAGCGATCCTGAACGCAGACAGCAAAAGCCTCCTTGTCATTGTCGACACAAACCGGCCTGAACAGGTGGAATCGGAAGCGCTGCTTCTCTCCTGCAACCATGTGGCCATTATCGACCATCACCGGCGGGCGGCAACTTACATCGAAAACGCGACATTGAATTTTCATGAACCATACGCCTCATCCGCCTCAGAGCTTGTCACCGAGATGATGCAGTATCTGGTTGATCAGAACGATATCCTGAGGATTGAAGCCGAGGCGCTGTTGGCCGGTATTGTGCTTGATACAAAGAGCTTCGGCGTGCGTACCGGCAGCCGGACCTTTGATGCCGCGGCATATCTCCGGCGGTCAGGTGCCGACACGACCGATGTCAAACGACTTCTGCAATCCGACTTTGATACGACGATGACAAAGTTCTCCATTATCAGAAGCGCACGCATTTATAAACCCGGCATCGCCATTGCCGCGTCGGAGAGCCATCAGAGCAGGGTAATCATCGCCCAGGCCGCCGACGAGCTGCTGAATATCGCCGGGATTCAGGCCTCTTTCGTCATTGCGCCGGCTGACAGTGACATATTCATCTCCGCCAGAAGCATCGGAAACATCAATGTCCAGATCATTATGGAAAAACTCGGCGGCGGCGGCAACCAATCTACGGCGGGTGTACAGCTCAGCGGAATGAGCATAACCAGGATTACGGATAACCTGACATCTGCCATCGATAAGTATCTTGAAAGTCTGGCGCAGAACTCATAATAACCAAATTCACTACCGGAGGTACACAAATGAAAGTCATTCTACAGCAGGATGTTAAAAGCCAGGGAAAGAAAGGCCAACTGATCGAGGTTTCTGATGGCTATGCCAGAAATTTCCTCCTCCCCAGGAAGCTTGCCGTCGAAGCTACCACAGACAACATCAACGCAATGAAAATAAAAGAAAAAGCCCGCTTGAAAAAACTGGAGGACGACAAAGCAGAGGCACGCGCCCTGGCAAAGGCGCTGGAGAGCATTGTTGTCAAGGTGTCGGCAAAATCCGGCGAAGGCGGCAGGCTTTTCGGCGCCGTCACATCCAAGGAGATCTCCGACGCTCTGATGGCTCAGCATAAGATCGCTATCGAAAAAAATAAGCTTGTCATGGACGAGCATATCAAAACCTACGGCTCGTATGAGATTAAATGCAAGCTGGGTTATGAAGTAACGGGAACGATCCATTTAATCGTAACCGAAGCGTAAAATGGCGGGTGGATTGGAACGGCACCGGAGCCGTTCCTAGGTGTAGAACGTAATACAGCTGCAAATGCAGGGGCCGACGCCTGTGTCGGTTCTGGCAGTGATGTAACCAGAGCAAGGTATGGGGTGTGAGATTATGGACGAGCTATTAGGTAAACAGATGCCGCACAGCATAGAGGCGGAGCAGGCGGTGCTCGGCTCTATGATTATCGATTCACGCTGTGTCGGCGATGTGGTGGGCGTTGTAAAGGCTTCCGATTTCTATTCATCAACGAACCGCGCCATTTTTGAAACCATCTATTCCATGTTTACATATTCCATGGTCACGGATCCCGTGACTGTTCTGGAGCAGATGCGGACAAACGGCGTATGGAATGAAAACACCGCCGCTTACCTTCTGGAACTGGTCAATATAACGCCAACCTCGGCAAACGTCATGGAGTATGCCTCCATCGTCAGGGATATGGCGCTTCTGCGCTCTATCGCCGACGCAGGCGGTGATATTATGAATATGGCGCTGGAAGGCACGGGCGGCGCCATGACCATTATGGAAGCGGCTGAAAAAAAGATATATGCCCTTCGTCAGGGCAGAAGCGCAGCCGGCCTTGAGCCGTTATCTAAAATTCTGATTAATGTTTACGATCAGCTGGCGGAGGCAGCTAAAAGCGGCAGCAGCTTCCCGGGTCTTTCTACCGGCCTCCACGACCTCGATCGCAAGATTATGGGATTGAACAAATCGGACTTGATACTCATCGCCTCCCGTCCCGGCATGGGTAAAACGAGCATCGCGCTCAACATCGCACTGCACGCGGCAAAAACTTCAGGCAAGACCGTGGCTATATTCTCTCTCGAAATGTCAAAGGAGCAGCTGGCCCTGCGCCTTTTGTCGTCTGCCAGCCATATCGACAACAAAAAGCTACAGACAGGACGCCTGGCAGCCGACGAATGGACTAAACTGGGCCAGACGGCTTCCATGCTCAGCGGCTATGACTTAATGATAAACGACAACCCGTCACTATCGGTTGCCGAAATGAACGCCCAGTGCCGCAGGCTCAACAATCTGGGTCTGGTAGTCATCGACTACCTGCAGCTGATGCAGAGTGCCGGCAGTGGTCTGAGTTATGCAGGCGAAAACAGAACCCAGGTCGTTTCCGATATCAGCCGTATGATGAAAATCATGGCCAAGGAGCTCAACATTCCCGTCATCTGCCTGTCGCAGCTGTCGCGTGCCAATGAAAGCCGTCAGAACAAACGCCCGATGCTGTCGGACCTGAGAGAATCGGGCGCTATCGAGCAGGACGCCGATATTGTTCTTGGCCTTTACAGGGAAGACTATTACAATAAGGAAGTTGAGCATCAGAATATCGCAGAATGTATCATTCTGAAAAACAGGCGCGGTGAGACGGATACAATCGAGCTGGAATGGCAGCCTGAATTTACGTCTTATGTTTCCGTTGACCGCTACCATGCGGAATAAAGCAGGTTATTCGAATGCTGGACAGACTGGTCAGATTTGCGGACAAATATAATATGCTCCCCCGGGAGGGTCTTGTACTCACCGCCGTTTCCGGCGGTGCCGATTCAATGTGCCTTCTCACACTGCTCCTCGAGCTTTCGGTAAAACGCGGTTTTACGGTTGCAGCCGCCCATTATAACCACCGGCTCCGGGGGGAGGAATCTGATCGGGACGCCCGCTTTGTTGAGGGCTTTTGCCGGAGTAATAGTATTACGCTTTATTCCGGCAGCGGAGCTGTAGCCGCGTTCGCCGACTCTGAAGGGCTCGGCATCGAAGAAGCGGCACGCCGGCTGCGGTATGACTTTTTATACAGAACAGCAGAAAGTTGTGATGCAAAAAGGATTGCCACAGCGCATACGGCAGATGATAATGCAGAGACCGTCCTTCTGAATTTAACGCGGGGAACCGGACTCTCCGGCCTCAGCGGTATACCACCGAGGCGGGATCTGATAATCCGTCCGATGCTGACCCTCACAAAAGATGAAATCCTTGACTTTTTGACACAGCGCGGCATTCCCTTTGTTGAGGATTCCACGAACGCAATGGAAATCTGCAGCAGGAACATTATCCGGCGCCGCGTCATTCCCGTGCTTCGGGAACTGAATCCCCGGCTGTCTGAGCATATTTCAGTGATGACATCACTGATAAGAGACGACGACGCGTATATAAATGATATTGCTGATACGTTTATTCACGAGCATTACCGCGATCATTCCTTCGACGCTGATGCGCTTGCCCTGCTGCCGCGGCCTGTTTCAAGCCGTGTGATACGGTCGGTTTATGGCAATAATCTCTCAGCGGCACATGTCTCGGCCGTTCTGGCGCTTTGCGCGCCCGGCTGCGTTTCGGAAGAGGTTGCGCTGCCGTCGGGATATGCTTTCAGAGAATATGACCGGATCATACTGTCACATGGGGAGCCGCCTGACAGGTTTCCGCCTGACGGGTTTCCGCCGTCGGAGCTTCTGCCGGGCGGAAAAATCCGTATCCCGGAGCTTGGGATGACCGTCATCTGCGGATATCCGCTGACCGCAGACAGTATCCGTGCCGGGAATGTTAATAAATCTTTTACTTCTTTTCTATTCAAATATGAAATTATTTGTGGTAAAATCGTCATCAGACCGCGTGAAACAGGAGATAAAATCAACCTTTTTGGGAGAAACGGAACGAAAACCCTGAAAAAACTATTTATCGAACGGCGGATTCCGCGCCGACTGCGCTCTCTCATTCCCGTCATTGCCGACGAAAATGGTGTGCTCGCAGTTTACGGCATCGGCATAGATAACAGAGCGGTTTGCAAAGCCGGTGATCAAACACTGGAGATAATTTTCGAGGAGACGGCATATGAAACATGATATAGAGAGAGTTTATTTTACGGAAGAAATGATCCAAAACCGCGTTAAAGAGCTGGGTGCGCAATTGGCGGAGGATTATAAAGGAAAAAAACCGCTGCTGATTGGCATTTTAAAAGGCTCTTTCATTTTTTTGGCCGACTTGTCACGATGCATGGATACGATGTGCGATATCGAGTTCATTTCTACTTCATCCTACGGCGCAGGTACGGAATCCTCCGGCGAGGTAAAAATGACGAAACCGCTGGACTCCGTCGTGAAGGACCGGCATTTGATCATCGTCGAGGATATCCTTGACACAGGCTTGACACTCGAATTTCTGAGGGATTACCTGACAGGCCTGAAACCGGCCTCCCTAAAGATATGCACATTCCTAGACAAACCCTCACGCAGGAAGGTATCGCTCAACGCCGATTATGTCGGTTTTGAGTGTGCCGACGCATTTTACGTGGGCTATGGTCTTGATTATGCGGGGTATTACCGCAATCTTCCATTTATCGGCTCACTTAAACCGGAAATATACGCGTAGGTGATAAACACAATATGAAAGAAGTGAAATTTATTTGAAGCATAAGAACAGAAGTCCGCGAGACATAGGATTTTATATACTTGTTTTTGTTATTCTTGCGTCTGCCGTATACCTGCTTGTAACCAATCAGGGCAGCAGCGGCAAGGTTATTGAGTATTCGGAAGTCATCCGACTGTTTCAGGATGAAAAGGTTGAATACTACGATGTCAAGGACAACACCCTGATGATGAGGCTGAAGGAGAATTACAAGGATTCCGGCAGCAATGTAGTCACCCATGAGCTTTACAGCTTCAGTGTATTCTATGAGGATGTCGGCAGGGATCAGGCCGAAAGGCTGAAGAAGGACGAAGGCTTCGGCTTTAATTACGGTGTTGGCTGGCAGGCGCCCTGGTGGTTCCAGCTTATCCCTTACGCTATCATTATCATCATTTTTATTCTGCTCTGGAACGCGATGATGAACCGCTCCGGCGTCGGCGGAGACAAATCCGTTATGAAGTTCGGCAAAGCGCGGACCCGTCTTGCCAGCGAGGAAAAGAAAAAAGTGACATTTGCCGATGTGGCCGGCGCGGAAGAAGAAAAAGAAGAGCTCCAGGAAATTGTCGATTTCCTCAAGGGGCCGCAGAAATATATTACTCTTGGTGCCAGGATTCCCAAAGGTGTGCTTCTGGTAGGCCCTCCGGGTACGGGTAAGACGCTGCTGGCCAAGGCTGTTGCCGGTGAAGCCGGCGTTCAGTTCCTGTCCATCTCCGGTTCCGATTTTGTCGAGCTGTATGTCGGCGTCGGCGCCTCCCGCGTCCGCGATTTGTTCGACCAGGCAAAAAAGCTCGCTCCCTCGATTATCTTCATTGACGAGATCGACGCCGTCGGACGCCAGCGCGGCGCCGGACTTGGCGGCGGGCACGACGAGCGTGAGCAGACATTGAACCAGCTTCTCGTTGAAATGGACGGCTTTGCGACAAACGAGGGCGTCATCGTCATGGCAGCTACTAACAGATCCGATATTCTGGACAGCGCGCTCCTGCGCCCCGGCCGCTTTGACCGCCAGATATATGTAGGTCTACCTGATATAAAAGGCCGCGAGGCAATCCTTCGCGTTCACGCCAGGGGCAAGGTCCTCGGTGACGATGTGGATCTGGGCAGCATTGCCAAAGGGACACCAGGCTTTACAGGCGCCGACCTTGAAAACCTGCTCAACGAAGCGTCGCTGCTGGCCGCGCGGCGCAATAAGCGCTTTGTCACAATGTGCGAGATCGAAGACGCGACGCTGAAGGTCATCGCCGGCCCTGAAAAGAGAAGCCGCGTCATGACTGAAAAGGCAAAAAAGCTCACTGCATACCATGAGGCCGGCCACGCTGTTGTCTCTCATTTCCTGAAACACGTGGACCCCGTCCACCATATCACCATAATCCCCCACGGCGCAGCAGGCGGCATGACTGTTTATCGGCCCACCGAAGATAAGCCTTTCAACTCCCGAAGCGAGATGTTTGAGCGCATTGTCTCCGCTCTCGGCGGTCGCATGGCTGAGAAGATTATTCTCGACGACATCTCCACCGGCGCGTCCTCTGATATCCAGAACGCCAGTGCCATCGCGCGCTCCATGGTCACAAGATACGGCATGAGCGACAAAATCGGCCCCATTTCTTTTGACGACAGCAGCCACTCGGTTTTTATCGGCCGTGATTTTTCCCAGACCAAGAGCTACTCCGAGAAGACTGCAGCACTCATCGACGACGAGGTCAAGCACATCTTCGACGAGGCTATGAAAAAGTGCGAAGAGATACTGATAGAACATAAAGACATTCTGATCGCAACGGCTGAGTATCTGCTTGAAAACGAGACAATGGACGGTGAAGATTTCAAATGGCTTTGCGAGAACGGCGGGAAGGCGCCACCGAAAAAAGCCAAGCCCACGGATGAGGACAGCGGCGTCTATGTTGAGTTCTCCAAAGAATATCAGCAGACGCAGGAGCTGCACGGCACGGCATCAGCCGAACCGCCCGACAATCCGCCAAACACAATCAAACCCGATAAATAGGATACCAGCAATAAGTAATGGGTGATATTCAGCAGCTGCAGGAATACTGCAGCTGCTTTTATTTCACAGGAATAATTCACGCAATAATTGTCAAAAATGATTTTGAGAAATGGCATGCATTCTCCCGCTGTTTTACATCCATGAGCTATTATGTTTGTAAGGAGTAATATCATCATGAAGAAGCTCATCGCACTCACCCTGTCCGTCATCTTTGCAGCAGTACTCCTGGTCGGCTGTACGCCAACAGATACCACCCCCATTCCCAGCCCCGCCATATCACCGCCTGCAACCGCAGCGCCAAGCCCCGCCATATCACCGCCGATAACCGCAACGCCAAGCCCGCCGCCGGGAACAACAGCCGGCGTATCCCCTGGTACGTCCCCGGCAACATCAACCGGCAGCTGAGATGCTTCGCCGGATTTAGGCTGATACAACAAACGGAAGCTTCCCGAGACACGGGAAGCTTCCGTTTGTTAATACGGTTATCAGTTGATACGAACATCATTACTCTATTAATACAAATTTATATTTTTTATGGACTTTTATATAGAAACATGATATTGTGGCAGTATGCAAGACTCAACACAAAATATGGGGGAATTTATTATGGTGGACGTTAAAGTAACCGGCGGCGAGCTCTCCTCGGCCGAAATAGACGCCTATGTGAAACGCGCCCGTGATATGTATCCCGATAAAATTATATCCGGTATAGATATCGCTGTAGACGGTGATTTTATCGATATGACTTACCACTGGAAAACCGTTCCATTCGAGCGCATCCGCCGCATCACAGGCTACCTCGTCGGTACTCTTGATCGCTTCAATAACGGCAAGCGCGCCGAAGAAGCCGACCGTGTCAAGCACGGCTGTCGGTAATCGTGAGGATTGACAACGCCATCAACCCGAAAAATTTATCATTACCAACAGGCAGCGGGTCAAAACCGCTGCCTGTTTTATATAGGGTTTATAATTTCAGGATGTGTATAATCATTGTTATCAATGAATGACAACCCATACTTGCGTAAAATATAAGTCCCGCCTGTCGGCGGGACTTAGGTGCTAGAGTTCTAATTTGCTGCTGGAACCCGGGACAGCAGGGACGCCGTACTCATTGACAAGAATGCCTGTAAGTCGGAGTAACTCCGCCTCCCATTCGTCGCGCTCCGGCGGCTGGTAATCCCCCATCGGATACGGAATGCCAAGAGAATCATACTTCTCCGTGCCCATTTTTCGGTACGGCAGCAGCTGGTACTGGACGATTTGATTGCCCAGTTCATCTCTGATAAACGCGCCCGTTTTTCGGATATTGTCTTCTCCGCCGTTATAACCGGGAACGATCGGCGTACGGATGATGAGCTTTTTACCCATATCGACGGTCTTTTTGACATTCTCTAAAATCAACTCGTTACCCGCGCCGCAGAATTCACAGTGTTTCCCGGAATCCATATGTTTGATATCGGTAATCACAAGATCAGTATATCGATAAACGGCCTCCATATGGGCTGACGGTACGTTCAGGGCCGTCTCGACGCAGGTGTTGATGCCCTCTTTCTTACATTCCTCCAGCAGCATGGCTGCTATTTCCCACTGGACGAGCACCTCTCCGCCGTTAAGGGTGACGCCGCCACCCGTTCTTTGATAAAAGCTCCTGTCTTCCAGAATCGCCCTCATCAGCTCAGGAATCGTCATTAGCTCACCCCATTGCTTCAGCGCCCGTGGGGGGCATTCATCGGCGCACCTGAAGCAGCCGGCGCAGGCGTTTGTCATGTGCACAGCCTTTAATACACTGTTTTCATCGAATTCCAAAGGCTTGCCTTTTTCCGGGCAAACCTTGACGCAGCGCGTGCATTTATCCAGAGACAGACACTTGGCAGGATAAACTCCCAACCGCGGCTTTAGTTCTATCGTCTCCGGATTGGAGCACCAGCGGCAGCGCATCGTGCAGCCGGTGAAGAAGATCGCCGTACGGATACCCGGCCCGTCATGGATCGTGTATTTTTGTATGTTGCTGACGAGGGCGCAGGGTTCTCCGGCAGGATTATGATGCAGCACGATGTCACCTCCGATTACCGCAGAATGTAGGTCATAAATGTAGGGGCGGCTTCGGCCTTGTTTCCGCTAATCAAACGACAATGAAGTTCTTCCGATGATGTCGTCTTGAAGCGCCTTGTTGAGTTCCACGAAATAGGCGCTGTATCCGGCGACGCGGACAAGAAGGTCGCGGTAGTTGTCAGGGTCCTTTTGTGCAGCGAGAAGCGTCTCCTGATTGGCCACGGTGAACTGGCTGTGCATGCCCTTCCTGTGAATATATTCCTCCATCAGGGCGATAAAGCTATCGCGGCCTGTCTCCCCGACGAGCGTTCCCGGTGAGAATTTCCAGTTTAAGAGCGTGCC
>CAZVLO010000036.1:21588-25739 GCA_964628265.1 uncultured Papillibacter sp.
GCGCGGGCGTGGTCCAGCTTCGTCACCGACCGGCAGATAGCCAGCGGGCCCTTGATATCGTGGGAACAGCACTTTGTATGGACAGCGCCCATACAGTCGGAGACAGGCTCATAGGCTTTGCGACCCTCGACGGAGGCCCACTGGTTTTGCCCGTGGGCAACGTTGACGGTGACGGAATACGCACCCGGCTGGAAGAAGCCCCCGTGGGCGTTGGGGCGATGCTCTATGTGCTTGCACCAGGTATCCATGGCGAATTTGGCCAGCTTATCGGCATAATCATCATCGTTGCCGTAGTGGTGGACGCGGTCACTGTTGACGTAAGCGTACAGCTCCTCATAACCCTCCCAGTTGTTGATAACGGCGTCCAGCAGCTCGCGCCCGGTAATGCGCTTCTCATCGAAAACCAGCTGCTTAATGGTGGCGAGACCGTCTCCCGCTGTGCCGATACCGACGCCCTGGGGACCGGTGAAGTTATATTTCGTGCCGCCCATTGTCACGTCTTTACCATTTTCGATGCAGCCATCCATAAGGATGGAGAGAAGCGGCAACGGGCGGAGCTCCTGATGAGCCAGATCGACGGCGTTTAACAGCGCCACCTGCCTGTCGCACCAGTATTTCATCTGCTTGTCGTAAGCGTCTAAAACCTGATTAAAGGACGTAAAGTCGGCCAGGCTCCCTGTCTTCAGGCCCAGCTGATCCCCTACAGCGCCGCATTTCTCCCAGCGCGGGCAAGAGGGTCCGCAGTTGTAGCAGCGGCCGTCATTGATGGCCAGCTCAAGGACGCGGGCAATGTTCATATGGCCGCAATCCTTCCAGCCGTAGGATTTGCCGGAGACATCAGGCTCCACGCAGCCGACAACCTGATAATCCCGGGCGTCCGCCAGCTCAACATTGGAGGTCAGCATACTGGGGATAGCCACATCATCATTGAATATCTTCGGCTCACCGGTACCCATTCGGATAAGATTGGCTGTCTTGACCTTCAGATCCCAGGGTGTATTGGCATGCAGCCGGACAGCCAGCCAGGGGTTCGGTACGCGGACATGGGCGTGGGCGTCCAGTGCCATAAAGGTCAGCTCGTTTGTGCCGTCGGTGCCATCCTTTTTGATCCCGCCGACAGTGAGTGCCGGGCCGCCGATGCCGCCGTTGCCGAAGGTTTTGATCAAAATATGATTCCGAAGCTTGTTCAAATCCCAAATTTTGATGTAGAAGTTCTCAATGAGCTCCTGCATGAACTCGCGGGTGGCCTCACCCGTCTTGAGATCATTCTGAAAATACGGATACATATACTGGTCGAAGCGCCCATAGGAGACGCTGTGCCCATTGCATTCGATGAGGATAATCGTGTTGGCAAGGCTCACAAGCTGGATGGCCTCCCAGAAGGAGCGCGGCGGATTCTCCGAGACCCAGCGGCAATTGCCGGCGATTTTCCGGAGCTCGGCGGCGCGCTTTTCGTCGCTCTCCTCCCCTGCCAGCTGCTCTGCAAGTTCGGCGTAGCGCAGGAAGTGGCGGATGGTCGCCTCCGTCGTAATCAGCGCGGCCTTCAGAAATGTCTGCTTCTTGATATCCTCGGGTTCGGAGAGATTTAGCTTCTCCATCTGGCTGACTATCAGCTTGCGAATACCGCCGAAGCCCAGGCGGAACAGGCGCTCGTAGTCAAGACCCAGATGCCCTGCGCCGCAGAAGATATAAGCGTCGGCAAAAAACACACCCTTTCCCGCGTGGGAGCCTTTGAGGATATCGTCGGTGAGCATGGCGTTCGTCATATCCTCAACGGTATGTCCGTCCCAGAAATCCCGCAGCGCCTCCAGGCGATCCTGCGTGTCCTTTGTATAGCTGAAATAGTCGTGGGTGCGCTCCTCACTGTAATCCATGAGCCCGTCGCGCATTTCGTCCACAACCCAGTTAAGCCCGAACTCCGGGTGCACCGGCGCACCCTTTTTGTCACAGCCGAGGGTGCCGGCAATGAGCTCATCGGGGTAAATATAAATCGGCGTCTTGTCCAGGACGTTAGCGATGCCGTACGCGCATTTCAATATCTGCGGTACACCGGGATGCGCCTTGTACGCTTCGGTGACAAGCTCCGCCCTCTTATTGATCCGTTCAAAGGGAGACGGATTGGGCGTGTTGCCCGAAATTCCCACACCCCATTCCTTGTCAAAGGGTTCAATCGCCTGTGGATTGGGGTCCACATGGCAGGCATTTTTGTATGTATCCCTGTTTAACCTGACGTTTTCATCGCTGGTTATGACATTTTGCATTGTATGGCCTCCTTTTCGCTTAGGGACAGCGTCAGCGTTCTCATATTATTAATATAGCACATATCCGCATCATTGAGTCATCACGCTTTTTCAGGTACTGTAACAGAAAGTTGGAGTACGTCAACACTCGAATTCGTTCGCTGTCATGTCCCGGCGGTGCTGCAGGAGCAGGCTTTCGAACGCCCGCGCTTCAGGCGAGAGCTTTGCGTTTTTGAGCTTAATGAGGTAGATATTCCAGTCGAAACACGGATCGTCGAAGGGAATCGCCCGGAGGTTGGGCCGCGAGAGGCGTTTGGCCAGCGTAATCGTCGACAGGCCGACAGATTGGTTCGTCTCCGCCATATAGTACACCAGCAGGATGTTGTCCGCAAAGATGCTCACAGCGGGCTCGAAGCCGGCGCGCCGGCATGCGTCGCGGTAAACCTGGAATGTTTTTGTCGAGTCGCGCAGCGCGGTGACGGGTACATCCTGTAAATCGAATACCGAGATCGATTCCCTGTCGGCCAGCGGGTGCTCCTTATTGACGATGAGCGCGTGACGCGAGGTGAACAGGAGCTCACTTTTGAATTTTTTATCGTCCACCGGTCCCACCGTCAGCGCCATCTCCACCACACCGTTTTCCACGGAAGAGTCACAGATGACGTCAAAAGTCTCCTTTATATCCAGGTGGATGTCTGGATATCTTTCCCTGTACCGTGCGATGGGGATGCCGGCAAATTCTTCTATTGTGCCCAGCGACAGCATGACCGTCAGAGCACCCTCTTTACCCGCTCCGTCTTTTAAGTAGGTCTCGCATTCATCCATCAGCATCAGAATCTGACGCGCTCGCGGGTAAAGGTATTCACCCTGCGGCGTCGGGAGAATCCCTTTTGCGGTCCTAAAAAAAAGCTTGCATGTCAATTCTTCCTCAAGCCGGAGTATCGCCATGCTGATTCCCTGCGCCGAGATAAAGCACGCTTCGGCCGCTCTGGAAAAATTCCGGTATTTATATACCTCAGTGAAGTATCTCAGTTGTCGGATTTCCAATGACGGGGCCTCCTATCCTAGTGCGGGCAAGACTTACTCCCTCAGTCACCTTCGGTGACATGCTCCCAAGAGACCGCTATGCGGTCTCTTTAGGAGGGAGCCTTATACCAGCGGCGTCACGAGTGACCCGATACCATCGATGGTGACCTTGACAACGTCGCCGGGTTTCAGCCAGACACGCTTGTCTTTATCTTTGCCCAGAATAACGCCGGATGGCGTGCCGGTAAAAAGCAGATCGCCGGGATTCAGGCGGAAATACCGTGACGCCGTGCTGACAATTTCGGCACAGTTGAAGATCATATCGGATGTGTCGCTGGACTGCACCGGAATGCCGTTGACCTCGCAGAAAATGCCGTTAGCAGCGTCGGGGTCAAAGCTGTCTGCCGTGACGATAACGGGGCCTGCCGGTGCGAAGCCCGGAAAAGACTTCCCCGCCAGCCACTGGCTGGAGAGGAACTGACTGTCCCTAGCGCTCAGGTCGTTGCCGCAGGTAAAGCCGAATACGCAGGCTAACGCCTTCTCTTTGGATACATTCCAGGCCGGCTTGCCGATGACAATGACCAGCTCCGCCTCATAGTCATAGCACCGCTGCCAGTCGGGCAGTGTAACGCTCTTACCCGACGGTGTCAACGCGTCATTGAATTTTGAAAAGAAGACAATATTTTCAGGCGCAGTTCCGCCCGTCTCCTCGGCGTGCTTTTTGTAATTGAGTCCGACACAGATGATTTTCTGCGGCTGGGTGACATTGGCAAACTCAAGAGATGTCAGCTCAAGCACCGGCAGTTTTGTATCAGATACTCTGTCGGAAATTTGATTTTTCATCTCTTTCCCGCCGGATATGATCTCATTCATACTGTCAGGGAA
>CAZVLO010000036.1:25749-27076 GCA_964628265.1 uncultured Papillibacter sp.
ACCCTAGCGCCGTGAGATCAATGACCCCCCGGTCCGTCACCGCGCCGATGCGTGTTTTTCTGCCTTGGATGAAGCTTAAGATTTTCATGTTTACCTCCTCAATCCCGGCCCAGCGGGCGGCCGCCGCCGGTGACGCCCCAGGAAGGGCGCAGAGCAATAAGGCTGTCGATTTGGCTGTTGGTCAAGGAGCGCTCGATACCCATCATTTTTGTATACATCAGAACCGTTGCATTATACTCGATACTCTCCAGCCTGTAGAGAGACTGCATGACGCTGCCGCCCCAGGCAACGGCACCGTGGTGCTCCAGCAGCAGCCCGTTATAGCTTTTCACATACGGCACGACGCTTTCAGCCAAGGCGTCGGAGCCCGGCAGTGCGTACGGGGCGACTGGGATAACGCCCAGCAGGACGACAGCTTCCTGTAATATCGCCTTGTCCAGCGGGATGCCAGCCGCGGCGAAGGCGGCAGCCACCGGCGGATGGGCATGGGTCACGGCAAGAATCTCCGGCGACTCCCTGTAAATTCTAAGATGCATCTTTATCTCGGAAGACGGCTTGTGGGTCCCTTCAACCACATTCCCGTCGAGGTCCAGCTTAACGAGCATGTCCTCCGTCATGAACCCTTTGGAAACGCCCGTAGGCGTCGCCCAGATGTGGCTGTCGGTGACGCGGGCGCTCAGGTTGCCGTCGTTTGCAGCGATGAAATTTTTCTGATACAGACGCCGGCCGGCTTCGAGAATATCGCGCTTGACCTCCGCGTCTGTGGGATATGTGAATGTATCCACAACTGCTCTCCTCACTTAGCGGGACGCTGCGGAGCGTTCCCTGTAATAGCTTAGGTTAAAAAATTGCCAAACTCTCTTCATACGGCGCGCGGCAGATGCCTTTTTCGGTAATGATGGCTGTTATGAGTGCATTATCCGTCACGTCAAAAGCGGGATTGTAGCACTTAACTTCCGGCAGGGCTATAGGTCTCACGAAAAATTTTTCTTTAATCTCCCCGGGCTCCCGCAGCTCGATTTTGATTTCGTCGCCTGTTTTGCAGCTGAAGTCAATGGTGGAGGACGGACAGAAGACGTAAAACGGGATGTTGTAATGTTTGGCGAGGATCGCAATGCCCGAGGTGCCGATCTTGTTGGCGGTGTCTCCGTTTGCCGCCACCCGGTCGCAGCCCACGAAAACGGCGCTAACCTTACCCTCTTTCATGATGATGCTCGCCATATTGTCGCAGATGAGTGTGCAGTCGATACCGGCTCTTTGGAGCTCGTAGGTCGTCAGCCGCGCCCCCTGCATCAAGGGCCGGGTCTCGTCGCAGTAGGCGCGCAAG
>CAZVLO010000037.1:0-15841 GCA_964628265.1 uncultured Papillibacter sp.
TTACAGTGCACAATTCGCCCGGTCAAGGCGCTCAATCTCGCGCGGAATATTCATCATTTAATTCAATTTTTTCTTCGATCTCATCTGATGCCACATAAAAGCATATATTAGGTCTATATGTGTTCATTTCATCCGCCCCGTAAAATTACTAAGCAAAATTCACCTCTGCAAAATTCCCATTATTGCTATAATGTACATTCAGCATTACTCTATTACCCCTATCATACCCCACCATATCCCAATAATAAACAAAGTAAGCAGATTTTTCTACAAAAACATGCACGAAAAATCTGCTTTTATTTATCAATATTTGACAGGATGCGAGCGGGGGAGCGGGACACCGAGGGCGGCGTCCCCTACGTTTGGTTGTTTGAGGGCGCGGCGGTGCGAGGGACGGGGTGAGCAAGGGCAAGCCCTTGCCTTAAACACTGCGCAGTATTTTATCGTCATGATATCAGTCGCGCTTTTTAATAGGATTTTCTCCCTCGTTATCTCCTTTGGTTAAATCGTACGCTTTGGTTCTTCGCTGTTAGCTTATAGTTTGTCGCCAAAGAATTCGGCGTTTGCTCTGATGTAACCGGCGATGTTCAGGGCGCTTGATTCAAGGGCGAAATCCCTGTCCAGACGGTCAAAGACGGCTTCATTGAAAAAAGCGGCAAAACCCTCCGTGGTGCCGTCATTAAGCCTGTCGAACTTATCCTTGTTGTCCCGGTACAATTCAAGCGCCTGTTCCGTTACGCGGCTGAGCTTCGGCGCTCCCAATTCCAAAAAGCCTTCGACCGACAGCTCTGCAACAGGGAGCATCGCATTATAGAATAGCTGCAAAAAACCGCCGTTGCCGACTTCATCGGCGACAGCCCGGCAGCTGTATACGGTTTGGCATGGCTTGGGTAGTTGCTTCAAATCCTGACATGGATTGAGCCAGTCCTTAATTTTACTTCTTATCCAATCCATAACGGCCAATTCCAGTTTCTCATCGGAAAGCGCCGGAATATCAGCGTTCTTTAGAATCGCGTGTTGACGGCCGCTCCTGCGTATCTCAAGGACAGCGTTTACCGCGTCGTTATAATTGGCGTTGAAGGTGTCGCCTGTTTCCCATACTTTATTCAAGTAATCGGCAATAGCGTCCGACTGACCGGAGCCTTCTTTCATAATACACAACTCCTCTGAGACAACGATGTGTAAATTATACACGATAGGCGCGCCGGGGGTCATTTCTTCTTTTTGAAAAGCCGCTTGGCCTTGCGCGCGCCCAGCTCACAGACAATCTCAACAACACCAACAATTATTTCAATCAAGATTTCCAATATCTCCGACATGGCGGCACCTCACATCATCAATTATTCCGGGGGCTGCCAGGGCTGCGGGGGAGGAAGGGGGGCTTGTTGCCGCTGGATATGGGTGCGCAGCAAAAAGAGCACGATAACGGCGGTTGTCGAGAAAATCAGGCTTAAGGCGCTTTTTAATACAGTTGTGAAAAACGTGACGTTTATGGCGTCGTGGGATAAAAGCGTTAACCCGAGCTTGATCGAATTGGCGAGGGAACTGAGGACGGCAAAGACCGCCAGGATGATCGCTTCGGGCAGCGCATATTTCGAGCCGCGCTTGGCGTCAATGGCGATGAGCAGGTAGATCCCCGTGCCGAGGATGTCCTTGAGTACGGCCTGCCAGAGCTCTAAATTCACATAGCTAAGCGGGACGATTGTGATATTGGCGACAAGCACCAAAGCAGACAGGCTGCCGAGGATGAGGCTGGGGAGGAAAAGGGCGGAGGCGTCTTTACCAGCAAAGATAATCCATATTAAGAGGACGTTAACGGCAAGCGGTACAAGCACTTCCGCGCTGATCACATAAAGAATTGCGGGTATACCGGACGTGTTGATGTAGAAAACAATGAGGCTGAAGAGCGTATACAGGGAGTACAGCAGAGCCAGGATGGAAAGGATTTTCATGACGACGGTCAGGGTGCTTTTTTGCTGAATCATAACAAGCCTCCTCAATATTTTATTTGACTGACAGACCGTATCTCACCAGCTGATTTTATTATAGTACAGATTTTTGGAACGGTTGAAGGCGACGAGAAAAACGATGGCGATGACGAAAGACGCGATGATGCTCAGGATGGCCAGAGTGGGTATCAGGAGCAGCAGGTTGGAAAGGATGGTGAAAAAGGTCAGCAGCTTCCAGGTGGATTTGAGGCTGGCGCCGTTTAAGAAGACGCCGTGCTTTTCCTCCGTGTCGAGAACGCCCATCACGATGTGATAGGAAATATACAGGGATATCACCATTGAAACAATGCCCAGAAGATAGGTAAAGACGCCGGCGTTCACGGTGACGCCGAAAAGATCGAGAACGTAAAGTATGCCCGTATAAAAAGCCATAAAGGTGGCAAAGGGCTTCACCTTCATAAACCGCGGGCTTTCGTCCGCCATATGTAAAAGCCCCTTAGCCAGCACGATGTAGCCGATAAAGTCCGGGATCAGGCCGATCCTCGTGTGGTCAAGATCGATATTGAAATCGAGGAAAATGAGCAGGAAGCCGATAAAAATATTCTTCATTCAGTTCTCCGATTGCTTAATTTGTGATATTGGCATTTTATTCCGCCTGATTCATCATACACTTTTTTACAGTAAAAATAAAGCGTATCCGCGAAAATGCCAGTTGTTGACACAATAATTAGCAGGATGTAGAATTAAAACCGCAGGAACTTGTTTTAATCGTATTTTAATATAACGCATATTGTTCTTTAACTGTTCTTTGTTAGGATAAGCGCATCAACAGAGAACAATTTTAGGAGGAAACGATAATGGCCACACTGGAACAGGTGGAAAAGCTCCGGGAGAAAACCGGCGTCAGCTTTGAAGAGGCGAAGGCGGTGCTGGAGGAGTGTAATGACGACCTGCTGGACGCAATCATTTATCTGGAGCGTCAGGGCAAGGTCAACGCGCCGGCGGGCGGCGGCTACTACAGCAGCCAGAATACCCAGCAGGAGCAGGAGTATCAGGCCGACGGCGGGTGCTGTAATGACAGACGGGCCGGCTGCGGCAGCTTCGGAGAAGCGATGGGCAAATTCGGCCGCTTCTGTGCCAGAATCTTCAACATCGGCAACACCAATTATCTGGAGGCGGAAAAGCACGGGGAAGTTATGTTTTCGGTACCTGTGACGGTCCTTGTGGTCCTTTTGATCTTCTTCTTCTGGGTTGTGGTGCCGCTCTTCATCCTGAGCCTGTTCTTCGGCTTCCGTTACCGCTTTGTCGGCAATGAGATGGGCACGGAGCAGGTCAACAAGGTTATGGACGGCGCGTCCGACACGGCGGAGGACATCAAAAAAAACTTCAGCAGCAGCAATAATAACGATAATAATAACGGAAGCAAACAGCAATAACATAGTTAAGGCGGGCGACAGATGGGTGCGAAAATTCTACTGATCGAGGACGAGGAGAAGCTGGCGCGTTTTGTGGAGCTGGAGCTGACCTACGAGGGGTATGAAGTCACCAAGGCCTTCAACGGCCGGACGGGCAGCGAGCTGGCGCAGAAGGAGCAGTACGACCTGATCCTTTTGGACATCATGCTGCCGGAACTCAACGGCATGGAGGTGCTGCGGCGGATACGCCGGGCGTCCTCTGTGCCCGTCATCATGCTCACCGCCCGGGACAGCGTCACGGACAAAGTCGCGGGGCTGGATCTGGGCGCCGACGATTATATCACAAAGCCCTTCGCCATCGAGGAGCTTTTAGCCCGTATCCGCACGGCGCTCCGGAAGAGCGCCGCCGCCTTACAGGAGAGCGAGGTCCTGTCCGCGCAGAATGTCTGTATGGATTTTCTGCGCCACACCGTGACGGTGAACGGACAGGAGGTTGAGCTGACAAAGCGGGAGTTTGACCTCCTGCACTATCTTTTGAAGAATAAAGGGATTGTCGTCACGCGGGAATCTCTGATGGAAAACGTCTGGGATTTTGATTTTGACGGCGGCACCAATACAGTCGATGTGTATATCCGCTTCCTGCGGGGGAAGCTCGACGAGGCGTTTGACATCAAGCTGATCCATACGGTGCGCGGCGTAGGGTATGTGATTAAGGATGAGTGAATATAAAAAAACACCGGACGGCGCAGGCCGGGTCCGGTATTATTCGATCGCCAGAAAGCTGAACGCCAGAATGTTCTGGCGGCTTCTCGGCCTCTTCATATGGTTTGATATCCTGCTGCTCGTCATTACGGGCATCGGGCTTTTGATTTACAGCGAGCAGAAGGCGGTGACGGCAACCGAAATTATTGCCGGGCACGGTATTCCCCCCGCCGATACGACCGGCTGGCAGAAGCTGACGGGGCTTGAGATCACGGTCGTCACCGGCGAGGCACCGAGCGTGAGAATACCGGAACCGTTTTCGCATCCGCTGCCAAAGCTTACGGAAAACGCCGGGCGGAATATCACCGTAACGAGCGATATGAACGCGCGGTTTTTTGAAAGGCTGGACGGGCTTTATTACGTTGTCTGCCCGGAGCTTGGGAGCGTGACGTACCGGATCGCTGTGTCCCTGGGGCCTTTCATGCACATTTTCAAATACGCGCTGCTGGCGCTTTTCATCTATGAATTCTTCGCCCTGCTGTCCCGGGTGGCCAAGGACAGGCGCATGGTGCGCCGGACGCTTGACCCCATTACGGAGCTGACACGGGCGGCGCAGAATCTAAACGCGGTAACAAGCCAGCTGGACCCTGAGAAAATGGCTGCGCTGGCCGGCGAGCTGGAGGGCATCAACGCCGCGCGCCTTGACACGCGCATTCAGGTGGACGACACTCAGGAGGAGCTGAAAAACCTCGCCCGCGCCATCAACAGCATGCTGGACCGGATCAATGAATCCTATAGGGCGCAGGTGCGGTTCGTCTCCGACGCGTCCCATGAGCTCAGAACGCCCATCTCCGTTATTCAGGGCTACGCGAACCTGTTGGACCGCTGGGGCAAAAACGACGAAAAGACACTGCAGGAGTCCATTAACGCCATAAAAGACGAAGCCGCCAACATGAAGGATTTGATCGAGCAGCTGCTGTTTCTGGCCCGGGGCGACAACAACACCATTATGCTCCAGGCGGAGACCTTCAACCTGGCGGATCTTGCGCGGGAGGTCTTCGCAGAGACGAAGATGATTGACGCCACGCATGTGTTTGAAGTCAGGGCGGCGGATGCCTGGGTCAGCGCCGACAGAGCGCTCGTCAAGCAGGCGGCGCGGATTCTCATCGACAACGCCGTCAAGTACACCGACCCCGGCGGGCAGATTACCCTGTCAACATCGCCTGAGGACGGACATGCCAAGCTGAAGGTCACCGATACCGGCATCGGCATCCCGCCGGAGATTGTCCCCCGCATCTTCGACCGCTTCTACCGGGCCGACGAGTCCCGCGCCCGCGCCACAGGCGGCTCGGGTCTGGGTCTCTCCATTGCCAAATGGATCACCTCCCGCCACGGCGGGTTCATGGAGGTTTTGAGCCGGGAAGGCATCGGGACGAAAATTTCCATTGTCCTGCCCGCAGCCGGTATGGAGTTGGCGCCGGCAGAACCGGCGGAAACGACGCCAATATAAAAAGCATCGGGAAGCAATGATTTAAGCATTGCTTCCCGATGTTCTTGTGGAGCTAAAACAGGACAGATGAACCGTCCGTATGTCTTATGTTCACGAAATCGTTACACAATGTTCACAACGGGGCGGACGGATTGCCGTATAATGCGGGATGAAGACTGTGGAAAAAAGTGTCAGACGGGAGTGGCGCTCGTGGTAATTTGGCTCAGAAAAAACAGGGATAAAACGATTTTATTGCTGATACTGCTGCTGACAGTGTTCCTTACAGGGTTTAAAATTTGGGAGCTGGGCGACGGTAACGCGTATTATACGGCCACCGTCAAGAGCATGCTGACCAGCTGGCAAAACTTTTTTTACGCGTCGTTTGACCCCGGCGGCTTTATCACCGTGGACAAGCTGCCGCTGGGCTTCTGGCTGCAGTGCCTGTTCGGGCTTGTGTTCGGGGTGAGCGGCTGGAGCCTCGCGCTACCGGAAATTATCTGCTCAGTGGTCTCCGTCGCTGTTTTGTATCATATTGTCAAAAGGAGCTTCGGGACGGGCGCCGGGCTTATAGCAGCGCTGCTGCTGGCGCTGACGCCGGTTTTCATCGCGGCGACGCGGACGAACAACCTGGACGCGTCCCTCGTGATGGTGTGCCTCTTCGCCGTGTGGGCCGCCGTGGTAGCAGCGGAAAAGGGCGGCCTCATGCACCGGCTGCGGGCGGCGGCGCTGTTGGGGCTCGGGTTTAATATCAAGATGCTGCAGGCCTATCTCTATCTGCCGGCGCTCCTTCTCGTCTATTTCTTCACTGCAAACGTAAAAATGATAAAACGCGTTGCCCATCTGGCAATCGCAGCGGTCGTGCTGCTCGTCGTGTCGCTGTCCTGGTGCGTCATCGTGGACCTGACGCCGGCGGACAGCCGCCCCTTTGTGGGCAGCAGCGAGACGAATTCCATGCTGGAGCTGGCCTTCGGCTACAACGGCATCGCCAGGGTTGTGAGCGCGGACACCGGCTTCTCCGGCGGCGGAATGACTGAAATGGCAGCAAGCGACATGATCCCCAACGAGGGTGGCCCGGCGGGAATTCTGCGTCTGTTCAACAGTCAGATGGCCGGGCAGGCCGGTTGGCTGCTGACGCTGGCCGTTTTCGGTCTGCTTGCGCTTCTGATCAGGCTGCTTACCAGGAATGAGGGTGATAAAAAAACCGTCCTGAGGCAGCTGCTTTTATGGCTTGGTCTTTTCGCGCCGATGACCGCTTATTTCAGCATCACCGGCCATTTCCACCGGTATTATCTCATTATGCTCGCGCCGTGCCTCGCGGCGCTGGACGCCGTTGCCATCACGGAGCTCTATAGGCTCTACGTCCGGAAGGAGGAGACGGACGGGAACATCCGGCTGAAGGCTTTCGGGCGGGCAGGCCTCCTGCCGCTGGCCGTCGCGGTGACGGCCGCTGTCCAGGTTTACATACTGAAGGCGCACTATGCGGCTTACGCGGGGGTGCTCGTCCCCTTCATCGCCACAGGCGCGGGGGTGTCAGCCGTTGGGCTGGCGCTCAAAAAAATCCTGAAAAAAGAGAGAAAAGCGCTTGTAAAGACCGCGGTGGCTGTCGGACTCGCCGCGCTCTTGGCCGCGCCGGCGTACTGGGCATATACGCCCATCGTGAACGGCTCCACCGCTGCGCTCCCCGTTGCCGGGCCGGCGGGCACGACGGGCGGGATGGGCTTTGACGGTCGGTCGTTTCCGGGCGGCACGGGCGGTAAAAACAGCGCGTTCGGTGCAGTTGTGCCCGGCGGCGTTCGCCCGGAAGCTCCGAAGGGCGGACCGCCGGATTTCGGTCAAGCCGGCGGACAGGGCGGGCAAGCGCCGGTGACCGGCGTCGGCGGCTTCGGCGAGGTTCCCACCGCGGCAGTAGCGTACATGCTGGCGCGCGACAACGGCGCGCGTTGGCTTGTCGCCGTGCCGAACGCCGCCGCGGCACAACCGATCATACTGGCCCACGGCGTCGGCGTTATGGCGCTGGGCGGCTATCTCGGTATGGATGAGGCCATCGGTCTCGAGGCTTTCAAGGCGCTTGTCGAGAGAGGTGAGCTCCAATACTACTGGGTGGGCGGGTTCTTCTTCAGTGAAATTGCGAGATGGGTAGCGGCCATCGGCGTCAAAATTGACGCCTCGGAATGGGGCGGAGATGCCTTCTCCGGTGCCCTGTACGACCTCTCTGGGTTGAGAGCGGCTTAATATTTGCGATTTACAGCAACTTGACAGATTAAATGCGAACGGGTGGCCCAGAGAGGCCACCCGAAGTTTTGAAGGCAGTTTGATGATATGCGGGAGAACCGTGCAAGCGTCGCTGCGCGCTAACCCTCCGAAGAGGGAATTTTGAGGGGCGCTATGCTTTTGACAGCAGGGGGAACATCGCTTTGGGGAGCAAAACGGGATTTTTCGACCGGATGAACAGGGTGTCGTCGGGATCGGTTTTGGGGGTGAGGATGAAACGGGGGTCGTCTTGTCGGGGGGTGAAGCCGAGGGTCACGGGCGTTCCGGTTTCCACCAGGGTGCCGATGACGGCATCAAGATCAAATTGCTTTCCGCTGAATACGTCGATGAGAGTCAATGCGCCGTCCGATTGCTCGGCGACTGCGGCGAGTTCGAGCTCCGGAAGATACCAGAGGCAATCTTTATAGAATGCTGCGCAGTAGAACATCACGAGACCGGGGTCGTGGCGGCAGGCGATTTTAGCGGAGGGTGTCGCATTTTTGATCAGGCTGAGAAAGATTGCACCGTCGTCGGGGTCGTCCAGGTTGAGCTTGCGGTATGACAAGCTGCTGGGGTTACCGGCGGCGGTGCGGCATACGTATTCCGTGCAGCGTTCAAAGCCGAATTTCGGGTAGAAATCGAGAACACTCTCGTTGGCGAGCAGGTAGATGAAATCGCTTTTGTCTTCATACTCGGCGAGTATAAGGTCCATCAGCGCGCGGCTGAGGCCGCGGTTCCTGCAGGCTTCGTCGGTCATGACCGTACCGAGTTGGATGGCGTTCACGTCGGAACCGTCTATGACGAGGCGCATGAGGTTGACGGAGACGTTGGCGACGATCCGACCTCCGTCGGCAAAGGAGTACGGAATATAGGCGCCGCCCCACCAGCCCGCCCGGTACCAAGCCTCAAAGTCGAAGCCATAGGTCTGCCGGGTCAAAGCATTGAAGCTGCGCCTATATGTTACATTATCACGGTAATCTTTTACAAAAGTAAGATTGTTAATCATAGGGCAGAAGAACCGTCCCCTTGTCTCCTATTCCGCCGAGGCGCCGATGTAGATGTAGGTGACGGCGCCATCCTCGATACCGATGCCGATGCCGCCGTAAACGGAGCCGATGGTGATCCAGGAATCGGTGGCGTCGTTGGCGTCGGGATCGATTTCATTTTTATAAGCTTCCAGCACCGCATCCTTTGAACTGCCGATACCGATGCCGCGCTCTGTGGTGAGCTCGCAGGGGGCTGTCGCGGAGATGGAGTAAACATACGCTTCCGTATCGTCGGGCAGCTTGGCCATACCGATGTCAAGGCCTATAGAGGCATAACCCCAGTTGGAATGCTCCAACCCGTCAGCGCCCCAGATCTCCGCTTCGGATTTTCCTACAGGTTCACCCAGCAGGTAAATGAGCTCACTCTCGGAAAGCCGGAGCATGATGTTGTCAAGCCCCTCGCTCTCCAAAAGCTCAAAACCTATCATGGCGTAATCCTTGCCGTCGTCGGGTTCGGGGGTGGGGGAGAGTTCTGCCGGTGCCGATTCAAGCGGCTTTTCCGCCGACGGTTCGGCGGTTTCTTCATCGGAGGGCTCCGGTACGGTGGTGTCATCGGGGGCCGGTTTGACGCTTGGCTTCGTGCCCTGAGACGCAGATGCCGTTGCCGGCTGGGAAGCTTCCGCCGTATCCTCGGGCGGTGATGTTTCCGCCTTCGTGCCGCAGCCTGACGACAGGATCAGTGACAGCGTTATGATAACGGTCAATAATACGCAAACGCTTTTTTTCATCATATTACCCCACTTAAATGCCGGTTAATTATATGTAGATGCTCAATGGATAGCGACGAACCGGCAGGCAATACCATCGGGGGTATCGGTGCCGAAATGGACGGACATATCGAGATTGGCGCTGTGGTAGACGTCAACCATGCTGCCGTCAGCCCCCGTGTAGGAGCTCTGCCATGTAAAGCCGTTCTCCCGCAGCAGCGCAATATAGCCGCCGGTGGCCTTGTCCTCTGAAACGGTGATGTCACTTTGCCTGTAGTAATATGTCTTGACACCGGTCAGGGAATCGAGATGCGTTTTATATATGGGCGTCCCCGTATACACACCGTAATCGGGTACCGGGAAATAACCTCTGTAGAATATCGTGTAATCAGTGTTCAGGTCGATGATTGAGATCAGCGGTACGCTGCCGGTCCGGCTGAGGGTTGCCTGTTTGTTGATTGGGACGGCGAAATTGAGTCCCTGTCCGTTGGTGACCGTCAGGCAGGTCAGGCCCACGACCTGGCCTTTTGTATTGAGAACCGGTCCGCCGCCGCTGCCCATGGAGATGGGTGCCGTATACTGGATAAAGTCCGTGCCGTTGACCTCCCGGCCGGTGTTGGAGATGACGCCGTTTGAGATGGTGTTGAGAAGCCCGTAGGGGCTGCCGATGGCGTAAACATCGTCACCCGTTTTTATCGCCGCCGAATCGCCGAGACTGAGGTACGGGAAGCCGCCGCCTTCAACCTGCAGCACGGCGATATCGTGCACCGTGTCGTACCCGCAGATGCCCGTGACGTTGTGGGTGACACCGTCCGCCGTCGTGATGACGGCCGACGACGCGCCGTCTATAACGTGATAGTTTGTGAGAGCCAGTCCGTCACGTGAAATGAAGAAGCCGCTGCCGATGCCCAGGAGGACGCCCTCGGAATCATACCGCTCCAGATAAAACACGGCTGGCGCGCATTTTTCATAGATCTCCTCGCCCCGAAGCTCGGCGGTAAGCGTGACGGCTTTGCGAAACCCCGTGTCCGATGCCCGGGCGATGATGGCGGCCGCCTCCGCGCGGGTGAGGGGCTCATAGGGCCGGAAGGTGCCAAAGCTGTCGCATCCCGTGAGGACGCCGGCTCTGTAGAGCGTGTAGACGGACGCGCCGAAGCTGTCAGACACCGAGACGTCCGGTATCGCATTGTCCGGGATATTACTCGTCCTGGGATATGCCGATGCCGGCAGCGCCCGGGCGATCATTTCGGCGTATTGTGCTCTTGTTATATATGTACCGGCATCGGACGCGGGCGCGTCAAGGATGCCTTTTTTCAGGGCGTAGTCCATATAGGGCTTATACCATATTTTCGAAGCTGTAAAGCTTGCGCTGCCCGAGGAATAGATGCTGTTCAGACACGCGGCGGTTTTGACGGCCTCGGCATATGTCAGTCTGTCGCCCGGTGAAAACTTGTCTGATGCTTTGCCGGAGAGGATGCCGTATTCATAACCGGCCTGGACATACATGGCGTACCACGCATGATATTCAACGTCTCGAAACTGCCCGCCGCTGTATGTATTCTGAATCCTGAAGTTATCCAGACTGCCGGCGGCCGGCGGCGAATACGCCGCTTCGGCCGATAAGGCCGCGCCCAGCGCTAGGACGATGAGAAAAAGAGCGGAGACGAGACTTTTTTTCATAAAACCCTCCGATTATGTAAACGAGGCGTGACGCCTCCGTTAAAAAACTGTTTTATTATACTTTCAACATTATAGGATGAAATTAGCATGAAAGCAAGACGATATTGAGGCATAAACATGAATAATTACCAGATTTTTCATGTTAATTCGACACGTGACCGGGATGTGGGATTGCTGCCTTGCTTCAGGCGGATTATGGTGGTATATTTTTCCTGCGGGAGCTATCGAAGCATTCTGAACTTTTTATATGAAAAGAGAATGGCAATATGGATGAAGTAATATATGACGCACCATTTCGTAAGCGGATGCGTCTAAAAGGTTATAATTACTCGCAGACAGGGTATTATTTTGCGACGATATGTACCCAACATCGACACGAAGTATTAGGACGAGTCGTAGGGGGCGATGACCACATCGCCCCGTCGGTTCATTTGAGTAAAATTGGGATAATTGCGGAGAAATACATTAAAAATATCGACTTGAAATATGAAAATGTATATGTCGATAAATTCGTCATCATGCCAAATCATATCCACATGATTATTGTGCTGGAAAACGGGGCGATGTGGGCATCGCCCCCTACGAATAGCAGAATATCGACAATTATTCGTTCATTTAAGACAATGATAACAAAAGAAATTGGTGTTTCATTATTCCAAAAATCCTATTATGATCACATCATACGCGACGAGGCTGATTATCTTACAAAGTGGAATTATATCGACACTAATCCCTCTAAATGGGCAGATGATGAATATTTCAATTCATAACCGTATCACTTCAGGACTTTATAGAGCCTGCCGGCGGCGTCACACAGTTTTTCGACAAAATAGACCGCCTCATCTATGGTGGAATAGCGGGAGAAGCTGACGCGCAGGGCGCCGTCGATGATGTCGTTTGGCAGACCCATGGCCTCGAGTACGTGGCTGCGGGCACCTCTTTTGCAGGCGGAGCTTTTTGATACGCAGATGCCCTCGGCTTCCAGATAATTCATCAGCACCTCGCTCTTATAACCGGGCAGGGAAAGACTTAGTACATAAGGTGTACGATGCTCGCCCGGTGACAGGATGACGGCCTGGGGGAGCTTGTCCCGGAGAAGGGAAACTGTTTCATCATACACGCCGCGGACTCTTTCGGCCGACTGGCCGCGCTCCTCAAGCGCCAGCCGCGCCGCTTCGCCGAACCCGGCGATGGCGGGGAGCGCTTCGGTGCCGGAGCGCATTTCCCGCTCCTGTCCGCCGCCGTATAAAAGCGGCGGCCGCTTGACGCCCTTGCGGATGTAGAGCGCGCCGACGCCTTTTGGTCCGTGTATTTTGTGCGCGCTGATGGTCAGAAGGTCCACACCCAGTGATTTAACAGTGAAAGGCGTTTTCATAAAGCCCTGAACGGCGTCGGAATGGAAAAGTGTCTTCAGCCCCCGCCTTTTGATTTCCCGGGTCATATCCGCAACAGGGTTTATGACGCCCGTCTCATTGTTGACGAGCATGACGGATGTCAGGACCGTATCCTCCCGAAGCGCTGAACCAAACGCTTCGGCGGTGATTCGTCCGGACTTGTCGGGCTGCAGATAAGTGACCTCCCAGCCGCGGCTCTCCAGAAGCGCCAAAGGTTTCCGTACGGCGTCATGTTCGATGTGTGTCGAGATAATGTGGCGGCCGCGGCGGGCCGCCGACGCCGCGCCGGACAAAACAGCCCAGTTGTCAGCCTCGGTACCGCCGGATGTGAAACAGACTTCGGCAGCGTCGGCGCCCAGCGCACCCGCGATATTTTTGCGTGACGCGTCCAGGGCGGCTTTTGCCTGCCGTCCCATGATATGGCCGGATGACGGATTGCCGTAGCACTCCGTCAGCATCGTTACCATAACGTCTTTTACCTCGTCCCGGACCCGCGTCGTGGAGGCGTTGTCAAAATAAACAGTAATGGCCATCAGTCCCCTGAGATTTGATTTATCCTGTCACTTGCGTGAATAAAGCCGGTGCTGTATGATATCGTCAGAATAAGCGAATAAAATATTTATTTCAACCGGTATTATATACGCTGGGCAGCATCCAGGCAAGGGGGTGGAACCGGTGCGTTTTTGTTTTGAGACCTTGGGCTGCAAGGTCAATCAGTTTGAAACTCAGGCGCTGGAGACGATCCTGACGTCACGGGGCCACACGGCAGCCGAAGCCGGCGAGGGCTGTGACGCCGTTATCGTCAACACCTGCGCCGTCACAGCGGAGAGCGGCCGGAAGTCACGCCAGGCCGTCCGCCGCCTGAAAAAGCTGGAGCCGAATGCCATTGCCGCCGTGTGCGGCTGTTTTTCACAGATCAGCCCGGAGGAGATCAAGGACCTTAACGCCGACCTGATTACAGGCAGCGGGGACAGGTTGAAATTTGTGGAGGAACTGGAGCGCGTATACGCTGAAAAGACGCAGGCGACGCAGATTGACGACGCTTTGAAGCGGCATGTGTTTGAGGAATTGCCGGCGGGGAGCGCGGCCGGACGGACACGGGCGATGCTGAAGATTCAGGACGGGTGTCAGAACTTTTGCACGTATTGTATAATTCCCTACGCCCGCGGACCGGTGCGGTCGATGAAGCCGGAGCGGGTCGAAAACGAGGCCGCCCGGTTAAATGATGAGGGCTACGGCGAGATTGTCGTTACCGGTATAGAAATTTCATCTTACGGCAAGGATTTGGAAGACAGGACGTCGCTTATTGATGTCATTAAAATAATCAGCAGCGCGGCACCGGAGGCCCGGCTCCGGCTGGGCTCGCTGGAGCCCCGGACCATCACGGAAGAATTCTGCCGGGAACTTGAAAAGCTCCCGAATGCATGCGCGCATTTCCATCTGTCGCTCCAGAGCGGCTGTGACGAGACGCTCCGGCGCATGAAGCGGCGGTATACCACGGCGGAATTTTATGAGGCTGTCAATCTTTTGCGGCGGTATTTTCCGGACTGCGGGATCACGGCGGATCTGATCGTCGGGTTTCCGGGAGAGACGGAAGAAGAATTTGAAAAAACGCTGGCCTTTATAAAAAAATGCGCTTTTTCGGCCATGCATGTATTCCCGTATTCCATACGCCCCGGGACGCCGGCTGCTCAGATGACGGCACAGATACCGAAGGCCGTGAAGCAGGAGCGGGCACGCCGTGCTTCGGAAGCTGCCCGCGGGATGGCGCGGGCTTATGCCGATAGCTGCGTCGGGTCGGTTCTCCATGTGCTCTTTGAAAGGGAAGAGGACGGGCTCTGGTATGGTCACGGGGAAAATTATCTGGAGGTTGCCGCTGCAGGTACGGAGCTTAGAAACAAAGTGCTGCCTGTACGAATAATATGTGTCAAGGACCGCGTTCTTTTTGGCGAAACAGTCAAACCATGATTTGACATAAGAAAACACCTATATTATAATAATGCAATCCGCAAGTGTTAATCATGCAAAATTTATGAAAAGCTGGTGCAAGCAATGTTTAAAGAGCGAATCTATAATTTTTCGGCGGGACCCTCCATGCTTCCCCTGCCGGTCCTGGAACAAGCGGCAGCAGAGATGACAAATTTCCGGGGCAGCGGCATGTCCGTCATGGAGATGAGTCACCGAAGTAAAACTTATATTTCGATCTTTGACGAGACGAAGGCTGATTTTAAGCGCCTGCTGAAGGTGCCGGATACCCATGAGATTCTTTTCATGCAGGGCGGCGCGTGGCTGCAGTTTGCCGCGATACCGATGAACCTGATCGGTACGACAGGCAAAGCCGATTACGCTATCACCGGCAATTTTTCAAATCTCGCCATGAAGGAATCGAAAAAATACGGCGATATCCGTATCGCCGCCAGCAGTGAGGACAAAAATCACACGTATATCCCGCCTCAGTCGGAACTGAAGCTGTCGCAGGACGCTTCGTACTTCTATTACTGCGCCAATAATACGATTTACGGTACAGAGTGGAAATATGTCCCGGAGACAAAGGGGATCCCTCTCGTCAGCGATATGTCTTCCAACATCATGTCGATGCCCGTGGATGTTTCCAAATACGGGCTGATCTACGCCGGTGTGCAGAAGAATATGGCGCCGGCCGGCATGGCTGTCGTTATCATCGACAAAAAGCTTGCGGGACACGAGCTCCCCATTACGCCGAAACTGATGACATATCAGGTAATGATCGATTCGGATTCCATGCACAACACACCGCCGTGCTATACGATCTATATGATGGGTCTCGTACTGAAATGGGTCGAAGCCCAGGGCGGCGTTGATGCCATGGAGAAGCTTAAGCGGGAACGCGCCAATATTCTGTACGACTACCTGGATGAGAGCAAACTGTTCAAGGGCTGCGCCGAACGCGAGGCGCGCAGCGGCATGAACGTGACGTTCCGGACCGGTGATGACGAGCTGGATGCGGCTTTTGCCAAGGCAGCGGCAGGAGCGGGCTTTGAGAATCTCAAGGGCCATCGCGCCGTCGGCGGTATGCGCGCCTCCATATATAACGCCATGCCGATTGAAGGCGTTATGAAGCTTGTGGATTTTATGAAGGATTTTGAAATAAAGAATAAGCAGGGACGGGATTAACCAAATGTATAAGATAAAAACACTCAACAGCATATCGCCTGCGGGCCTTGAGCAAT
>CAZVLO010000037.1:15851-26607 GCA_964628265.1 uncultured Papillibacter sp.
GAGGATGAAGCCCAGATCGTCACCGTGCTGAGCTGGTACCTTCAGCGCGAGGGCTGGGAGGTGCTCGCCGCCGGCGATGGCGAGACGGGCCTGGCCCTCGCGCGTGCCCGGAATCCGGACGCGATCATCCTCCGTTCGGCGAATATGCATCAGTATGAAGTAAACCCGGAGCTTTTGTGCGTCTCGCGCGCTGGCGCGGGGACGAATAATATCCCCGTGGAAGAGTACGGTGAAAAGGGTATTGTTGTTTTCAACACGCCCGGGGCAAACGCGGAGTCGGTGAAGGAGCTTGTTCTCTGCGCGCTGCTGCTGTCATCCCGTGATATCATAGGCGGCATAGAGTGGGTAAAGAATGTCGCCTGCAAGGACAATGATGTGTGCGCCGTCGTTGAAAAGGGCAAATCGTCCTATGTTGGTCCCGAGATATTCGGGAAAAAGCTGGGTGTCATCGGTCTCGGCGCCATCGGCTCGAAAATCGCTCATGACGCGATGGCGCTTGGCATGACGGTTTACGGGTACGACCCGTATCTGTCCGTGGATGCGGCGTGGCGCATCTCCTCCAAGGTCATCAACGCCAAGGATGTCGAGACGATATATAAAAACTGCGATTATATCACGATCCATGTGCCGTATATGGAATCAACGCATCATCTCATCGACAGCAATGCGCTGGCAATGATGAAAAACGGTGTCCGGATCATCAACCTGGCCAGGGCTGAGCTTGTCAACGACGATGATATCATCGAGGCTATCGATACCGGGAAGGTCTCCCGCTATGTGACAGATTTCCCCAACCCCAAGACGGCCAATGTGCCCGGTGTTATTGCCATCCCGCATCTGGGTGCTTCGACGCCCGAGAGCGAGGATAACTGCGCGTATATGGCGGCGCATCAGATTGTTGACTATCTGGAAAACGGCAATATTATGAATTCCGTCAACATGCCGTCGGCCACGCTAAACCGTACCGGCGACCCACGTATCTGCGTTATCCACAAAAATATCCCCGACATGATATCTAAAATTACGGGGGCTGTGTCCTCCTGCGGGATCAATATCGAGAACATGGTCAACGCCAGCACAAAGAGACGCATGCAGGCCTATACGATTATTGACGTCCAGGAGCTGGCTCCGGCGCTTGAAGAGAAGATCAAGGCTATTGAAGGCGTCATCCGGGTACGCATCATCTGAAACTGAATTATTCTTCACAGAGGGAAGTGATGCATAATGCCGAAGAATCTTATGCTGATTGTCAACCCGTATGCGGGCAGAGGGCTTTCCAAGCAGGCTCTGGGTATCATTGTATCGCTTTTTTGCCGTGAAGGGTACGCAGTCACCGTCTATTCGACGGAAAGCGGCACGCCGGAAGACTTGATCCGGGAATACGGCGGCAATTATGAACTGGTGGTCTGCGCCGGCGGCGACGGCACCATAAGTGGTGTGACATCCGGCCTGGTACAGCTTGAAACACCACCGCCCTTCGGGTTCATACCGGCCGGAACGGCTAACGACATGGCATCCACACTGGCGCTGTCCCGGGACCCCAAGACGGCGGTCATGACCATTTTAAACGGGAAACCCATCCCTCTGGATATCGGCCGTTTCAACGATTCATATTTTACGTATATCGCCGCCTTCGGGGCGTTTACGGGCGTTTCATACAAGACGCCTCAGAGCGCCAAGCAGGCGTTGGGTCATTTCGCTTACGTTAAAGCCGGACTGGCCAGCGTGCCTGAGATACGGCCGCAGCATACCGTCGTCACCTATGACGGTGGCACCATCGAGGATGATTTCATCTTCGGCGGCGTTACAAACTCCACCTCCATCGCGGGCCTTGTCAAGCTCAATAAAAGAGATGTGGACCTGGGAGATGGTCTGTTTGAGGTTATCCTTGTCAAACAACCGGTCAACGCCACGGAACTGACGAATATTGTTTCGAGCATTCTGAACCATACTTATCACAGCGAGAATGTGCTGTTCCTCCACACGAAAAAAATAAAATTCAGTTTTGACGAGGAAGTCAGCTGGACGAAGGACGGGGAGGACGGCGGCAGCCATAAGGAGCTGGAGATCGAAAACTGCCATCAGGCATTGAGAATTATTATTTAAACGGCGCATAACCCTGCAGGGCGGATTTCGTATCCGCCCATTTTAAGCGCTTTGAACAGCAGAGGAATCACGGAGGTATCTATGACCGTCAATATTTTAGCCGTGGGTGACGTGTCCGGCGGCGCGGGCCTCGAGTTACTGTCGAAAAGGCTCAGACAGCTCCAAAGACAAAGAAACATCGCCTTTACGGTTGTCAACGGCGAGAACGTCTCTGTCTTCGGACTTACCGGAAGCCAGGCCGACGCTCTTTTCAGCGCCGGCGCGGATGTTGTCACGCTGGGCAACCACACCTGGGACAAGCGTGAGATGCTCGGCTATGTGGAGGAGAACCGTTATATCCTCCGCCCGGCCAATTACGCGCCGCAGAATCCGGGGCGGGGCTGGGGCGTTTTTGATTCGCCCTTCGGCGATGTCTGTGTGATCAGTCTCATCGGGCGCTGTCACATGGATTTTGGGACGGACAATCCGTTTTTTGAGGCCGACAGGATACTGAAGCAGTCAAAGGCGAAAATGACGCTGGTGGATATCCATGCGGAGGCCACCAGCGAGAAGCAGGCCATGGGCTTTTATCTGGACGGCCGGGTCTCTGCTGTCTGGGGGACGCATACCCATGTCCAGACATCGGACGCCCGCGTGCTGCCCAAAGGCACGGGGTACATCACCGACCTGGGTATGACAGGTCCGGTCCTGTCCGTCATCGGTGTCCGGCCCGAGCAGTCGATTTCCAAGTTTCTTGGCAACCCGCCCCAGCGTTACGAGTCGGCCGGTGGTGCGGCGAGGCTGGAGGGTGCCGTTTTTCAGATTGACACGGAATCGGGGAAATGCGTCGGCGTCGAAGCAATTAGAATAACGGATTAAAAAGGCCCCCTTGTTAAAGGGGGCTGTCCTCAAGCGGTTTCTTGAAGCCGCCTGAGGACCGGGGGATTCAATACGGAAAGGGTGAATCCCTCCGGCGCGAAGAGACTTCTGTGAAGTCTCCATACGCCGCCTCCCTTTGACAAGGGAGGCTGACGATATCGGGGAGGGAAGATACAATGGGAAAAACCGCGCTTGTCACGGGCGGTTCCCGGGGGATCGGCGCGGCCTGCGCAAGAGCGCTGGCGTCCGGCGGGCACGGCGTGATCATTCAATATTTGAACTCGGAAGCAGCGGCGCATGAATTGGCTGCCGAGCTGGGTGGGAAGGCAATCCGGGCGGATGTGGCAGACTCGGCCCAGGTTAAACAAGTGTTTGAAACGGCTGATCCAATCGATATCCTCATCTGCAGCGCCGGCGTGTCGCTTCTGAAGCTGTTTACGGATACGACGGAGAATGAATGGCGGCAGCTGCTGGACACCAATCTGGGCGGCGTCATCAACTGCTGTCAGGCGGTCATCCCGCACATGGTGCGCCAAAAGTACGGACGGATCGTGATCATATCCTCTGTCTGGGGTGTTGTCGGCGCGTCCTGTGAAGCTGTCTACGCCGCGTCCAAGGCGGCACTGATCGGACTGACAAAGTCGCTCAGCAAGGAGCTGGGGCCGTCGGGCATCACGGTCAACTGTGTGGCCCCCGGCGTCATCGACACAGACATGAACGCGTGTTTGACACCGGAAGTCAAAAAGGAGTTGACGGACTGTACGCCGCTGGGGTGTATCGGGCAGCCCGAGGACGTGGCCGCCCTGGTGCGTTTCCTCGCCTCTGACGAGGCGCGGTTTATAACGGGGCAGGTCATCGGCGTGGACGGCGGATTTACGGGATAGTTAAGTTAAGATGATTTAGTTGCGGCAATCGTGAAAGGAACGGTCTTGACCGTTCCTTTCACTTATGATTCATACAGCTTTCTGAAATGATAGCCGTAGATTGACATGCGAACAGCCACGGGGAAGGTGTCGGGCTTGTTGCGGAGGGACCATCTGAGGAGCCTCCAGTAGTATTTGCGTTCTTTACCGAAAATGCCGATGCGTAAAACAGACCTCAGAAATGCCCGGATGCCGGATGGGGTGAAGCCCTCGGAAATGGCTTTTGGATTGTAGCGGGAGAGAAAGCTGACGACGCGCTCGTAATAATGCTTCGGGGAATAGATGGTTTTAACGATGTGCTCATAGCCCTTTTCAAGCACGTTTCTGTCCATTATCGGTCTGAAGTTCATGGAATAATCCGTGTTGTTGCCGTTAAAGCTGCTTTCGATGCGGCCTTCCCTGTGCAGCCGTTCGTAGAGCTTTGAGCCGATGGGGGCGTTTAAAAGTCCGACCATGGCTGTGACGACGCCGCTGTCCTGGATAAAATTGATCATCCGGCTGAAGATTGTCTCGCTGTCGCTGTCAAAGCCGACAATGAAGCCGCCCATGACCTCCATGCCGTATTCCTGGATTTTTTTAACGCAAGCGATCAGGTCGCGGTTGCGGTTCTGAGTCTTCCGGCATTCGGTCAGGCAGGTTTCGTCGGGGGTTTCAATACCCACAAAAACGCTGTTGAAGCCGGCGCCTATCATTGCTTCCATCAGCTCCTCGTCGTCGGCAAGGTTAACCGAGACCTCTGTCATCAGGCAGAAGGGCTGGTTACGGCTCTCCATCCAGCCGGTGATGGCCGGGAGGACATCCTCGATGAGTTTTTTTCTGTTGCTGATGAAATTATCATCCACAAAAAACAGCTCGCCCCGCCAGCCCGTATCGTATATGGCGTCCAGCTCCCGGACAATCTGGTCGGCGTCCTTCGTGCGCGGCACATGGCCGAACAGCGTTGTAATATCGCAAAACTCGCACTGGAACGGGCAGCCGCGGGAGTATTGGATGTTGAAGGAGCTGTATTTTTTTGTTTTCAGAAGAGACCATTGCGGGACGGGCGTTTTCGTGATGTCCGCCCATTTGTCCGTGGCGTAAACGCGGCGGGTATCGCTGCGCTCCATGTCGGCTAAAAATTCCGGCATGGTGATCTCGCCCTCGTTGAGAACAAGATGATCCACATCCCCGTAAGCGTCCGGCTCCGCTGTGAACAGCGGCCCGCCGGCGACTGTTTTGGTGCCCAGCTGTCTGCACCGGTCAAGGATTTCCCGGACGGAGGCCTTCTGAATCAGCATGGCGCTGATGAAAACGTAATCGGCCCATCTGATATCCCTGTCGGTGAGCTTTTCAACGTTCAGGTCAATCATACGCTTTTCGTGACGGTCGGGAATCATGGAGGCGATCGTCAAAAGCCCCAGGGGCGGGAAAGCGGCTTTTTTTGAGACGAATTTCAGGGCGTGCTGGAAGCCCCAGTAGGTGACGGGTATTCTCGGGTAAACAAGCAGAATCTTCATCATGCGCTCCGTTCTGTGAGATTATTTGGATGGGCTGCTCATAGTGTACCCAGAATTGGCACAGGATGCACCCTACTTTGCCCGGGAAGGGGTCTACACTTATGATGTGAAGGGATAGAGTTGAAGGCGGTAGTCAATAGAGGCGCATGTGGCACGAATAGAGTCTTCACAGGTGAATCTACTGGTGGTAGAACGCAGAAAAAATCCATAATACCGGCCGCGGCTCGTGATGGACGCACAGGATGACCCGTGATATAATGCTTGTTAACACCTGATAAGTAATGGAGGAAACCGCATGAGGTCGGACGGGAAAAGAGTCAAAGACGAAGTGCCCATGTATTACCTGATACCGCACTTTCTCACAAAGCGCTACGACGCTATGAACATGGTCACGGTGGATATCCCTGTTGAACCGATGCGGCATTATATGAATGTCAAACGCCGGGAGGGAAAGACGATCAGTCATCTGGCACTGGTCATCGCCGCTTATCTGCGTATTGCCTCGGAGTATCCGGCACTCAACAGATTCGTTGTCAACAAGCGCATTTATCAGCACAACGATTTTACTGTCTCCATGGTCGTGTTGCGCCCCGGGGAGGACAACGACACCATGTCAAAGATTTTACTTGATTTTAACGACGATATTTTTGCCGTACAGGCCAAGATAACCGACTACATCAGTCAAAACCGAAAAGACAACAACGCCAACGCCCTGGACAAGACCATGAGCGTTCTGATGAGGATGAGCGGGCTGGTGTCTTTTGCCATCGGCATGCTGCGCTGGGCGGACAGGCATAATATGCTGCCGAAAGCTCTTATCAAGGCCAGCCCGTTCCATGCAAGCCTTTTGATATCAAACCTGGCAAGCATCCGCACGAATCATATCTACCACCATGTTTATGAATTTGGCACCACCAGCGTGGCCATCACCATGGGCAACATGCGGGAGGTGACCCGTCGGACGAAAGACGGATTCAAATTTGAGCGCTGTATCCCCCTCGGCGTCGTTATGGACGAGCGCATCTGCAACGGGCATTACTTTGCGCAGGCCTTTGCCCGTTTCGGAGAGCTGCTGGCCGATCCCAGGCTTCTTGAAAAACAGGAGCCATATACTGCCGTTTTGACGTCATAAGCAGAAACAACCATAAAGCAACAGGAGACCGAAGAGTTATCTTCGGTCTCCTGTTGTTATTGAGACACACATGCGATTCGTGAATCCAGATTTATTCCACCGTGACGGATTTGGCCAGATTGCGGGGCTTGTCGACGTCGCAGCCGCGCTCAACGGCCATGTAATAGGCGAGAAGCTGCAGCGGTATGACGGAGAGGACGGGGGAGAGCATATCGCCAACCTTCGGAATATACAGGACCTCGTCGGCAACCGCCTCAACACCGGGCGCACCCTCTTTGGCTACAGCCAGCACATAGGCGCCCCGGGCTTTGACCTCCCGGATGTTGCTGATCATCTTTTCATACAGCTCTTCCTGCGTCAGGAGCGCCAGAACGACCGAGCCCTTTTCAATGAGGGCAATGGGGCCGTGCTTCAGTTCGCCGGCTGGGTAGGCTTCCGAGTGGATATAGCTGAGCTCCTTGAGCTTTAAAGAACCCTCCAAAGCCACGTTGTAGTCGAGACCCCGGCCCAGGAAAAAGAGGTCGCGGATATCCTTGTGCTCACCGGCGAACCGGCGGAGCTTATCCTTGTACTTTAAAACCTCGCCGATCAGCGCAGGGAGCGCCAGCAGCTGGTATTTAAAGGCTTCTATTTCGCCGTCGGTCATTGTGCCCTTCAGCGCTGCCAGATAAAGCGCCGTCTCGTAGAGCGCAATCAGCTGGGCGGTGTATGCCTTCGTCGATGCTACGGCGATCTCGGGGCCGGCCCTGGTGTACAGGACATCGTGAGATTCCCGGGTGACACTGCTGCCGACGACGTTGACGATGCTCAGAATTCTGGAGCCCTTTTTCTTGGCTTCCTTCAGGGACATGAGCGTATCCAGCGTTTCGCCGGACTGACAGACGACGAGTGTCAGCGTTTTGTCGTCAACGAGTGGGCAGTTGTACCGGAATTCCGAAGCGACGTTCACATCGCAGGGGATCCGTGCGAAGCTCTCGATGAGGTGCTTCCCCGCAAGGCCGGCGTGGTACGCCGTGCCGCAGCCGACGATGCTGACTTTATTAAACCGGTCCAGTTCCTCTTTTGTCAGGGAAATCTGATCCAGGATGATGCCGGGCACATCCGGCGCGACACGGCCCAGCATCGTCTCCCGTACCGCCTTGGGCTGCTCGTGTATTTCTTTGAGCATAAAGTGCGGAAACGCGCCTTTTTCAGCGGCTCCCGCGTCCCAGTTGACGGTCTGCAGCTTCTTTGTGACCGGCATTCCGTCGGCGTCGTAAAATGCCACCATATCCTTTTTAATGACGGCCAGTTCGTTTTCATCCGGCAGGTAAATGCTGCGTGTATGCTCAAGAATCGCCGGGATATCCGACGCGGCGAAATTGCCGCCGTTCCCGACGCCGATGATCAGCGGATTCTCCTTGCGTACGCACACCATCCTGTCCGGCTCGCTTTTACTGATGGCCACGAAGGCGTAGGAGCCGCGGATGCGCCGCAGCACCTTTTTTACCGCTTCCACCAGATCGCCGTAGTAAAAATAGTCGATGAGATGCGCCAGAACCTCCGTGTCCGTTTCGGAGACGAATTCATATCCCTCGTCAAGGAGCTCCTTTTTGAGTTCTATATAGTTTTCGATGATCCCATTGTGGACAACGGCGATATTGCCGGAGAAATTGCCATCTTCGTCAAGTCTCCTGCCTCCCAGATGGGGATGGGCGTTACTGTCGGAGGGCTCGCCGTGCGTAGCCCACCGGGTGTGACCGATGCCCAGCGTACCGGTAAGCGGCGCGCTCTCAAGGTTTTGCTCCAGCGCGGAGAGTCTGCCCTTTAGTTTTCTGACGCTGATACTGCCGCCGTTCAAAATTGCGACGCCGGAGGAATCGTACCCCCTGTACTCCAGCTTGCTTAAACCGTTTAATAAAATGGGTACGGCGTCCTGTTCGCCGAGGTACCCTACAATACCACACATAAACGAATCTCCTTTTCATGAATTCGTTTAAGAACCGATTTTTGCGCAAAAAAAGCACACCAGGTTTCATAACCGCCGGTATGCATGTCAAACCCAAGGTCCAATCAGGTTTATTTTGTCCCATCAATCGCTTGAGGATTTGTAAAACCTGTATGCTGATGGACTGCAGCACGGGGCATCCGCCGAAAATTCGATAAACCCCGCCCTCGTCAACTCCGTGCGTTTTCTCATGGAGTCTGGCGCTTCTCAATTGTCAGGATAAATAACTTTTATTCCTCCTTCCGGCCATAAAACAATTTTGCGTATCGGTTCTTATACACCGTCAGTATATGCCAAAGACATCAAATTGTCAACGTTTGGTGTGCGGCGTTGCTTGGGAAAACGGGGACAGTCAAACCGGTTAATCGTAGGAGCGGATTCCATATCCGCCCAGTTATTGTTTTGTAGGGGCGGATTCCATATCCGCCCGGCGGACGAGGGAGGCCGGTGTGGAAGCCGGCTCCTGCGTCGATTAGTAAACAGATTCATAAATGACGATGAAGTGGGAGGTCATGTCATACACTGTACCGTTATGTGAAGGTACAGTATCTGACTTCTTTTCAAAGACAAAATAACTGGTGAGATCACCTTTGTCTAACTCTTCGATGAAGAGATATGTCCGGCCGTCAATTTCCTTTATTTCGTATGAGACAGCTGAGTCCCAGCTCGGGAAGCCCCGTACCTCCTGTAATCCTCCGGGTTGTGTATAAAACCCATAAAAGCCCTGAGTGTCTTGAGTGATGGCGAGCGCCCACGCGCTTGAAAGCGGGGGGTCATGCGGTTCAAAGGCGGAGATGCTGTCGGCTTTTCCGGCGGGCAGCCATGTGCCGATGACGTCGGGATCGTCGCTGTCAAAAGGTAAATCTACGATTTTTTCTATGGTGTGTACAGTAATAGTATTACGATATGGAGCGGTTACCAACACGTAGGGTGAAGGGGAAGGGACGAAAGTGTTCCCGATGATGGTCACAATACCGTTATCTTCCGTGGCTGGTTCCCGCGTACCGGCACAGCCTGAGAATAAGGCGCCGAAGAGCACAGCGGCGCTGAGGATAATAACGGACAGTACGGTCATGGCGGCGACGGATTTCCGCGGCGCTTTTTTTAATGTCATGATTTCTCTCAGCCTTTCCTTAAGAATCTGCTTGTCGCGCCCCAGCGCGACGACGAGCATAAAACCCCTGTCGGCTGCCGCGCCGGCCGTGTCCAGCAGCATGGCGCCGTATTTACGCCTGTCCGCCTCGTCCAGCTCCCGGATAGACGAAATATCGCAGGCCAGTTCACACAGCCTGTTGAGTTCCCGGCGCGTCAGCCAGGCCAGGGGGTTGAACCAGTGGACGCAGACGGTGAGCTGAATGAGCCATTTGAGCCAGATATCGCCCCGGCGGAGATGGGTCAGCTCATGACGGAGGGCCAGCGCGGGATTGTTAAAGCCCGCCGGCAGATAGACGGCCGGTCGAAGGACACCCACCAGAAGGGGCGTTGCGATTCGGCTGCTTTCATAAACGGGTACGCGCCCCGGTGTCTGAAGCGTCCGTCCGCGCCGCAGCCGGTGAAGCATCAGGGCATAGGAAGCAAGTGTCCGGAGCAGCAACGCGGCAGCGCCCGCCAGCCAGAGATAGGGCAGGAAACGGAGAAGCAGTGCCGCAATAGCGCTGATGTGACCCGCGCTGTCCGTAACAGGGGTAGCCACGCCGTTTTCCGGCGCAATCGTCTTATCAGGCGCTGATGACTCTGCCGGGCCGACCGCAGCAACCGGAACAAGCGGCTGCGACTGTTCTGTCATCGTCGAGGATATGGCGGCGTAGACATCACGGATACCGCTTGATGCAAAGGGCAGATTCAGCGGGACAGGGATTAAGAAGCACAGCAGGACAATGAGCCAGAGATAATAAAGCCAGGCGCTTCGGAGCCTGTTCCTGACAAGCGCGCCGGTAGCAGCAACAAGCAGGCATATGGCCCCGCCCGCCAGGGACAGGCCAAGCGTCAGGATGAACAATGCACCCATGCTATTCCGCCCCCTTGTCCAGAAACGCCCGCAGCTCACGGAGATCCTCCTCCGTCAGGTCACCGCCGGTGAATAAAGCCGCCACCATTGTTTTGACGCTGCCGTTATAAATGCTGCTGAGAATGCCCTGGGTTTTCATGAGCCCGTAATCCTCTTTATTGAGAAGGCTCCTGTACAAAAACGACCGGCTTGATTTTTCTGCCGCAACGGCGCCCTTTTCGCAGAGCCGCGACAGCAGGGTCAGCA
>CAZVLO010000038.1:0-11273 GCA_964628265.1 uncultured Papillibacter sp.
GTCTTGCGTCTTCGGGGCTTCATTCCAACGGTTTTTCACTTGTGCGCAAGGTTCTTGACTTGACTCCCGAGTCACTCAACGAATATGTGCCGGAGCTCTTCTGCACGCTGGGTGAGGAGCTTCTAAAGCCCACGCGCATTTATGTCCGGCAGGTGCTGCATCTTATAAAAACGCTTAATATGAATATTAAGGGCATATGTCATATCACCGGAGGCGGGCTCTATGAAAATATTCCGCGTATGCTGCCGGACGGCATTACCGCGGTGATCCGCCCGCACGATTTCCCCGAGAGCCGTATTTTCTCTTATCTGTCGTCAAAAAGCGAAATCCCCTTGCAGGATATGTATAATACGTTTAATATGGGTATTGGACTCGTCATGGCAGTCAAAAGTGATGATGTGGGCGATATTATCAACGCGCTCATCCAGATCGGCGAACACCCCTACGTCATCGGAAGCTGTATCAAGAGTGTCGCCGCCGACGGCAGTGATACTACAGATAAAGGAGTTGAGTTCAATTGGTAAGAACGGCAGTCCTTGTCTCCGGCGACGGAACGAACCTGCAGTCAATCATTAACGCGCATAATTTCGGGAAAATCAAAAATTGCAAGCTTGCGGCGGTCATTTCATCCAGGTCGGAAGCTTTCGCACTGACCCGGGCAAAAAGCGCAGGAATACCGACTTTTGTTGTGGAGTACAAGAATTTTCCGAACCGCGCCGTTTTCAGCGAGGCTGTTTACCAGAAGCTCAAGAGCCTTGATATCGAGCTTGTTGTTCTTGCCGGTTTTATGGTCGTTCTCGGGTCTCCGGTCATCGAAGCTTATGAAAACAGGATTATAAACATACATCCGTCGCTTGTCCCCTCCTTCTGCGGCGAGGGCTTTTACGGCATCCGCGTCCATCAGGAGGCATTGAATTACGGCGTTAAGGTGTCGGGAGCTACCGCGCACTTCGCTACCGCCGTGGCTGACGCGGGCCCGGTCATTATGCAGCGCGCCATTGATGTGCGTGAAAACGACACGCCGAACTCACTTCAGAAAAGGATCATGGAGGAAGTCGAATGGAAGATCCTCCCTGAGGCCATATCCCTCTACTGCGAAGGCCGCCTGTCTGTCGTCGGGCGCAATGTACACATAAAAGATAAGGGAGCCTATTCATGAAACTGCTTGATATTGTAAGCGAACTTAAAACAAATTCGTATCCGGGCCGTGGCATTATTATAGGCCACAGCGAGGACGGCAGACGCGCCGTCCTTATCTATTTCATTATGGGCCGAAGCGCCAACAGCCGTAACCGCATTTTTACGGAATCGGAGGATGGTATAAAAACCGAGGCGTTTGATCCGGCTAAGCTCACAGATCCGAGCCTGGTCATTTACCATCCGGTACGGATATGCGATGGCCATGTTATCGTCACAAACGGCGACCAGACAGACACAATCAGAGACAATATGTTGGCTGAAAACAGCTTTCACACATCGCTGATGAAACGTGAATTCGAGCCGGACGCGCCCAATTATACCCCGCGCATTTCGGGGCTCATACTACCTGACGGCAGCTATAAGCTGTCAATCCTCAAAACCCTTGACGGCAGCCCGGATTGCTGCTGCCGCTACTTCTTTGAATACGAAACGCCTGCTGCCGGCACCGGTCATTTTATACACACCTATCTCTGCGACGGCGACCCCATCCCCTCCTTTGAGGGTGAACCGAAACCGATTGCTGTAACCGGCTGCCTCGGAGAGTTCGCCGGAAACGTCTGGAATGCGCTGAACGAGGACAATAAAGTCGCGCTTTTCGGACTTTCGAAGGATATTCAAACAGGAGAAACCGAACATATTATCATCAACAAAAACCAGTGATCGAGGTTGCCTTTATGAATGAACTTGAGCTGAAATATGGCTGTAATCCGAACCAGAAGCCCTCGCGCATTTTCATGAAATCCGGTGCGCTCCCCATCGAGGTTCTTGGTGGAAGGCCCGGTTATATCAACTTTCTTGACGCGTTTAACAGCTGGCAGCTGGTGCGGGAACTGAAAGCGGCTGCCGGACTCCCCTGCGCCGCCTCCTTTAAGCATGTCTCCCCTGCCGGCGCGGCTGTGGGGCTGCCTCTGACCGATATCGACAAAAAAATATACTTCGTCGAGGACATGCCGTTATCGCCGCTGGCCTGCGCCTATGTACGGGCCCGGGGTGCCGACCGCTGCAGCTCCTACGGGGACTGGGCGGCGCTGTCCGACGTTTGCGACGAAGAGACTGCCTCTGTGCTCGCTCAGGAGGTCTCCGACGGGGTCATCGCCCCCGGATACACGGAGAAAGCCCTTGATATCCTCAAAAAGAAGCGAAAGGGCAGCTACAACATCATCAAAATCGACCCTGCTTACATCCCGGAAAAGGTTGAATAGAAGGATGTTTTCGGCGTTACCTTCCAGCAGGGACGCAATGAGCTGGAGATTGGGCCGGAGCTGCTCACAAAAATCGTCACAGAGAACAAGCAGCTCCCCGAAGACGCTAAACGAGATCTTATCGTCTCGTTAATCACGCTTAAGTACACGCAGTCAAATTCGGTCTGTTATGTTAAGGACGGCCAGGCCATCGGCGTCGGTGCAGGCCAGCAGAGCCGCATCCACTGCACACGGCTTGCGGGCGGCAAAGCGGACCGGTGGTGGCTGCGACGCCATCCGAAGGTTCTTAACCTGAAATTCAGGGACATCGGCCGCCCGACACGGGATACGACGATCGATGTTTACCTGACAGACGAATATGAGGACGTCACGGCAGATGGGGCCTGGGAGGCGCTTTTTACCGAAAAACCGCCCGTTTTTACAGAAAACGAAAAGAGAGAATGGATTGCAGGTCTTGACGGAGTTTCCCTCGGCAGTGACGCCTTCTTCCCCTTCGGCGACAATGTGGAGCGGGCAAAAAAATCCGGTGTCCGGTATATTGCCCAGCCCGGCGGTTCCATTCGTGACGACAATGTCATCGAAATCTGCGATAAATACGGGATTGTCATGGCATTCACCGGAATCAGGCTGTTCCATCATTGATATGGAACCACCCCGGCGTACTCGGGGTAGTCAAAACCCCGGCGTCTTGTCGAAATACTGTACTTTTCGGAGGTATGACACATGAATGTTCTGGTCATTGGAAGCGGCGGCCGCGAGCACGCCATCTGCTGGGCGCTTAAAAAGTCGCCGCGTGTCGACCGGCTTTATTGCGCCCCGGGAAATGGCGGTATTGCAGGCGTCGCTGAGTGCGTTGACATTAAAGCCACCGATATTGAGGGCATTGTCGGCTTTGCCAGGAATAACCCCGTCGATTTCGTCATGGTCGCGCCGGACGACCCGCTGGCCCTCGGACTCGTTGACGCTCTCGATAATGCCGGTATCCGCGCCTTCGGACCGCGTAAAAACGCCGCAATCATTGAAGCCAGCAAGGTGTTCTCTAAAAACTTCATGAAGAAATATAAAATTCCCACAGCCGAATACGAAGTTTTTTCGGATATAAATAAAGCCGTCGCATATATTGAAGAAAAAGGCGCGCCCATTGTTGTCAAAGCAGACGGTTTGGCCCTTGGCAAGGGTGTTGTTGTCGCACAGGACACTGACACGGCAGTCAGCGCCGTCAAATCAATGATGCTGGACAAAAAATTCGGCAGCAGCGGCCTGAATATCGTCGTTGAGGAATTTATGACGGGGCCTGAGGTCACGGTTCTGGCGTTTACCGACGGAACAACACTCGTCCCCATGCTCTCCTCCCAGGACCATAAACGCGTACGTGACAACGACCAGGGACCGAACACCGGCGGGATGGGCGCTTTTTGTCCCAGTCCCAATTATACGCCGGAAATCGCAGAAACCTGCATGAATACTATCTTTCTTCCGACTATTGAAGCGTTGAAAAAGGAGGGCCGGATGTTCAAGGGTGTTATCTATTTCGGCCTCATGCTCACGCCGAAGGGTCCCCGTGTCGTAGAGTACAACGCGCGTTTCGGCGACCCGGAAACGCAGCCGATCCTGTCGATGCTGGAAACCGACCTTATGGACATACTGGAGGCTGTCGTTGACGAGAGGCTTGACCGCATACAGATTAAGTGGCGCCCCGGCGCCGCCTGCTGCGTCGTTATGGCCAGCGGCGGGTATCCGGAGAGCTACGATAAGGGTTTTGTGATTTCAGGTCTTGATACTGTGCCGGAGGATATCACCGTTTTCCACGCAGGTACCAGGCTCTCAGAAGGCAGATATCTCACGAACGGCGGGCGTGTCATAGGCGTTACGGCAGTTTCCGACACCCTTCAAAACGCTGCAGCCCGCGCTTATGAGGGTATTGCGGGCATCCATTTTGAAAAAGCCCATTACAGGACGGATATCGGGCGCAGGATAACGGGTTAGGTAAGGTATCCCGATAACCGGAAAGGAGCAGACAGGGTTGCATAAGTCATTGAAACGCGGTTCGTTTTGGAGCCGTTTAAAACAGTCGGCCAAAAAAAACCCTCGCCTCTTCGCTGTTTACTTTGTATTAAGGCTGATGGTTGTCGGCGTTATGATTGCCCAGATCTTTAACGGTGATTTTGGAAATGTTTTTATATGCGTTTTGACCCTTGTGCTTTTTTTGATACCGTCCTTTGTGGAAAAGCAGATCAAGATCGATGTACCGGATACACTGGAGGTCATCGTTCTGCTGTTCATTTTTGCGGCTGAAATACTCGGCGAGATACGTGAATTTTATCTGAATTTCCCCGGCTGGGATCTGATGCTGCATACGGTCAACGGCTTCCTGTGCGCGGCGCTCGGGATCGCGCTGATCGATATACTTAATAGAACCAAGCGGTTTTCCATCAGAATGTCACCCGCTTTCGTCGTACTCGTAGCATTCTGTTTTTCCATGACAATCGGCGTACTTTGGGAGTTTATCGAATACGGCGTTGATACGATCTTCCGCATGGACATGCAGAAGGATACACTGATGTCCTCAATCAGCTCCGTATATTTTCACCCCGATGGAAAGAATATACCTGTCATTGTCTCTGATATCTCAAAAACGGTCATCTCCGGCAGTGTTAACGGGCAGCAGACAGAAATTGTTCTGAAAGGTTACCTGGATATCGGGCTTATGGACACGATGGTGGATTTGTTGGTAACCTTTGTCGGTGCGGTGGTTTTCTCGGTCATCGGGTATTTCTATATCAAGAACCGCGGCGAGAGCAAAACCGGCAGGTTTGTCAGGCATTTTATACCGACGAAAATCGAATCTTCCGAGACAGCCGCGGACGGCGAACACACTGAAAACAGCCTGAATATATGTACGCCCCCGGATTTATGATGATGTTTTTTCAGCCCCATTTTCGGCGAGAAATCAAGTTGACAAGAAACCTCGGATATGTTAATATACTTCCTGCGTCTGAACACGGAGAGATACCGAAGCGGTCATAACGGAGCGGTCTTGAAAACCGTCGTACGGCAACGTACCGTGGGTTCGAATCCCACTCTCTCCGCCATTTTTCAATGCTCAAACGATTTATATTCGGCTTGGAGAAGTACCCAAGAGGCCGAAGGGGCTCCCCTGCTAAGGGAGTAGTACGTGATGAACGTAGCGAGGGTTCAAATCCCTCCTTCTCCGCCAAAAAATCCTGTGATTGAATGTCACAGGATTTTTTATTTCTCCGATATGCCTGTTTTTTGAATAATTGACTTATATCTGAAACCGTTGTGTACTTCGTTAAAAATAACGAACCGTAAAATATCAATATGTATATTAAAACGAATTTTGTTTTTTTGCGGCAGATATAGTTAAAGTATGTAAATTTTATGACGATATACTATATGTGCTCGATTAGCTATCTTTTTGGGATAGATGGAGGAATGTACATGAATAAACCATTTCTTAAAAAAGTAGTACAGAAGACAATGACGGCAACTGGGATAGTTTTGTGTATCGTTATGATACCACTCCTCATCGTCAGCTTAACAATTATCGTTAAGTCTTACGTTCATCCCGATGAAGTTGCCGGCTTTTTTGGTTATAAACCGTTTATTATTCTCTCGGACTCGATGAAGCCGGAACTCAATTCCGGCGACCTCATCCTCATCAAAGAAACTGACCCCGCACGCTTAAATGCCGGTGATATCATTGCTTACAGGTATGGCGACTCGGTCGTTACACACAGGATTGTCGATACGACGGAAAAAGACGGTGAAACACAATATATCACAAGGGGTGATGCCAATAATGCCGATGACTCCCGGCCGGTGAGCAGGCAAATGGTAGAAGGGGCGTTATTCACAAACATACCCAAGTTCGGAAATGTTGCCTTGTTTATGCAAACCCCGTTCGGAATGCTCCTTTGTATCGGAGTGCCCGTTCTGCTCCTTCTCGCTTATGACATCATCCGCAGGCGACGCTACGACAACGAGAATAAAAAAGTAACCATAAAGCTGGAAAAAGAGCTTGAACGAATGCGAAGCCGGATTCTGTCAGGGTAGCCGATTTATTCAGAAGTACGAGGATTAAAGCCTCATGCTCATAGCAAAACTAGAAAAAAATAAATATAGGAGGATTATCATGAAAAGAAACCCTGCGTTAAGACTCGGTGCAATTGTCCTTGTTTTAAGCGTAATTTCAATATCCCTGGCAACAGGCACCTTCGCGAAGTATACGACTAGTTTCGATGGACTCCCTGAGACGATTTCCGCGGCAAAATTCGAGTTTAACTTAACAAAAGGTGAGTCTGGAGGAGAATATAGTTCAGGAACTAACTTTGAAATCTTCAAATTCGCAGACACTGGCGTTTACTCCGACGGTACTGCTTACGATGATGCTGGTGGTGCTTACGCTGATTTTATTGCCCCCGGCACATCTGGTTCTTTACCCCTTTACATTGAAAATCTCAGCCAAGTAGACGTTACGCTTAGTTTTACTCTGGATGAAACTAATACTGGCTTCATCCCGATATACTACACATTAGTTGAAGACACCGGGTCAGGCCCAGTTGAAGGCACACAAAGATATTCAAATCAGCTCGTAGGTGAATATGCTGCTGGATTATCTTATCAGCCACTCGAATACCTTGCGACTGCTTTAGGTGAACCTCTCGAAGCCACAGACGGCACAAATGGAGAAATAAGAGACTATGTACTTCGTTGGAAATGGGATTTTCAAGGCAATGCAGTGGCCTATGACGGCGTTGACGTTGATAATAACGACGCGTACGATACTGCAATAGGTCAAGCGGAAACTGCGCCATCTGTTACACTAGCTATTACCGCTGCTGTAACGCAGGTTGATGGAACTCCTGTTGATCCTCCTGTTGAACCCTAATTCCATATTCCCCCACCTCCACCGACCGGTGGAGGTGGGGGGGATAAAATAATCTGCTGCAACAGCAGACCATAACGCAGGCTTGGCCGCGCATGAAGAATCGTAAGTAATTATTATTCGGGGGCTGCAATGATTTTACGTAGAATGCTGAGAATACTGCAAATAGCGTTTATTGTCCTTATGTGCGGGATACTTGCCATCAATATTTACTTGTTGGCAGCCAAGCTTGTTTTTAAATCTGAGCTGCCGAAATTTTTTGGATTTGCTCAGATTATTGTTATATCCGGCAGTATGCAGCCGGCCTTTGATCCCGGTGATATGCTGATAATCAAAGAGCAAAGCAGCTATCAGGCCAACGATATTATCACATATAACAGCGGGAACAGCTTCGTCACGCACAGGGCGATTGAGGTCGGCGATTCGCATATCCTCGCAAGAGGCGACGCGAACAATACCGATGATGACCCCATCCCGCTGTCCTCGGTTGAAGGCAAGGTCGTTTATATCATCCCCGGCGCCGGCAATATCATCCTCTTTCTGAAAACACCGCTGGGCATACTGACAATGCTGGTCGTGCTGTTTCTTCTGATTGAAATACCTTATCTTGTGGAGCGCCTGATATATAGAAGGAAATAGGTGATGCTTTATGAAAAAGAGCATTTACATATATCTTGTATATTTTGTATTGATTTCATTTGTCGTCACGGGCATATCCTTTTCCCGCTATTCCACAGCGATAGCCGGCAGTGACAGCGCGATGGCGGCATGTACGGTTATAGAATATATCCCCCAGAGCCTGACACTGAACGATGTGTCGATTCCGGTCTCGGAAAGCGGGATATCTGTCAGCGACCTCATGCCCGGCGACATACTTGTCTATGATTTTGTAATACAAAACTTTAACGGCAATGCAGTTAATCAGGTGTTGATGAAGTATCACATCGCAGCAGTCTTCTCCCCTGTCTCCCCAATAATCCCGGTAACCTGCGATATCACACCGAACGGTACATATCAGTCGGCCGGAGGCGGTTGGACCTATATGGGTTTCGGCACGGAGTATACACATAGCTACACGCTGACAATAGAATGGGACGAAAATGATGACGACCCCGCTTATTTGAATCAGCAGCAGGATATCCAAATTCAAATAGATGCCGAACAGGCTGACAGTTGATCTAAGCAGTACCAGCTTTTGAAGGGGCGGTGTAGGTGAACAGGAAGGCGTCGTTCAGGAGAATTATCAGAGAGCTGCGCAAGCATGCTGCAGTTCTGCTGATGCTCTCTTCCCTGACGACGTCTATTTTTTCTGTTAATCTCACCGAAGCAAAGTACGTTCTGGACACAACAGTACACACGATATCACTCTCTTCCGCTGAAGTATCTGAAATCACGGGCATCGGCGACATTATCGGCACAGCCCAGATCGGTCAGACACTCAGAGCCGGTGCTGTGACACCTGCCGACGCAACGGTTACCTACCAGTGGAAGCGCTCGTTAACACTTAACGGAACTTATTCAGACATCAGCGGAGCAACGGCAGACACATACACCATCCTGAGCTCGGATTTGAACTACTTCATCCAAGTCGTTGCAACAGGCACCGGTAATTTTTCAGGATCATCAGTAACAAGTGCCGCTGTCGGACCTGTATCCCGCAGCCTGCTGACAGCCATCGGCCCCACGACCGGCACTACCGCAGTAAACTTTCCTTTGACAGCCGGGGCTGTGTCTCCGTCAGGCGCGACTGTTACGTATCAGTGGCAAAGAAGCCAAAATCTCGATAGCGGTTATGCCGATATAACCAATCAAACTTCATCGACCTATACTCCAAACGCTAACGATCACAACTACTTTATCAGAGTTGTTGTAACCGGAACCGGCAACTATACCGGACAAATAGCGAGTGTTGGTGTTGGCCCATGTGTGTGGGACAATGAGGCCAAGCCGATTACGTCTATAGGCTCGATCACCGGTACCGCGCGGGTCGGCAATACCCTTTCCGCCGGCGCGTTGACGCCTGCAGGTGCCACCGCGACCTACCAGTGGCAGCGCTGCGATACAGTGGGCGGGACATATGCAAATATCACCGGCGCCACTTCCGCTAATTACACACTCACACCTTCGGATCTCAATTTCTACTTGAAAGTTATCGCTGTGGGCACCGGCAGTTACAGCGGTACGGTCACCAGTGCGGCCAGCAGTCGTGTGGCAGCCGGTCAGATTACCGCCATAGGCACGATCGTCGGCACAACGACAGTCGGAAATGTCCTCACCGCGGGTGCCTTGACCCCCGCCGGTGCGACGGTGACCTACCAGTGGATGAAGTGCGATACGCTGGGCGGGACATATACCAATGTCGCCGGCGCCACTTCAAGCACATATACGATTCTCAGTTCGGATGTCGGCAGTTACTTTAAAGTCTCCGCCACGGGCACCGGCAGCTACTCCGGTGTGGCTGTCAGCCCCTGTACAGGCCCTGTTTCGGACGTTTCCCAACAGATTACCGGCATTGGTGCTGTCATCGGCATAACCCATGTCGGTCAGACGCTGACCGCCGGGTCTGTGACCCCTGCCGGCGCGACGGTGACCTACCAATGGCAGAGCGCATCTTCCCCGACAGGACCTTTTGCGAACATCGGCGGGGCATCCTCCGGCTCCTATACCCTGCTTATTTCAGACTTGAATTTATACTTCAGGGTCATAGCCACCGGCGCCGGAATATACTCCGGCTCGGCAACCAGTGACGCCGTTGGCCCGGTGACTTCATTCCCGTTAATAGCCCTAAGTCCAATAATCGGCACTGCCGCGGCCCAACAGCCCTTGATGGCCGGGACAGTGACTCCGGCTGGTGCGACTGTGACGTATCAGTGGGAAAGGAGTCTTAACTCCAAGAACGGTTTTACGCCTATACCCGGGGCAACTTCGCCAACCTACATAGTCAGCAACCCCGATGCCCAGAGCGGCTATTATATCAGGGTTGTTGTAACAGGAACCGGTGGCTATACGGGAGTAATAGAGAGTGCTTCCGTTGGCCCGTGCATATGGCCGAATCAATCCACGCCGATTACGGCTATCGGTCCGATCACTGGCACCGCACGGGTCGGCAATACCCTTTCCGCCGGAGCGCTGACACCTGCCGCCGCCACCGCAACTTACCAGTGGCAGCGCAGCGATACAGCAGGCGGCACGTATATAAATATCCTCGGCGCCACTGCCGCTAATTACTCGATCACCCCTTCGGATTTCAACTGCTACTTAAGAGTTGTCGCTGTTGGCAGCAGTAGTTACAGCGGAACTGTGACCAGTACGTCTATCGGACCTGTGGCCGCCGGTCAGATTACAGCAATAGGCGCAATTGCCGGCACAACGGCAGTCGGGAAGGTTCTGATCGCGGGCGCTGTGACGCCCGCCGGAGCGACGGTTTCCTACCAGTGGATGAAATGCGATACGCCTGACGGGACATATACCAGCATCGCCGGTGCCACTTCAAGCACCTATACGATCCTCAGTACGGATGTCGGCAGTTATATCAAGGTCACCGCAACCGGCACCGGCAGCTATTCCGGTGTGGCTGTCAGCCCGTGTACCGGTCCTGTTTCTGACGTTTCCCAATCGATTACGGGCATTGGTGCCATCATAGGCACGGCCCAGCTTGGTCAGCCCCTGACAGCCGGCGCTGTAACCCCTGCCGGCGCGACGGTGACCTACCAGTGGCAGCGTTCACCTTCCCTATCCGGACCATTTACAGACATCATTGGGGCGTCTTTCAGCTCCTACACGCTGCTTCCTTCGGACTTGGGCTCCTATTTCAAGGTCATAGCGACCGGCTCCGGAATATACTTCGGCACGATGGAAAGCGAAGCCGTTGGCCCGGCCACCGCCGTACCGTTAACAGCCATAAGTCCAATAATCGGCACTACCGTACCCGGCCGGACTTTGACAGCTGGGACAGTGACGCC
>CAZVLO010000038.1:11304-18354 GCA_964628265.1 uncultured Papillibacter sp.
GCAGGTGCGACTTTTACGTATCAATGGGAAAGGGGTCCTAACCCCACTGGAGATTTTGACATTATAGCCGGAGCAACTTCATCGACTTATACCGTGCGCAATGACGATGCCCAGAACGGCGGCTACTATATCAGGGTTGTTGTAACCGGAACCGGTGGCTATTTGGGACAAATAGCGAGTACTGCCGTTGGCCGATGTACGTGGTGGGCACCGCCACTCCAGACTTTCGGCGCCATTACCGGCACCCCTCAGGTCGGCAATACCCTTACTGCCGGCGCGTTGACGCCGACCGGCGCCACCGCGACCTACCAGTGGCAGCGCAGCGGCACACAAAACGGCACGTATGCAGCTATCACGGGCGCGATTTCAAGCTCATATGTTTTAACCGCAGCAGACACGAACTCCTTTATCCGAGTTGTCGCCACCGCTTCCGGCCCGTTCGACGGTGTGCGCACAAGTACCGCTGTCGGTCCGGTAACAGAGAATTCCGGTCAAATGTCGGGAGATTTAGAGCTTGAGAGCGAGCTAAGCCTTGAAAGCGAGCTTAATCCTGACAGTGAGCTTTCTCTTGAGAAAGTACGTGAGGGCGGACCTGAGCTGGACAGCAATCTTGAGAGCGATGCTGAACCCGCGCTTGCGCCCGAGCCTGCACCTGCGCCCGAACCCGAACCCGAACCTGAGCCTGCACCTGAGCCTGCACCTGAGCCTCAGCCTGCGCTCGAGCCTGCGCTCGAGCCTGCGCCCGAACCCGAACCTGAACCTGCTCCTGAGTCTGCACCTGAGCCTGTGCCAGAGCCAGCGCCCGAACCTGAACCCCAGCCTATACCCGAACCGGAGCAGGAACTTGTACCCGAGCTCGAGAGTGCCCCTCAGACGGCCCCAGAGCCCCTCAGCGGCGTTCCGTCGTTTGATACGGCTCCAGATGCCCCCTCCACTTCGGACGCGCCTGGGGACGCGCTGGAGCCCCAGCCCGAACCGGAACCCCAGCTCGAGCCGGAATCGGTACCGGAGACCGAACTTAAGATTGCCCTCCAGGTGGCCCGGGAGCCCCTCAGCAGCGTTCCGTCGTTTGATGCAGCTCAGTATACCCCTTCCGCTTCAAACTCGTCTGTGGACATCGTAGAGGCCGTTAACGCATATTCATCTGTTATCCTACACGAAGAACCGGTTCCGGACAATTTCTCGCAGGTAACTCTAATTGAAAACGACGAATATACAGCTGCAATCACATGGGTGCCTGTCACGGAAAATACCGGGACTGATGCGGCTTACGTGGCGATGATCACTATCACCGCAAATTCCGGATACACATTATCAGATGTACCCGCGGACTTCCTCGCAGTTACCGGCGCTTCATCAGCGTCATATTCTCCCGATACCGGTATTCTGACAGTAATCTTCTGACCACTGTCTGTCATTCGTCGTTCCCAAACAGGCCTCATGTCACTTTGGGCTTGCTGCCGGACTATTGATTTAGACCGGTATTTCTTATTAATCAATATCTAACGAACGTTAGATTAATCTATTTTCGAATTTTATCCCGGCGTCATTCGCTTTTAATCATAATTTTGTTATACAACAGCCGCACATTCAGTTATAATAGTTCTTGTTGAAAATATTGTTTTCATGACAATTGTTCTTTGTTCCTGCCCTTGCAGATAAAATTATCAGGAGGCCGCCGTGAAAGACACAATCGAACAAAGAAGAGCATTTATAATCAATGTCCTGTATTTTGTACTGGCTGCGGCTCTTGTGTATTTTGCAATTAAGTATGTCTTCATCTGGGTATTGCCGTTTATCATCGGTTTTTTGGTAGCCCTGATGCTTAAGCCGCTGATTCGTTTTTTGACAGGTAAATGCCGTATTCCGCACAAGCTTGCTGTTATCATTTTGGCTGTGCTGTTTTACGCGGTGGTCGGTTTTCTGTTAATTTTAATAGGTATAAGGACCGTCAATATACTCATAGACGGGTTTTCCCGTCTGCCTGATATTTACACGCAATATATAGCGCCGCTTTTTAATAACCTTTTTGAAAACATTGAGGAACTGACAGCCAAGCTTGATCCAAGCATGGTCAATATCATACAGAACGCGACCGACTCTTTTATCGAGTCGGCCGGTACGATTGTATCGAGGATATCGTCTCAGGTCATTAATTCTCTTACCTCAACAGTCATTTCTCTGCCCGGTGTTATGCTGTCTCTCCTGCTTTCCATCATTTCTTCGATCTTTTTCGCGATGGACCTCAGTAAAATTAATAAGTTCTTCATGAATTTAATGACAGAAAAAATGCGCGGAAATGCGGCGCGGCTCAGATCAATTGCCGCCGACATCGGCCTAAAGTACGTAAAAGCTTATGCGGTCCTGATAACCGTCACTTTTCTGGAACTGTCTGCCGGATTTCTGATTATCGGTATCGACAATGCCATTACCATCGGGGCGATTATTGCCCTGATAGACCTGCTGCCGGTACTCGGCACAGGCGGTGTTCTCATCCCCTGGGTAATCATCGAGCTGTTCAAAGGCAATATCGCACTGGCCATCAAGCTTGCCGTGCTATACGCCGTTATCACAATCGTGCGCAATATTCTGGAGCCGAAAATTGTCGGTGACCAGATGGGTGTTCATCCACTGGCGATGCTCATCAGCATGTACGTGGGGCTTCAGATCTTCGGTTTTATCGGCATTTTCGTCCTCCCTGTCATTCTCGTTGTCGTCAAAGGGTTCTATGTCAATAAAAATACGGAGCTGCAATAGGCGGCAGTCATCGCGCAAGCCCCTATGGTTTCGGATACCCAAGGTGCAGGACATCAACGATAAAATATTGGATGCCTTTCACCGGGCTCGGCAGCGTCACCCCTGCCGTATATAAAACGGAAAGCGTCAATACGACAATATAAAACGCGGACAAAACCGACACTTCGTACCACTTTTTTTCGTGGATGAGCTTTGGAAAGTCTGACAATGCCAGTATAATGAAGATAATAATAACTAAAACGATCATTTAACTTCGCTCCCCATTCCCACGATACACATTATTGCCCTTTCTGCATGTCTGCCGTGCCCTTGGTATCGGCAGATTTTCTGATTTTCGAAACACTTAGCGTCAATACCGGCAGAATGAGGAGAAAGAACCCCCCATATGTCGCTGCAGCTCTGAACCATAGTGTTTTCTCCCCTTGCGATTTGAAAAAAAAGCCTGCGCAGACTAATATAAGTGCTCCCGCAACCGTCGTAAATATTCCGTCTTCACGTATATTGAACAGTTGACCGATACCGACTGTTAAGGCATACACTAAGATACTGATTTTAAAGAACAGTACAGTAATCTGAAACACAGCGAAAATGGTCTCAAGCCTCGTGAGGATATCTCCCACGTCGATCAGGCGTATGGTAGCGAACATGGGGTCGGAGGTATACAGAGCATATTCGCCTAAAACAGCAATATCGCGAAAAACAAGGAGCAGCATATTCGCCGCACCGAACAGCAAGCCCCACCTGAGCGCCTTGCCGGTCGTAGCTGGTTTTTCAAAATTCGGCGCCAGCATCAGGAAGACAAGCACTTCGGAAAAAGGCAGCATTGTCACGAAAAGCGCGCTGAGCAGATGCTTTTTTACTGGAATCGTTAGCACCGGCAGAAAATTCGTGAGACGCATTTTGGGAATGAGCAGAACCGTATTAAATGATATCAATATAAAATACACGAATATAATAAACGCGCCATACTGCGTCATCTTGTCGGCTCCTCTTCTGGCGGCATAAACGCAGATAATCAGAAATATGGCCAGGATCAGATTGAGCGGCGTCTCCTTAAGAATGATATTATTGACAAAACTGCCCAGGTCCTGCGTATTAAACACTGCCAGGGATAAAAAGTAGAAAAGATATAACGCCGACTGGATTTTGCCGCCGACCACTCCGAAAACCCTTTCATTGATCTCAAACAGGGTACAGCCGGGATGGTTTCCGGCAAGGGTACCATATATGGACACGATTACAAGTCCCGCTGCGGTTGCTATGACAACGGCAATCCAGGTTTCGTTTTTTGTGAATTGGAACGTATTTTTCATCAGCAAATTAGCCCCGACGATAAAAAGCGCGGCGGCGTACTTCAACTGCTTTGTTGTTATGCCTCTATTCAAGACATCATCTCCTGTCTGGGTCCGGTCCGACCTTCAAACCCGGCGCGTATCCATGAAACAATTAATGTGAGAAGCGGGAGAATCAACAGGAAGAATGTCGAATATGTTGCGGCTGCGGACATAATCCAATCATTGTGCTCGGCGGAGTTATTGAAGGTCGCCTGCGCATATAGTACGGTCAGCGCACCGAAGATAAAAACGAGCCAGCGATTTGAATCAGTTCCAAGAAGTCTGCCGGTGCCGCTGACAGTCGCATAGTAAACAACGCTGACCTTATAAAACATCAGACTGATCAAAATAACCGCATAAACAATCTCAAAGCGCGTGAGGATATCCCCGATATTGATCAATCGGGTTGTCGAGTACGTCGGTGTTGTAGAATAATTGGTAAGATGCCCAAGCACCATAATATTCCGCAGTACGACGAGCTGCAGCGTAGCTGCTCCGACGCAAAGGCCCATCCGTAATGCCCGTCCGAATTCCTCCGGTTTTTGCATCGAGGGGATAAACATCATAAAAGAGATGATTTCACAAAACGGCAGCATCGTGACAATATGCGTGCCGATAAGATAATTTTTTACCGGAAGCTTGAATGCCGGCAGCAGATTGCCGGGAACCGTTACATTCGTCAGCATCAGCAAATTGTAAAGTATCGCAACTATCGCAACGACAGACACAAGAAAACCATACCGTGTTATGATCGCCGGTCCTTTTCTCACCGCGAAAGCGCATACGAAAACAAAACTTACCAGTATTACTGTCATCGGTGTATTGGGCAGTACCGAGCTTTTGATGAAGTCTCCGAGAATGCGGGTGTTCAAATATATCAAAGACAGAAAATAGAAAACATAAAGTATTGAAACGGCTTTACCCGGGACTTTACCAAAAACAGCGGTATTGATATCAACAAGACTCAAGCCGGGATACCTTTTCGCCTGCGTACCGTAGATGCCGATCATCATCAGGCTCACGACAAAGCCTGTCAGCACCGCTACCCACGAGTCGTTACGGGTGAAACTGTATAAGTTGTTTGTCAGAAGGCTTGAGGCGATGACAAAGGCCGAAACCGTGTACATCAGCTGCCTGACTGATATTGATTTTGACATAATGCTCTTTCCAATCGTTTACTTTAGCCTTCAACTTAGCTTTCAGCCTATGCCTTTTCGGGAACAAGAGGTCTGTTGATGCTTCCGATGCCGTCGGCCTTCACTTTGACTGTTGCGTTAACAGTGATATCCTTGTAAATCTCGTCCCAGCGATCCTTCATATCACTCCACTGGTCAGGATATTTCCTGTTGAGATGCTCCCCGAGGCCAAAAACGTCAGCGCTCAGTTCCTTTGATTTTTCAACAGCGCTCCTTATCTCGTCTTTGACGGCTGATTCGACAGCACTGAGCATAGCGGGTGTATTCTCCGGCGCCGCCAGATTCAGATTGCCCGATTGGTCTCCCAGACCTGCGGTCAAATTGACGTCAACATTAAATACAACCCTACCGTCTGTATACAGAACCGGCTCTACTTTTGTTCTGGATTTCCGAATCTCTATTGTCGCCGGTGTGTTTTGGATCTCCAGCTTAAGCACGCCTGTTTTGACCTTGTTTTTAACGAACAGCAGACCTCTTGTTTCGACTTCACCCAACTCACCGACCATAATACTATCCTTGAAAACGGCGCAGCCGGAGACTGACAGCCTGTCCGTCTTATCTTCATTAACGATTCTGACAATCGGCGCTACCGCGGCTGTCGTTTTGCTGACCATCGTGCTGACAAATTCGAACTCGGTGACGATCGGTGCATGAGACGTAATTTCTTGATCCTTTAATATCTTTTGTAGTTCCGTGCTTGTTACCTTTTCCAATTCCGGATTAATAGCCAGCACATCCTTCGCTTTCCCTTTTGCGACGAAAACATTGAGAGTCATCCGCGCTTCCGGCGCCCTGGCAAAAAAATCCAACACGTCCCGTACACCGCGCTCTGCCAGTTCCTCTCCGAATATGATCGCCTGGTTGTGCGCCATATAGATCATACGGCTCATTATGTGCTGCATCTCACGGATGATATAATTTATGTTCTGGCCTGTATTCGAAACATTGATAAATGCTGAAGACGCGCTTCCACCTCCCTTTTCCATAGACTCTTTGCCTTTTGAGCTTGATGTCGACTTTCCTTTTGGATTTGCCATCTGTATAGTCAGCTCTGTTTCACCTTCCGATTCGGCTTTATCTATGGCCACACCCATAACAATCCCCATAGTATCAAGCTCACGCCTGTCAAAGCAGCCCGAAAGGCATGCGATACATGCCAGTGTTATCGAAATCTTCATGATGTTTTTCTTTAGCCTGTCCATGTCTTACCCGGAGACCTCCCCGCCGCCGTCAGAAGGCGGCACATCATAATCCTTTCGCTGCTCGTCAATCGCCATCCCCTTCGGTCTGCTGATCATCATCCACAGCGGTGCCCGGATAACAGAATCCTTTGAGTCTTCAACGTCAAAGGGCACATTCGGAGAAAGAAAGGGATAACCGAACGATTCCAGAGATGACATATGCACCAGCACCCCGATGAGTCCAAGGGTAATTCCATAACCGCCGAACGTTGCTCCCAAAATGAGCATCGCATAACGAATGACGACGGCCGAATCGTTCTGTGCCGGGACAAGGAAACCGCAAACGGCTGTTATTGCCACAACAATGACCATCGGTGCGCCGATAATACCGGCAGAAACGGCCGATTCTCCGATGACCAGCGCCCCAACGATGCTGAGCGCCTGCCCGACCGGGCGCGGAAGCCGAATCCCGGCTTCTCTTAATATCTCAAATGTAATAATCATAATAAGTGACTCCACAAACGCCGGAAAAGGTACGCCTTCACGCGCCTGCGCAAAAGTAATAAGCAGGCTCGTCGGTAT
>CAZVLO010000038.1:18371-23201 GCA_964628265.1 uncultured Papillibacter sp.
GGTGACGGCGACATATAAGGCGGGCGCCAGTATGGTTATAAAGTATCCGATGACCCTGACACAGCGCGTCATAGTTGCGAAATATGGCCGAAAGTAGTAATCTTCCGACGCCTGAAAGCTCTCCAGCAGTAGAAACGGAGCCGTCAATACGAAGGGTGTGCCGTCAACTATGATAGCAACACGTCCTTCGAGAATTTTTGCGGCAGCCACATCCGGCTTCTCTGTATAACCAATCGTCGCGAATACGGAACCCGGCGAATCCTCAATGAACTGTTCAATATAACCGGACTCCAATATGGAGTCTGTTTTAATCCCTTTCAGGCGTTTTTTTACCTCACTAATCAGCTCCGGCTTCACCACACCGTCAAGATAAGCCAGGCTGACGTTTGTTTTTGTTTTCCTTCCGATAACCATCGCTTCAAAGATCATCGCGGGGTTCTTTATCTTTCTTCTGATGAGGGCTGTATTTGTTCTCAGGTTTTCTGTAAAGCTCTCTCGAGGACCCCTGATAACAGCCTCGCTGAGCGGTTCCGTAATGCTGCGCCTTTCCCAGCCCTTTGTGTTCATGATAATCGCTTTATCAACGCCGTCCACAAACAAGACGACATCGCCTGCCAACGCGCCATCCAGCGTGTCTGATATACCGGTGACTTGCCTTATATCATTAACTGTAATCATTGACTTCTCAATGTAACTGATCGTGTTTTCACTTTTGATCGCATTCTCGTCATGTTTTATACCGAGAATCAGCGGCCTTATGACGTTGTCATTGACAATTTTCGAGTTGATGAGTCCGTCGATAAAGACAATCGCAGCGTCGGCGCCCACATCGCCTCCTATATAAAACCGCCGTATGACGACGTCACTGCTCTCCCTCGTTTCATTGTTTATTGTTTCAATGACATCATCGAGATTTTTTGAGATTTCATCGTCTTTCTCATTCTTTGCCTTTTGCTGCTTTGATTTTTCCTGTTTTTGCGCGAACCAGTATCCTGCTTTTTTTAGTAGAAAGCTAAACATATTTTTACTCCGGTGCTTTTTAATTCCTTTTGTTCAACCATGTATTGTTTATTCTTAGCAGAACACCGATTAATATATATTCCAAGTATTTACAGCACTGATCATAAAGAAAAACGACCTTCGCATGTTATATACGAAAGCCGTTTGATACCGCAATATATAATTCTAATTCTGTTTCCGCCCTTTTTCGGCAGACTTCGTTTATTTAATTCCATATAATTTCATTGCAATTAACATATATTGGAATGATATTTATGGAAATCAACAAAATAGTCTGCATCCACGACAGCAGGGAGCTTCAATGGTGCCGTTATTTTCGGAATTGGCACAGTATTCCGATTTTTCTCACTAATGACGGCAAAGACTCGAGAAGCGCACTGTATAAAGACGGTACAAGCTTTTTTATCATTAGCGGTAACCTGATAAAAACATCGAATGAAGGATTCATGCTGAACCGGCTTTGGCACGAGGTTGCCCATCTCTTCTTTAAGGATGTCTGGGAACCCTGGGACATATGCTTTGAGTATCGCGCTGATCTCATTGCCGCAGCAGCCACCAGCAGAAATTTGACTTTAAGCAGACTGTATTCCTTAAGAAATTCCGTTACCGACCGGCACTTGCTGGAGAATCTGGATAAGCGGCTCGAAAATCTATACAGCACTGCGAACATATATTCAAAAGAAATCGCCGTTTATATGCTCGGCAGCTTGAAACCTGTAACAATCATAAGATAATCAACGGCATTTTTGCCGCACAGCACCGTCAGATGTAAAATTCATGTACCCATATACTGCCTTTTCATTTTGAAGATTCGCGCAATTCGCAGCGTTAATAAGTGAATCCGCAATTCCTCGAGAGGCATTATTTCGAATTCCACCCGTCTTTTTCATAAGGATGCTGTGCCGAAACCGAATATTTTTCTTAGCGGCAGATTCCGATTTGCCGTTTTTTGCGTCATTCGCCGCCAACCCCCTGTGGCTGCCGTTTTTAATGTCTGAAAATACAACCTTCATCGTCTTCGATTCCATTCTTTTACGTCCTTTCAGTTTATCTGGCCTTATCAAGAATTATACGTATATTTTCCCGGATCGCTTCCTCCGATAAATACCGGCTTTTTACGACTATTGTAACTACCAGATTGTCAATCAGATGTATGAGTGTTCTGATGACGACAATCCAATTCCCCACGTCTCCCAAATGGGGCATAATTCGCTGAAAGTGCCACGGGATCAAGCTTTTTTCCCATTCGTCCATAACCTCTCGCAGCTCATCGTCCCCGTCAAACGAAAGATTTACCTTGACACCCAACCGGAAAACCTTTTTATCATAATCGCTGAGCTCATTGAGCTTATAGACATACTGGGTATAAAACTCCACAACATCAGTACTTTTAATCTGCCTGGCATGCCTGTCGAGGAGTTCAAAGTAGTCTTTTTCTATAATCTCGTGAAACAGTTCTTTTTTGCTGTTAAAATAATAATAAACCATCGGGAGAGAGCAGTTGACTTCCTTTGCGATATTGCGGATCGTCGCCCCATGGTAACCATCTTTATTAAAGTGATTTATGGCAACAGTCTTAATCTTTATCCTTAAATCGGATTCCATTGTCTACTCCCCTGTATTTAACGTACGTTAACATATTACATCACAGAAACATATATTGCAAGCATTGTTTTACTTTCCCAAAAAATAATCCCCGAATCTGTATTCGGGGACAGTCCTTATTTAAAATTCGGGGCAACAAATGACGTTAATACTATATTTAAGCGGTTATTCAGCTTTCTTAAGAAGCTGCAGAACCTTCTTATAAGTCAATGCCTCTTCCTCAAGCTCTGCGATTTTTGTGGCGATTACCTGGATATCGGCATCTGATATATCCGGGTGACTGGTGCGTGACTTCCTAATCCATCTGTAGAATGTCGATCTGGGGACGTTATATTCCGAACAGATATGTTCAATACTTTTTCCCTGGCTGTATAGATCGACCAATTGTTTTCTGAAAGCTTCCTTTGACATACCAGCCTCTGACATACCGGATTTCCTTTCTTTAATATTGTTCATGTCATGCTCGCGTACTTCTACTTTTTTTAACATTCAACAAAAAACCTCCTTCACCGAAACTCGGTAAGGAGGCTTTAATGCATTTCCCTCAAGTTCGGCAACCGGCTGTCATAGTCAGCAGCACCATTAAGGCATTTGACCTTAGACCCTTGGCTTTGCGTCCCCGTTTTTCAACGGGTTTGCTATTATCGTTTGATATAGTGAAGTTAGCACAATCCTGAAAGTTTGTCAAGCGGATAATCTCATATTATCTCAATTTTGGGTATTCCTTTCCGGTTACTGTCATGTTTTAATTGGGCTTAACGGGGAGCTTCCCCGCCGCTTCGAGTACATCGGCCACTCCCTTCAACCCGAAGCGCTCAAACGTCTCCCTGGTAGGCCAGCCGGTTTTTTTATCCCAGCCGCGCTTTTCGTAATAAAGGTCGACCAGGTCGTTCCAATCCTCCCATGTGACCGTTTCGCCCCAGGGATCGGGATATTGCATGGTCGGGAACACGGCGCCCACTTCCATGTCCCTGTCCCGTCCGAAATTGCGTATCAAAATAGCGCGGAACAGCAGGCGGGAGCGTTCCGCCGCCTCGTTCAGTTCCCTTTCCGTCATTGTGATGCCCGTCGCCGCCGTGTATGCTTCCGCTTCCATCTCCGGCCAGAAAAGATCCGGAGACTGCCATTCGCAAGATGTAACGGAATCCTTGAGCTCAGCCTTGTTCTGATTCATAATGACGCCTTCAACCAGCAGCGGGCTATGGCAGGGGTCATCCTTAAACTGTAGATACTCCTCAAATTTCTGATGGTGGTGTTCAACGGTCTGACAGTCCCGTGTTGACGTCATAAGCTCCAGTGATGTGGCAATCCATCCGGCTTTTGGGATCGAACCCTCAAAGCCTCTCCCCTGCCAATGATAGCTATGACCCCAGGCGGTTTCCAGACTGACCGGGATATCCAGCTGTTTGCCGGGTATGACCTGTGAAAAGCGCCCCTGATATATAGTGTCACCGTATTTCTCCTTGCCCAGGGTGCGGATGGCGCGGGCCATGCCCTCGGCAAAAATCGGACCGTATTTACCTTTCCTGTATGTGATCATGTCCAGGAAGTACTTGACAAATTCCACGTTTTCAACATCAGGCTCCATGCCGAAGTCCAGATCATCCAAAAGGCCCTCTTGTTTTGCCATGGAGAGCCAGGTCATAAACCAGACGATGACATCCCACTTATCAATGCCGTACTCATTGCACATGTCCATCATGACGCTGCCCTTTTCAAAGTCAGGCTTCCAGTAGTTGACCGTATCGCCCGGTACCTTTTCAAACATCTGAGGCACATGCGGATCTGATAAATCAATCTCCGGCATTTCGCCGCTGAGCATCTTACAGGCCAGAAAATGATTTTTTTCGGTCTCAAAGCTTTGAATGGGCGACCAGCTGCAATCCTGCTGGAAACCATAGGCAAAGATGCCGACACACTTTTCTACCTGATTGATCGGCTCATCGGAAAAGGCCGATTTCATGTTCATCATGAGACGGCAGCAGTGTTGATTACAACCGTGACTGCAGGCCACCTGACCACGAAGCCAGCCCCCCTCCACGGGGATTTTATTCTGGTCCATGCCGTGGGTTGCCTCATGAATGACAGGGCTCGGGCGCATATAGGGTTCGCCCATCTTTTTACGGAGCTCGAATAGTTTCTTGATATCGGCCGGATAAACAGCACCCGTGCCCCGGATTGTGATAGCCTTGAGATTTTTTGAGC
>CAZVLO010000038.1:23290-26406 GCA_964628265.1 uncultured Papillibacter sp.
GGATGGACCAGCAGGCCCCATATCGGCTCAGCGGAAAGAAACCGGATATTGTCGTCTTCAATATATAAATAGGTATGCTCTTTGGCTTTTCCCTCCAGGATAAAGCCATCATAGCCGGCGAACTTCAGCTCCGCACCGAACCAACCGCCGATTCCGCTCCAGCAGTACTGCTCAGGCAGGCTATTGGGTGAAATGCCGGTGAAAACGGTTCTGCCGCCGGTGGGAATGCCCGTCGCCGTCGTGGGGCCGGTCATATAGATAAGCTTATTTTCCGGATCAAAAGCTTTTGTACCGGGTTTTACCTCGTCCCAGAAAATTTTATTGCACACGGCACGCCCGCCGATATATTTCGGAACATATTTACCGGTGGGAATAATCTCGACTGTTTGCTCCGTCAGGTTAATACGGGCGATTTTACCCACATAACCGTAAAGCTTTTTCTCCATATTAGTTCCCCTCCCTGGCAAGTGGTGCCGCGGCAGAATTGTCGCTGAGGCCGATGCACCGGACGGGACACCATTCAACACAGGCCGGGCCTTCCGGACGCGTCCGGCAGAGGTCGCATTTTTTTGCCTTCCGTTTCGACCTGTCCTTTGTCTTGACCATATTGATCCGGGACGGCGTGAAGACACAGGCTTTGGCGCAAAGACCGCAGCCGATGCAATATTCCTCGTCAACCCATACGATGCTGTTATCGTCAATTTTCATCGCCTCACCTTTTTTCGGGCAGGCGTCATAACAGGGATGATCGGCGCATTGCTGACAAGCGAAAACCGTATGTATCATCGACCTATTGTCTCTATCAACAAATATCCTGTTATGGCAGGGGCTGACAAGCCCGTCATGTGTCAGGGCGCAGACCACCTCACAGGAGGTGCAGCCGGCGCAAAACGAGTAATCAGGAGAATACTGGACAACATGGTTGCCAAAAGTCCGATTGTTTTTTACTTCCATATGCCGCCTCTTTCTTGTGATATGTAATAAGTATATCGGCGCAAAAATGGGCTGTCAATGTGAATATCTACAGAACAAGCCGTCAAAATCCGTATATTTATAACTTTACATTGTTTTTTCCCTCAACTATACTTATGGTAAATTTCTGCAGCTTTTTTTCATGCTGTTTCATTAATTGTTATCTATTTTTTAATAAAAGGAGTAATGGCCATGGGAAGACTGGAAGGTAAAATCGCTGTTGTAACGGGCGCGGGCTCTGGAATCGGCCGCGGCACCGCTGTGATGTTCGCCAGGGAGGGCGCGAAGGTCGTCTGCGCCAACCGCAATAAGGATGATGGTGCCGAGACGCTTCGGTATATTAAGGAAACCGGCGGCGAGGGGATTTTCGTACCCACAGATGTACGCAAAAAGAGCGATATTGAAAATCTGCTCAAAGCAACCCTCGATACATACGGCGATGTGACAACACTCTTTAACAGCGCGGGTGTCCTTGTCCATAAGCCGTATCTGGAGCATGATGACGACGACCTTTCGAAATTGTTTGAAACGAATTTCCGCGGCTATCACTGGATGATGCAGGCTTTTCTGCCGGCACTGGTCAAAAACGGACACAGCTCCATCACAAACGTGGCCTCCATATCGGTGATGAAGCCCGAGTCGGACGCCTACCTGTACGGCGCGTTCAAGGCCGCAATCAACAAGATGACGCGGGATATGATCCGTGAGTTCTCACCCCAGGGCGTACGTCTCAACGTCATCTGCCCCGGCCCCGTCCAGACAAATCTGACACCGGAGTGGGTGCGCAATAACCCCGAGGTCCAGAAGCAGATTCAGAAGGAGGTCTGCCCCGTGGGCCGTCTCGGCCATCCGGATGACATCGCGTACGCCGCCGTGTGGCTCGCGTCAAATGAAGCCGACTGGGTCACCGGCAGCACCATCGTCATCGACGGCGGTGCCTGCAATATGGGATAATAAAACGTTTTTTTAATACTGCTGTCGTATTTTCGGGAAATCATGTGCAGACGCCGATATGAAAGGAGTATGGATATGAACAGTGCCTACGAAAAATTCAGCCATGCCGGCCCTTGTTGGAAGACTCCGCTAATAATCGAATCGCATATCAACGGTCTGCGTACCAAAGAGTACAATCCTAATATACCGGTAGGTTATGAAGAAATAGCCGGGGAGGTCATAAAGTGTTGGGAAGCGGGAGCCTGTGGAATTCACGTCCATAATACCAACATGAAATTAATCGGAACAGAGGCTTACGAGGACTATATGAAAGTTATAGGCCCCGCTATAAAAAAATATCCCGATATCTTTTGGTATAGCACACTGTCGGATGTCTCCGAACAGGGTGAGGAGGCATCCGGCCTGGAACATGCCGAGCTGCTCTCTAAAAATGCTGGAATGAGGGTCTGCTGCGTGGACCCCGGTGCCGCGAATCTCCCTATCTTTACGGATGATGCCGGGCATATACACGGAGTGGGATATTATGTCCCATTCAGAAGGATCAATCAACAAGTGGACCTTTGCAACCGCAATAATCTGGGCATTGTCTGGGGCGTTTATGAGCCGGGCTATTTAAGAACGGCCATGCGGTATATCAAAATGGGACGGTCACCGCGAGGTTCGAGCATCGATTTATATTTTTTCGGCGATTATGGTTCGCTTGCCATGCAGCCCGTCAATACAACCGGTGTTCCGCCGACGATTGAAAGCCTCTATTTCTATCTCGATATGATGAAGGAATGTGATTTGCCTTGGTTTATTTCCATATGGGGAGAAGGCAGCGCCGATACAACGCCTTTGCTTAAAAGGGTGATTGAGCTTGGCGGACATATCAAAACAGGCCTGGAGCTGCATTATGATCCCAATCGAAAACCAACAAACGTGGAGCTCTTGCAGGAGGTACAGGAACTCGCCCGGTCTGTTGGCCGACCATTGGCCAAACAGCATGAGGTCAATGACATCCTTGGGATTGTGTAGGTAAAACGACAGTGCATTTTAAGAAGCAGGGGAACGTCTCCCCTGCTTTTGGCGTCACCCGGTGCTACGGGAAGGAATAAGCATCGAAAGCCACACACACCCCACATGGAACTAAGGCTCCTTTTGAAAGGAGCTGTCACCCGCAGGGTGACTGAGGATTGTTTCACCTGCAC
>CAZVLO010000039.1:0-3908 GCA_964628265.1 uncultured Papillibacter sp.
GCCACAAGCCGGCAGACAGCCATCCCCGACTTCGCCATTGTCGCAAAAGGCGCTCTGCAGCAGCTCGAGGCCTCAGGTACTGTCAGTGTTTTCGGGAACGTATACGCCGGCAGCGTCACCGTCAGCGGCGGCGGAAACGCGTTCAATGTTCAAAACGCCCCATACTTTGTCACCGGCCCTGTCGCCATGAACGGCGGCGTTATGAATTTCAACATCAATTCATCGCTTTGGGCAAAGGACATCAAGCTGAATGCCGGCGGAAAATTGAATATCGCCGGGGACGCTTATATCGCCAACGACCTGAACCTCTACGGCAACGGTACGGAGGCGAACCTGTCCGGCAGATATTATGGGTATGGTGATTCCACATCGGATCCGAACGAGAGCAGCTCAATCATCATCAACGGCAAAAACACGCTGCTTGACATGTCCGAGCTCCGGGCGCTTCTGCTGGCAGGCCATAGCTTTGTCAATTTCGGCACAATGAACGGGTATGTCATGATGGGAGAGTCCCTCTCCGTCAAAAGCAACCAGCTGGCCTATCTTGTCCCCGAAAGCTGCCTGGGGCAGATTGGTGGCAAACCCATTAACAACCCCTACGAATATGAGGGCGCTGACCCCGGACAGGCGGCACTTGAAAACGCCGTTTTTCTGGATAGGAAAGTCATCGGTGAAAAAACCCTAGCCGACTACGGTATTCTGAGCACTTCAGGAAACATCCAGTACATACGAAAATCAATCGGGACGACAAATTTGATTTATTTCTGCCTGAAGTTTGATGATATCACAATGCCCGGCGGATCGATTAAAACAAAAACCGAATGGGCCAGCGAGTACTTCAGGGACTATTACAGCGCGAATACCCCTGTCATCCAGAAGTACGTGGAGATTTACAGCAACGGCATCGTGATGGGCGGGAACCTGACAAAGAACCTGAACGCCGAGGCCTTTACATTCGACGGCAGCTCCCTCGGCGAGATTATCGACGCCAACGGCGCACCTTTGGCTTCCATCAACGAAATTAAAAACAGCTATGCAAATCTCCGCCACACCCTCACAAGAACGGAGAGCGCCGGCGACGTTGAGTCGGCATATGAATATTTTGTCAATGACGCTGAATTGAGTACCCTTTCGGGGACGAAAATATATCCGTCCTCAGGCGATGCGAAGGTTATCGTCAAAAACGGCAACTATACCCTGAACGCAGACCCGGGTAATACGGTCCATATCGTCATCGCCTCGGGGGATGTCACGGTGTCGGGTGAATATTACGGGCTCATTTTAGCCGGCGGGAATGTGACGCTCAAAAGCGACGCCGTCGTTTATGCGGACAGGGCAGCGGTGGCCGACGCGCTCGAGGAGCTTTTAACGGAAGACCCCGATACGAAAGATAAGCACTACATGTACTTCAATCCCCATGTGATGTCGCCGATGAATGTCAGCACAAACACGTCGGGCGAGACTCAGGTGTGGGACATGAACAGCCTTGTCACCTACGAAAACTGGAAGAAGAACGAGACGTGACGCCTCAAAATGAGAAAGGATATTCCAGTGAAAAGGAAAATATTCAAAAATGCCGGATTTACAATCCTGGAGATGATTGTCGTCGTCGCCATCATGGCCATCGGTCTGGGGCTCGTCAGTATGTCCGTCAACACGATTTTTTCCCTGGAGACGAAGCGGTGCGTAAAGGAAATCGCCAGCGAACTCGGCAAGGAAAAAGTCACCGCGATGACGCGGGCGGGCGACGTCTATATGCGCCTTTATAAAACCGGGGACGGCATCTATATCGACAAATACGAGAACGATAAGCCGGCGGAGCAAGATATTAAAGTCGGCTCTGCCAAGATCGCGATCACCTGCCATGTCGGCTCAGACCCGACAGGGGCGCCCCTTGACGCCGATGGGATCATCATCGCCTTCAACAGAAATGACGGGAGCTTTAAGACTGCCGGTCAGGCATGGGCACTGTACGACGAAAGCGCGCCCGGCGCCGGAATAGGCGGATATTACACGAAGATTGTCGTCCGCAGCGGCGCCAGCAGAACAATCATTCTGTGGCCAGACACCGGGAAATTCAGTGTTTCCGCCTGAGGAGTATGAGATATGAAAAAACTATTTGGAAACAGGGGGTTCACACTGGTGGAGCTGATGGTCGCCTTTGCGATTCTCGGCGTTGTGATGCTGTCCGTCACGTTCGTTATCAGCACGAGTTCCAACACGTACAGCAAAATCGCCACGGACATCAATCTCCAGTACGAATCCCAGCTGGCCATGAGCCAGCTTCAGGAGTATATCATCGACTGCAACTCAGCTATCGGAGCAGGTTCTGACGGCAGTCTGTATGTCGTCGATGAAAAGGACTCGAATTTCGAGATTTATAAATTCGCGAAGAAGCCGGACGCGGATGTGCTGTATTTCTACAAGACGGCGGTGGACGACTTTGATCCGGCTGCCCCGGGCTTCTCCTCAATCACCTTTGATTCGGGTCAGCTGATGTCAAGCTACGTCAAAGCCTTCTCGGCGACAATCTCAGCCTCGTCGGGCTCCCTGAACGCATCCTCTGTAATCGTTACCATCAAATACGGCACGGGCGGCGAAGCATACGACGGATGCCAAACGTTTGCGCTGAGAAATCAGGTTAAGAACATCAGCTCAGGCGTTCCGCTCAGTTAACACGTGAAGAGAGAGGTGAGCAGAAGTGCGCATCACAAAGTTAAAAAAGATTAATTATACCCGCAGCATTGTTGTTTCCGTGACTGCGGCAGTCATGCTCGCAGTGGCGCTGGTGACGTTCAACCCCGAGAGAACGACGGGTAACGCAGCCTCGCTGAAGCACATAGAAGAAATCGTTGCCCAGAGCGGCACGTTCAATATCCTTGAAATCGTGCCGGACGAAAAAGCCGCATCCTTCGGTTATTACATCGAGGGACAGGAGCCAATCTCGTCGGTGTATTTTGACACGTATTCCGACGGCGAAATCCAGTTGAACGGCTGGACGGCCACACTTGCAAAAACACCCTCACCCGCAGGCAGGAGCTCCTTTGCCAACGAGCAGCTGTTCAAAAGGCTTGCCGAAAGGGGAATACTGGGGAACACCGATACGACGCCTCTCCGGTATACGTATTTTGACGGTACGGATTATTATACGGAAGCATAGCTCGCGGATGATCCGGAGAACTGGAGCAGACTCCGCCTTGCTGCCACTGAAACCGTCGACATGCCCGGGACGTTTACTCCGGCAGCAGACGGTGAAGACGGCGCTTTCCGGGCCGAATATGCCTACGTACCGGCGATGGACGGTACAGGCGGGTATGTCCAGAATATTATAAGGTTTGAGCATTCTCCAGTGCAGGAGGCGGGGTATTATTACTACAGCCCCACATTTACAAAGATGGACCTTGGCGTCATAGTAGATGAATTCGCATCAAACTGGGAAAAATGGGAAAATGTCGCCATATACGAGCTGGACGGGGAATCCGGCATTTATACATACCTCGCCACAACGGGTGAAATCGTCAGTGGTGATGGCTTCAATTCCGAGCTTGAGTATTATTACGTCAGGGAGAACGAAACAGGTGCCCCGGGCGCGGAACCGGCTGTCCATCAGTACAAGGCGATCGTGAGCATAGCCGACGAGGACGACGCCCCGGGTGACGGCTTTACAACGCCGCCCATGACCGGCGATGACCCGCCTGTTCCGGGCCCGGCCTATTTTTCGCGCAGCATAACAGGCTACGCCCATGTCGTCACGGGCGGGAACTATACGTTTACGCCCGATGTCAACGGTATCCAAAATACGATTCATTTCAATGATATCTATTATAAAGCCGGGTTTATCAGCAACAACCTTTTCAAGCGCAGCGTCATGGGCCGCGAGTCGGTCGTCGCCGTCACCGCGGGCCAGC
>CAZVLO010000039.1:3918-23069 GCA_964628265.1 uncultured Papillibacter sp.
GGAGACGTCAAATTGTCTGATATCGCCGGGGCGGGGATGATTTATATCTCCTCGGGGACGGACATCACCACCGACAGTGCTGAGACAGGTTATACTTCCACGGATATATCGGATGCCGCCGCCATTGCCATTTACAATTTCACAGCGGACCAGCTGCCTCTGATTGTCGATTATTCCATTATTCAGGGCATCACGGAGGAGTCGCCGGTCAACCGCATCCAGAAGCTCAGCCTCCTGTGCCTGCAGCCGGGCTTTGAAACGACTGACGAGACAACGCTCGAAGCGCTTACAGTTGATTGGGAAAGCTTGTCCTACATCGCCGGTGACGCCGACAAGACCTTTGTCAGCAACAACGTATACAGCTTCAACCCGTTCAACACGGTCAGCACCGCGAATAATCCGGATATAGGCAATCCCGGACTGAACGATATCGTCACGCTTGTGACGCCACTGTTTGACGAGAGCTTTTCTCAGGAGGTTTATTCCGAAGGTTTCATGGACGTTCTCAAGGAGATAAAGGACGAGAACTTCCTAAAACAGCTTGCGAAACAAACAGACCTGCTTCCCGAAAACGTCTCCGTCTCCGCGTCTGTCCGGCATGTCATCAACTACAAGGGCCACCGGCAGACGAACCCCAAGACGGAAATTAAGGTTCTTGAGCTCCAACCGGCCAAGGTGCCGGCTGAAATGCAGCTGTCTGCCGCAACGGTGTGCACCTGGATCGGCAACACGCTCCCTGAAGACAAAATCACCGTTGTCCACATGACGACAGGCGAGTTCATCGGTAAAATCGAGGATATCAACGAAACCTACGACATGATCTACATCGGCATGTCGACGGAATCGTTCAACATGAAAAACGGTAAAACCGACTATAACGATTCTAAGATGGACGGCCTTATCTACACCGGCATCGGCGATACCTTTAACGGCAGCATCGAGCTCGCCGGCATCCGGGAGCAGGATTATACCTCCCTCCCCGGCGGTATCAAAGCGATCGACGGCACATGGAACTCGAAAGCGAACCAATTCCGCTTTTCCGGCAATGATATTACGGTAACAAAGGTGACCGAGCTGAAAAAATACGTCCAGGCAGGCTACCCCATTATTCTTGCCGATGGCTTTGTTTCAGGCTCCGGCATCGATGCGGGTAAGGTCGACAACAGCTCGTACATGTATGAGGCGGTATCGGGCATTTACGGCGTTTATCCCAACGTGATGACGCAGGCATTTGCATCCGATGAAAATAACAGGGATACAGTCATCAAGTACCTGAACGTCTCCAAGCCGACCATCGAACTGACGGCAAAGCCGGTGGAATACGCCGACAACAGCAACGCTTCCATCACCGCCGACTCCAATGACGGTTATTACTATCTCAAATATGTTTTTGCTATTGACAATGTCACCGACCCGGCGCCCGTATCCACCAGGTATGACTGCCGGCTTTTCATCGATATCAATGCCGACGGCAGGTATTCCGCCAGCGAGAGGCTCGACGATATCAGCGTCCGCCGCGTTTCTGACGGAACGCTGGTGCTCCCCTTGAAGGATCCGGTGACTGAAATAGAATATTATAAGCTTGCGGCCGATACCGAGTATCAGGTCTCAAGGCAAATGCCCCAGGAATATGTGGGCATTATCCCATGGAAGCTTGAGGTCGTCAAAAACGGCGCCAACCAGATTCATGCCTCCGTCCAGGGCTTCACGCGAATTGCGGCGGGCGCCAACAAGCATGTTGTCAAGGTCCTCCAGATCATGCAGAAGGAGGATTCGAATAAGCCTCCGCGTCTCAACCTGAGCAAGCAGCTCTCCTCAAACCCGAAGGGCATTTACGGACAGCTGATCTCGAACCTGGCTGACTTCAGCGTGACCATCGATGCGATCGAAAACAACGGCGGCAAAAACAGCCTCGAATCAAAAGGCACAACGGATGCTATATTTAACTACCTGAATGAATATGATATGCTGATCATCGGCTTCAACGACATGTACGACGGCATCGGTGTGAATTCAGCCGCCGCCCTTGTCCGGTACATCAATTCGGGCAAGAGCGTCCTGTTCACCCACGATACGACGTCACTGAGCCAGATGCCCTCGGCATACTATCCGATGAAGGAAAACATCAATCCCATTACCAAAACGCTCAGCAACACCAATGTTGTACGCAACACGGTCACCGGGGAGTACAGGAGCGTCGACGGGGTAGTGCGCGTATATTCGCCATATCAAATCCCTTGGGGGTATAATTACGTAGGCGATTATGACGGCAGCTACTATAGAATAGACTATGAAAACCTTTACTCGAGCGAGCCTTTTCTGCAGAAAACCCTGTGCACGCGGTCAATACCGGGCGGCATAGGTGACTGGGGTTACTACTTCAACACCGTCATCAGGGACGCCGTGGGCCTCGATAGGTACGGCGTGACAAGCTCGATATCCCTGGGCGGCGGCATGGAGCTGGGCGACCTGGTCAATGTGAACGCGCCCATGTCCGACTCCAGTATCGCAACGATACTGGACCTCAGCCGCAGCGTCGCGTTCGAGCCCGGCAGCGGGCGGAGCAAAACCGTCAACGAGTACCAGGGCTACACCAACTACGCGCTCATCCGGTTTGCCGCCGGCAGCGGCAACACATACAGGTATACCAATAACTATTATAAGAACAGAGAGACGACGGATGTATCCCAGGTCAATAAGGGGCAGATCACGACGTATCCCTATAATGTCAATACCGCCGCTTTCGGCGGTAAGGACGGCAGCATCACCGGCTACGGCGGCAGCTATATGAAGATCGGTACAACCCATGAGCAGTATTTCCAGATCAACATGAATACGGACGATATCGTGGTGTGGTACTGCATGTCCAACGGAGGATATGACGAAAACTCCTATTACGACGACGTGCCCAACGACTGTGTCAACGCCTACTACATTTATAACAAAGGCAACGTCACCTACTCGGGCGTCGGCCACAAGTATGCCGACAGCCTGTACGGCCCCGGCGCAACCCAGGAGTACGTCAATGAGGCCAAGCTTTTCGTCAACACGATGATCGCCGCCTACCAGTCCGCCGTTCAGGCGCCCGTCGTCGCTATCAAGCAGGACGCCCGGGGAACAAGCGATATCCACGAAAAGTATGTACTGACAGACGCAGCCTCCGTCCTGACTGATGCCTTCAGCCCGACGGATGAAAACCGTGCCGTCTACTACAGGATCTCGGACCCCAACGTCGGTGTCCAGAAAACCGTCACCGTCCAGTACTACGTTTCGGATGATGTGAATGGCACTGTCGATCCAACGGTAGACGCGGACCGGAAAGTCAGCCCTCTGGGCTCTGTAACAACTTACAACGCCAACGGCGCTGAAGCTACCGACATAAAGGGCGGGCATGTCTACAAGCTCTATCTAGCGGATAAAATTGGCGCTGTCGAGGTGCTCGATCAGTTGAAGGACAATAACGTTTTCTCAATCAGGCTCTATGTCAAGGTGACGACAGTCATCGGTTCAACATCCCTCACGGCGCTGGATTCCATAGAAATCAAAAAGCAGCAGCTTTTTGATTTGACATAGCAGATGTATCACCGACATTTCCGTACCGCGGACAAAACCGGCAGTCTTAAGGCTGCCGGTTTTCTGCATGCAGGGGTGTAAAGTGCGAACAATTTATTACCGCAGATGCTTTATTTCGGGCGAGACATGACTTATAATGGAAATGCATGTTTACAAAAATTTTATAATTCCGGAACATTATCTGATGCAACTCGTCATTATAATGATAGCAATATTTACCTTAGGGGGCAGACAAATGGATGAACTGAAAAGCACAGCCGGAACGGCAGTCCTGGAATCGCAGCCGAAAAAAAGAAAAAAGAGGAAAAAGACGCTCAGGATAATCATCACAATTGCGATTGTTCTGGTCGTACTGGGCGGTATCGCTTTTCTGCTGTACAAGCTGTTTAATGAAGCCGAGGCAGACAAGGAGATATTGACCGATTCTGTTCAGAGAGGCTCCATCCAGAGCACCGTCACCGGCAGCGGCTTGACGAAGGCTATGGATTCCGCATCGATTACGCTGTCCTCCGGAGGTACCGTACTGGAGGTTTTCGTTCAGGATGGCGACATGGTCTTCACGGGTGACCCGCTTTACACCATAGACAGCACAGAAGCGCTGGCGGCAGTCGACGACGCGCGTAAGGTCGTGGAGAATTATGAAAAGCAGCTGGGAGCAATCAGCGAAGCGTACAACCACCTCGCTGTAACAGCCGATTTCAGCGGGATTATTCTGGATGCCGCAGATATTAAGGTGGGCGATGCGGTTGGCGTAGGGACGAAAATAGCGACGCTTGTTGACGACAGCAAAATGAAGCTCGCCCTTTATTTCAACTATGCCTACAAGGACGATATCAAGAAGGGGCAGGCGGCCGTTGTCTCCATCCCCTCCACAATGAGCCAGCTGAGCGGGACCGTATCCGACATTAATTATGTCCGCAAAATCACCGAGGAGGGCTCCGTTCTCTTCCAGGTTGTCATTACTCTGGACAACCCCGGCACGCTCACCTCAAAAATGGGCGCCACAGCCGTCATGACGGGTGCGTTGGACGAAATCATATATCCGTACGATGCGGGCGAACTGACCTATAACCGCTCTGTCGATATCGTCACGAAAGCCGCGGGGAAGGCCAGCACCGTCAACCTCCTCAGCTTCGCGCCAGTCAACAGCGGGGCCTTGCTCCTGAAGCTGGACGCCGACGATAACGACGATCAGGCCGCGGCCTTGGAAAACCAGCTCAAGGATGCCCGGGAAAAGCTCCAGAAGGCGCAGGACAATCTCAATAATTTCAACGCTGTCTCACCCATGAACGGGACGGTCCTCTCATGCTCCCTTGTTCCGGGTATGCAGGTCCAGGCCGGAACGGTTGCCATCAACATCGCCGATACTGCTGTTATGACGGTGGAAGCGCAGATCGATCAGCTCAATATTACATATGTCAAGCCGGGCATGATGTGCCAGATCACCCAGTGGGGGCGCAACGGCCAGGAGACCTTTATGGGGACCGTTGAATCGGTCAGCCTGGAGGGTAAATACGAAAACGGCTACTCATATTATCCGGCAGTCATCAAGGTCGATAATATGACCGGTACGATGATGTCGGGTATGTATGTGGATTACAGCCTCGTGGCCTCCCAGTCCGACGACTGCCTGTTGGTTCCGGTGCAGGCCGTCAGGTACACCGAGAGCGGGCCGTGTCTGTTTATTCAGTCGGAGACAAAGCCGGAAAACGCGCTGGACGCCGAAGCCCTGGGCATGGAAGTGCCTGAAGGGTTCTACCCGGTGCCCGTTACTGTCGGCTTGTCGGACAATATGTCTGCCGAAATTATTGACGGTGTTGAAGAGGGAACGGTCGTCTTTACCCAATACATGACGGACAACGGTAATTCATGGGATATGGGCGGCGGGCCGGTTATAATGAGGGGTTAGGAGTGGGACTTTGGGTCTGATAGATTTAAGAGATGCCTACAAGATATATAACGAAGGCTACGAAAATGAGGTTCGTGCCCTCGTCGGCGTGACGCTGCAGGTGCAAAGAGGAGAATTCCTCAGCATCATCGGCGCTTCGGGCTCAGGCAAGAGCACGCTGATGAATATCCTGGGCTGCCTTGATATTCCCACATACGGCACCTATTTTCTTGACGGCCAGGATGTGGGCGAATTGACTGACAGACAGTTATCAAAGATACGCAACAAAGAAGTCGGCTTTGTTTTTCAGGGCTTTCACCTGATTCAGGCGCTCAGCGCATATGAGAATGTGGAGCTGCCGCTCATCTATCAGGGTATCGGCGGTTCAAAGCGCCGCGATATGGTGATGGAAGCCCTTGAGCGCGTCAACCTGACTGACAGGGCGAATCATAAGCCGTCGGAAATGTCAGGCGGTCAGCAGCAGCGCGTGGCCATCGCCCGAGCCATCTCCACAAAGCCGGCAATCATCATGGCTGACGAACCCACCGGTGCGCTGGATTCAAGAACCGGCCAGCACGTGATGGAGATACTCAAAAGCCTCAACGAGGAAGGGACGACAGTCATCCTCATCACTCATAATACGGAGCTTGCGGGTGAATGCAACCGGCTCATTCACATCTCCGATGGGGCGATAATTGAGGACAGACTGAGAGAGGGGGCTGTATTATGAACATCCGGCAAGGCTTCAAAATGGCTGCCAAGTCGATATTTTCAAATAAGGTCCGGTCCTTTCTGACAATGCTGGGCATTATCATCGGCGTGGCAGCCGTCGTCATCATGGTCTCGGTCGTCCAGGGGCAAAACCAGAAAATCAAGGAAAACTTTGAGGCAATGGGGACAAACAAAATCTCCGTGTCGGCTTTCAGGTATAATATGCAGGATATGACCCAGGATCTTTACGATTACTGCCTGAGCCTGAAGGAGCTTGTCCTGGGAGTCACCCCGAACGGTGGTTTTTACGGGCCGGTCAAATATATGACGAAATCCACCGAGAGCAACCAGCAGTATGGCATGTCCCAGACGTATCTGGGCAGTGACCAGTATTCGTTGTGCAACAACTATACCGTCCAATATGGCAGGGACATCTGCTGGCTGGACATTGAAAATTACAATCAGGTTGTGGTGTTGGGCGATAAGCTCAGGGAATATCTTTTCGATTATAAAGACCCCATCGGAGAAAAGGTTACAATCGGCGGACAGAAATTTGAGGTAGTCGGCGTCTATGAAGCAAAGGGCTCCGAGGATAACTGGTATATGGATTATATGTGCGTCGTCCCATATTCCATGAACCGCATCCTAAATAAACAGGGCATGTTCAGCGACTTTACCGTCAAGGCCAAAAGCTCGGAGGCCACTACGGAGGCCATCACGCGCCTGACCGGCTTCCTCTCCGGCAGAATCACCAACGAGAACGGTTATTTCAACGTCTGGTCGGAAAACACCTGGATGGAGCAGTCCGATGAGCAGAACAGGATGATGAGCCTGGTGCTGGGCGGCATCGCGGGGATATCCCTCCTTGTTGGTGGTATCGGCATTATGAACATCATGCTCGTCACCGTGCGTGAGCGGACAAGGGAGATCGGTATCCGCAAGGCCATCGGCGGCACGCGCAAGACAATTCTTATCCAGTTTCTGATTGAAGCGGCTGTCATCTGCGGTACGGGCGGTATTTTCGGCATCCTGCTGGGCTATCTCGGCACGCTGGTGGCCGGGAAGCTGCTGTTGGATATCGTGCTGTTTCCGAACATCCCCCTGACCATCGGTGCCTTTGGCTTCTCGGTCATTCTGGGCATCAGCTTCGGCATGTATCCGGCAATTAAAGCATCAGGCCTGCAGCCCGTTGAGGCGCTGCGCGCGGAATAAAGGAGAGAACCATGAAAAAGATAATCGCTGTAATCCTGGCGGCAATATTACTGTTCGCTCTGGCGTCAACGGCGTTGGCTGCACCGGCGTCGTTTCCCGATATCAAGGACCAGAGCCTGATGCGGGAAGTCGCCGTCCTGCAGATGCTGGGTGCCGTCGGCGGAGATGAGAACGGCAACTTTCTTCCCGACGGGACGCTGACCCGGGCGGCTTTCTGCAAAATGGCCGTGATCACCATGGGGCGCGGGGCAGAAGAGCCTCTCTACAGAAACCGCACTATTTTCCGGGATGTCCGGGCCGGCCACTGGGCAAGGGGCTATATCAACATTGCCGTTTCCGGAGAGAATAAGATCATCGCCGGCAGCGGCGGATATTTCATGCCTGACGAGAACATCACCTACGCCCAGGCGGTCACGATTCTCATGCGGATGCTGGGCTACTCGGACGCCGACGCCGGCATGCTCTGGCCGGACGGTTATATGGCTCTGGCTCATGACACAGGCCTGACGGCAGGCATGACCGCGTCGTCCTGGACTGCGCCCATATCCCGCGCCCAGGCGGCGCTTCTGTTCAATAATCTCCTCCGTACACCTAAAAAGGGCGGCGGGAGTTATTTATCAAGTCTTGGCTCCGCATCGGAAAACGTCATCATCATGGAGTTGGGTGTTCGCGCTGCCGATGGGACAGGTAATGCGATGAGAACTTCCCCCCAGGGGATTGTCAGGCAGCGGTGTTGTACCGCCGGTTATTCTCGGCCAGCGCGGTACGCTTTTGACTGACGAGTCCGGCAGGGCGCTCACCTTCCTGCCCGACAGGAATTCAAAGACCATAACGGTGTCCCAGCCTACTTCCGCCTGGATTAAGGACGCGGCCGGCACGCGTTACGACATTCCCGCTGATGTCCCGGCTTATACGGCGTCCGAGAGCGGCAAATTCGGCAGCCTGTTCATTAATATCGCATATGGTACGAAAGTGACACTGTTTTATTCCTCTGACGGTAAAGCCGAAGGTGTGTATATCAGCACCTCGAAAGCCGACGGCGCCGTTGTCGCTGGAGCGAGCACGTCCGTCGGGTCCGTCGGCTGGCTGACAGGCGGCGATACCGGCTACACCATTTTGAAAAACGGCGCGCCGGCGTCCTTGTCCGACATCAGGCAATATGATGTCGTTACTTATGACAAGTCTGCGAGGATTCTGAACATCACGGATTTCCGCCTGACCGGCTGTTATGAAAACTGCTGGCCGAATTTGTCCAGCCCCTCAAGAATCACCGTTATGGGCTATGAATTCCCCGTGCTGCCCTCGGCAATAGACAGCTTGGCGCAATATAAGCTTGGCCAGGTTATTACCCTGCTTTTGACGACGGACGGTCAGGTGGCCGGCGCCGCCACCGGCGTTTCGGGTTCTACCGCGGTGGGGATTGTCCAGCCGGGCATATCGTCAACCAGCGCCGCGGTGACGCTGCTGAACGGGATTGAGTTGAAAGGTGACCCGAAGCTGACGGAGAATACCGCGTCCCAATACGCCGGCGAGCTTGTCACGGTGAGCTCCTACATGGCGGGTCAGATTTCCCTCTCCAAGCTTGGCACGTCGGGCGCGACAGGCGAACTGGACCTCAATAAGCTGACCCTCGGCACGGCGGCCCTCAGCCCGGCTGTCAAAACCTTCGAGCGCGTCGGCACCGGTCCCGTGGAGCAAATTTCCCTTTCCGACCTGACCCAGACAAAAGTCAGCGCCGCCAAGGTGGTTTACGCCCGCAAGGACTACGCCGGCCGCGTCGATCTTCTCGTCCTCAACGACGTGACGGGGGATAGATATGAGTATGGATTCCTTAAGGAAGACACAAAAGACGATTCATTCAACGGTCTTCCGTTTTCAAACCGTACAATTTCAGTAATCAACAGCACCAATAAGGTAGGTACACAGCAGATTATCACAGGTTCCGCCTTTACAAACGGCGCCCCCGGCGGTCTTGCTGTCAGCGCAGACAAAAGTAAGGTAGAAGCCGTCGTCACCCTGACGGAGGTCAAAAACGTCAGCCGCACGTCGTTCTACACCGTCAACGGGAAGACGTATTTACACCTGCCGAACATGGACATTATGGTATCAGACAAGGTGGAATGCTACAATAAGCTGACGGATACATGGTTTGAAGGCGAAGGCCGCTTGAACAACACCCGCGCCTTCGCCGAAACCCTGACGGTCTATTACGACCGCACCCCCGCCGAAGGCGGCAAAATCCGTATGGTCGTTGTAGGATAAGGGAACAAAACGCATATTTGTAAAGGCCGGCTTTCATGCCGGCCCTTTTCAATCGACATGTTCTTATGTGGCCTGCGCCGCGCCCTGTAACGGCGGCGTTTTGTCCATGATAGCGATGATATCGCCCTCCTTCAGTCCCTCGGTGATGACGACATCGGTATCGTTTGACGGTCCGAGGGTTACCTCGGTCAGCTTGAAACCAACGGGTATGCCGGGCTCGGGCTTCTCCTGTTCCTGCCCTGCAGTCTTCACCGGCAGCAAGTTGCTGTCCATAACGGCACCGACAGGCACCGTCAGGACATCTTCAAGGGTTTCCAAAACAAGTCTCGCGACAGCGTTCATCCCCGGCAGCAGCTCTTCCGTTTTGTCTATCCGGATTGTGACAGGGTAGGAGGTCACGCCGTTTTGCGACGTCCCCATGATGCTCACGTTTGTCACTGTTCCCGCGTATTCCGTCCCCTGAACGGCATTGACATTGAGCGTCACGGATTGCTCTGGCCGCACCCTCTTGATATCCAGCTCATCCACATTCAACACAAGTGACAGATGGGACAGGTCAATGACCGTGCCGAGTATAGCACCTGCTCTCAGCGTACCACCCTCCTGATAGAATTTTTCGGCGATCGTCCCGGCAGCAGGGGACCGAATTGTATACTCCGCCTTCTTCCTGCGCTGGGCTTCCAGAGCCAGCTTCGCGCTTTCAACGGCGATCCGGGCGCTCTGTATCTGCTGGTCAACCGAATCGCTTTGCACAACGGCGATGACCTGCCCCTTCGTCACGCGGCTGCCCTCGCTGACATTTATCTTGACGACGGCACCTGCGTCTGTGGTCGTAACGCTGCCCAGATACTTGTAGTCAAATGTCCCGTTCTGGAGACTGTTTATCCCGCGGATCGTCACATATGCCGCTGACTGCGGCGAAAAAGCCCCGGGATTTGCGAATTCGACTGTGATTTCCCTGGCGATGACATTGCCCGCGAGCACCTGATTCACTGTGCTGACATTTAATACGGTGCCGTTATATGATTCGTTCGTACCACCCAGCGTCACGACGGCACTTTCACCCGGAGTTACGCTCTCGGCTGCAGTCTTCTGGAAAAGGACCCTGATCAACATCGTATCGCTCTCGCGAATAACGGCCACAACCTGTCCGGGCTGCACGATATCGCCCTCCTGTGCGTTCAGCTCAATCACGGTTCCGGTGCCGCCCACCTTCAGTTTAAGGTTTTCCAGCTGCCTGAGCGCGCTGCTGAGCCGGTTCTGGCTAACCTGCAGGCTGTATTCCACCTGACTGATGCCGCTGTCGATATCGGAGCTGTCTATGACGTAAAGCACCTGATCTTTTTGTACAACATCACCCTCCTGAAAAGGCGCGGAGAGGATCTTTCCGGAAATCAGTGAGGTGAGTGTGGAGGTTTCAGCCGGCTGCAGCGTTCCGCTGCCGCGGGCTGTTAAGGTGAAATCGCCCCGACGGACAATATACGGCGTATAAGCAGTCGTGTTCGCCGCGCTCCTGTGCAGGTAAATGGCTTTCGCCGCAATCAGTGCCGCTGCCAGGGCAGCCAAACCGGAGATGGCGGCTATCCTGCCCCTGCGGCTTTTCGTTTTGTCTTTCTCGCTGAAACCCATCAACATATCAAACCTTTCCAATCAGCTTGTACTATTTTGACTCAATAGCTGGGCATTATGAACGATTCGCCGATTAATTCAGGCACAAGCTGCCGGTCTCAGAACTTGAAGCCCAAAAGCAGACACCCGGGATAATATAAGCATAATGTTGACAGCAGCAAATATAATACTAGATGTCATCGGAACCCGTCTTGACAGATATTTGAATGAATGCTAATCTCTAGATGTCAAACGAGATGACAAAATATAGGGGGATGGCTTATGTATTGCCGAAACTGCGGGAACCAGACTGACCCCGGCGCCGCTGTTTGTGTCAAATGTGGATATCAAAACGGTACAGGCTTTAACTTCTGCGGCAACTGCGGCACGGAGACCATGCAGGGCGCTGCTGTCTGCGTCCGCTGTGGCATCGCACTTTCGCCTCAGTATGTCCACTACAATACCGAGCAGAAATCCAAGCTGGCCGCAGGTCTGCTTGGCATATTCGTCGGCGGCCTTGGAATACACAATTTTTATCTCGGGTATACCGGCAAGGCTGTTGCCCAGCTCTTGATTACAGTCCTGACACTGGGGTTCGGCGGCGTAATAGCCGGTATATGGGGGCTTGTGGAGGGTATTCTGATCCTGACCGGCAGCATCAATGTCGACGGCAGGGGAATTCCTCTGAGAGAGTGAAGAAAGTGACGTGATATGATTAAGCTGGAAATAGACGTCAATGACATCGATTTCGATGGACTCATCGAAAGATATTTGCCCGTGATGCTGGAAAAGCTGCGGCAGTCCGATAACCCGGCGTCAAAGCTGATTGCCGGCGGAATGCCCGCGTCTGTCGCGAAGATTATACTGAAAAACCTGCCGCAGGCTACCAAGGTTCAGATAACATCAGAGCTCATCAACTCCAACAGGGAGGTCATCTCCCAGTTGTTAAAAGAATATGCCGGGCAGAACGGTGTCCGCCTGACTATTGGAGATATCCGGGCGGTACCGTCCGCCGGCTGAATAGCACCGCAGAAAGGCGCTGATAAAAGCCCGCCTCAGGCGGGCTTTTACATGTCGTACATATTTACAAAACAAACGGAAAGATTTGTTATAAAAATAGAATATGTTATAATTTTTGAAAGTTTGCCGACAAGGCGATGTACAGCGTCAAAAAAAGCGGCAAAAACAATTACAGGTTTTACTAATGCCTGAAATGCAAAAATGAAACCGGCCGCTCTCTGTGAGACGCAGAAAGTCTCTTGATGACCGGCCGGTTTTTCAGTAAAATATAGCCTTTACGATGCCCTGCTGTTCAGCCGAACAGCGCGTATTCGCCGATCGGCAGAAAGCCGATCCGATTGTAAATGCGCCCCGCCTGAGGGTTGTCATAAAACAGGCACAGGAAATTTTTCCCCTCGTCAAAGGACGCGTGACACACAGCGGTAACAACGGCCGAAGCGTACCCGCGGCCCCGCGCGTCAGGGTGTGTTGCGACACCGACGACCATGGCACTTTGGGTGTTACCTGCGGTGGCCTGGGCAGCAGAGACGAGGGAACCGCCCTTGAAGGCTCCGAAGGCCACAGTACCGCGGGCCAGACTTGTCCGCAGCTTTTTAACGGTTGAAATCCTGTCCGGATAAGATTTCTTAAATTCCTCGATGCGCATCATCAGATCGGTGGTGATTTCCGCGTCATCCGCTGTCAGCCGACGTATCGCGATACTGCCGGGGATTTCGCAGTTGTCTGGTGCACGCGTGCATTTTGTCATGGTCATGGTGCGGTACTCCCGGTCGGGAAAATAATCCCTCAGCCGTGAAATGATTTCTGCCTTTCCGTTAATCATTTTGACCTCCTGCGATTTCAGAAAGTCCGCCACGGCGGAAGCATCGTACGCACTGCTTTGGCTGTATACCACATAATCGCCCATAAACCGGAGTACAAGGTTGTCCCATTCCCCATCCTTCTCATGGGCAAAGACGCTGACATCCTCACAGTCAACGCCGTAATTTTCAATATCCCCGATGAAAAAGATGTTGACCTCCGGTTCCTGATTTACGTAATCCAATATCCGCGCTCTGTCTCTTTCCGTCAGTTTTTTCATATCAGCCCTCCGCGTGATGCTGCAGCGTTCCATTTTACTATTGAATTCTAATTTACCCATTATATGAGAAACTGCCGTCTGTTTCAAGCAGGCGGCGGAATATTTTTGTTGACACTGGAAAAAATCGCGGTACAATCAGATAATCAGATATAATAGCTCAAATTAGCACTGTGTGCAAAATCAGGATGTTCAGGATGTATAGTATGACTAGGAATGATTTGACAATAACATGCAAGGACTGCGGCAGGAAATTTGTCTTCCGGGCCGATGAGCAGAACTTTTTCGCGGAAAAAGGATATGATGAGCCGACACGATGCAAGGACTGCCGCACCGCGCGTAAAACCGGCAGACAAACGGCCGGGAGCGGACCGCGCAGCGGCGTTCAGAGTGGCGGATTCACAGAACGGGAGCTGTATCCCGCAGTCTGCGCAGCCTGCGGGGAGAAAACCATGATACCCTTTAAGCCGAGAGAAGGCCGGCCTGTCTACTGCCGGGACTGTTTTCAAAAAAAGTAAGATAACACAATGAATAATCCCGCCCGTAATCGCTGAACGATGCCGGGCGGGATTGTTTATTAATGCGTAAATGGTGATACGTTTATGTCACCCCTGCCCGAAAACGACTCCATAATAATCCCGTTCCAATATTGCCGCGGAATACTTGAATTTACCACTGACGATATTGAGCATTTCCCGGGCGTAATTTTCAGGGATGATTGCGCCCTCGTTTGCCGTGAAGGTGTCCGTACGCGCGTTATAACGCCCCAAATCAGTGATGAAGCTCCTGTTGTTGAATATGACAAGGGGCTTAGAATCCGAAAGAATGTCGCGGCCTATGACGAGGCGCGAATCATAGGGGAGGGCAAAGAGATTGCACAGTGTCGGCATGATGTCGAGACTGGAGCAGTATTTATCGACCTTTACCGTCTCCGTTTGCGCGTTCCAAATGATGAGGGTGCTTTGGTGCAGCTCGAAATCCTTCTCAATGGGGCCGCCGTTTAACTCTTCCAGCTGGGGCATCTCCAGCCCGTATGGATAATGGTCTCCTGAAATGACGATGACCGTTCTGTCCAGCACCCCGGCCTTGTCCAACTCGTCGATAAGGAGCTCCACAGCCTTGTCAAATTCCATCTGGCAGGCGATATAGGCCCGGGCAGGTTCCGAGTACGGGAGATCGGTCACCTCGTTTTTGTGCTTGTTCGCCATCATATTCCCAATGAAGCTATAGTTCATATGGCCGCTGACGGTCATATAATACGTCATGAAGCGCTCTGCCCCGATATAATCCGGCAGGGAAGCGGTGATCATTTCAACGTCAGACTGGGGCCACTGCTTTGTGACCTCCAGACCATTTCCCACGCCCTTGTAAATATAACCCATGTTGGGATAGGACTGATCCCTGTTGTAATAGGTGTAGGTGTTGTTGTGATATGCGTGCGACACGTAACCAAGCTCGTTGAACATATTTCCGAAGCCGAAGGGCATCTCATTACCCGCGCTCCTGTAATAGCTCCAGACGCCGGATTTTGGGAGCAGACCCGTGGATGTGACATATTCGCCGTCGCTTGTGGACACGCCCCAGACGGGATTATAGAAATTTTCGAAAACAAAGCCCTCACCGGCCATTTTACTCAGTGTCGGCGTGTGGGTCTCGTCAAGGGCGAGGGTTGAAAAGGCCTCAGCGACAATCCAGACCAGGTTATATCCCTTGTACATGCCGGTAAATTCATTTTGAGTCGTGGGTTCAGCTGATGAAAAATACTGATGCATCGCCCGGAGTTGCTTGTCGTCCTCTTCAGCCATGAGTGCGTCATAATCAATCTCAAGTACATTGCTGCAGTAAACAGGAGAAGGCGATGGCGCGGTGGGTGTGTCCCCGCCGCTTACAGCGGGTGGCGGCGTGCTTGGGGAAGGATCAAAATCGGCGACATCCGACACGTTGTCCGTCAGCAGGTTTTCGATATCAAGCCGAAGCGTCGTCAGTACGCCGAAGCGGGGCATCGTCAGGACTGGAGAAAAGGGGCCTTCGTAAGCCACGGCGTCAGACATGATACCTCCGCCGCTTTTTCTGATGAGTACGGCACCCCCAAAATGCAGCGCTATTGACGCGATTATGACGCCGACTATTAATCTTGCGCCCGGCCGCCTGATCGGTGTCAGGCGTTTTCTGAAAACGCAGAGCAAAACGAAGGGTATAAATAAAAGCAGGAGCGGCACAGCCGAGTGCAGGATGCCTTCAAGCGCCAGCAACCAGAATTCGCCCAGGACATCGCCGGCACCCGTGATTGAAAACAGCGTAAAGAAGGTATCGAAAATTGTAAAGTAGACAGCCTGTACGCCGAAAACCACTGTCAAAAGAAGTGTAAGGCCGAGGGATATAAACCTGTTCACCCGGGGTGTCAACACACTGCCAAGTAAAGCGGCAATCAGGCCGACGGATATTGAAAACAGCGTGATATATACGAGACCCCGGTCAACGGCAAAGCCGAAGCAATGGACCCTGACGACAAGCTCCATGTAAATTATAGCGGCGGGAATGTAAATAAATAGGTTAAGGCCTCTTTTGTTAGCTGTCTTTTTAGCTGCCATCTTTTCGCCTCTCCTGTAAAAAATTACTACCGAAGCCAGTTCGTTTACAGTATAGACAAAACCGTAATAAAAGTAAACTGCCCTCCGCTGCTGGCAGAAGGCAGTATGTTTGTCAGCGGTTATTGCTGATTGATATTTTTGTAATCCTTAAACAGAGTTTTCGGAGCCTCTTCGATAATGGATTCCATCGTCCAACCCTCCGGCTTGACCATCGTAGCCTCGAAGGAGGGATGACCCCATCTGCCGATAAAGCCGCCCATTGTCATAAATACGGCGCCTGTAACATCCTTGGCCTCGTCGGACGCCAGATAAGCGATGAAGGGGGCAAAGGGCTCGGGGCCCGCTGTTTCATCGTAACTGATAAACGGCTTGCCGTCTTTTGTGGCGCGCTCGTCCTCGTCGGTTGTCTTGTCGATGAGCTCCGCGTCGACGGAAGAGCGTGTCTTCGCAGCGGGAGCGAAAACATTGCAGGTGATGTTGTTTTCAGCCAGTTCTGTGGCAAGACCCCAGGTCATGCCCACGACGCCGGCGTTGGCCGCGCAGTATTCACACTGGCGTAAGGGACCGCCGGTCCAGGCAGGGGAGGAGCAGTTGATAATGCGGCCCCAGCCCTTTTCCTTCATGTAGGGAACCGCGTGATGAATGACGTTGAAATAACCCTTCGGCTTGACGCCGGTGACCTTATCCCAGAGCTCCTCGGTAATCTTGTCCACCGGTGCGAAGCCGAAAGCGCCGGCCACATTGACGACGATATCGATGGAGCCGTATGTCTTCACCGTGAAATCGACCATTTCTTTCGCTTTGTTGAAGTCGGTAAGATCTCCGAAAAACGCTGTGGCCTCGCCGCCGGCAGCGCGAATGGCGGCTGCCGTCGTTTCGGCATCGCCGGTGTACTTTTCGATTTCCTCGTTGTACCATTTCAGCTGCTCCGGCGTCAAACGCTTCAGCTTATCCGCGTCCAGCTGATTAGACACATTTTTTTTAACAGGGCTCCTGTTATTGGTGACGACCTTTGCGCCCTCCGCTGCCAGCACGACGGCAATAGCGCGTCCGATCCCCTGGCCGGACCCGGTGACAAGCGCGACCTTGCCGCTCAAATGATTGCCCATTGATTATACCTCCATGTTACTTTTACTGCCAATACTATATAGAAATTTGGGAAGATAATCAAGAGTTAACTGCTTAATGAGGAACGGCTATTTCCGTGACTGTCACTAAAATGATGAATGCGCCGACTGGAATGGACAGCAGTGTCATGACAGCTCTGTCTTTATTCTTTATGATCGATATGATCCCCATAATGAATCCGGCAATTCCCAAAACAGCAATCAGCGGCGTCGGCAAGGGGAGCCGGAACATCATCTTTATAACAAATATTATAACAAAGGCAAGCGTTAAACCAGCCGCCCATTTCCCGGCTCTCGCTTCAGGCCAAAAACGAGTTTTCATGATTTATTCCTCATTTGAAAAATTTTAATCGTAAACCTATGAATGATATTAACCATACTATATTCTATCTCGCTTTTGTGAGCTATACAAGCAAACAAAACAGCTTTCGGCAGCCGATTTTATTCGACTGCCGAAAACATTTACTTCTTATATGGTGCCGGTGACCGGGATCGAACCGGTACGAGGGGTGACCCTCACGGGATTTTAAGTTTTTCAAAATGTTGGGAAACGGGCGGAAACGAACGGTATCTACAGGAACCTATAGTACCGTTAAAAGCTTGAAAAATCAGGAGTTTTACACGACGACGTTCGGAAAATACCAGCGACATCACGATTTGAAGTTTCCGAAAAACTTCATTTCAAAAGATTTTTGGAGGGATATTTGGAGGGATGGTTTAATATTCCAAATATCGTGGTGTCAACCTAACGGGATTGCATATTTAATGAGTATGACAGTACACAAATTTAACATTTTATTGCAACCAGTTACCCGCCGTTGACAAATATTATGCTGGGAGCTGGTAGAATGAATCAGAATAGGGCCTATTACGAGCAGTTTTTTAAGGACTATCCCGATGTGGTAACTGTAGCTCAGCTCTGTGAGATGCTGGGCGGAATTTCGGACAAAACGGCTCATAAGCTTATACGCCAGAACGTGGTGCAGCACTACTACATACGCAATACATACTTCATTCCAAAGGTACTGTAAGCGTTCTGTCAAACAGAGAGGACTTTCGCCGCTTCCTTGATACGCTCAGCCGCTTCGGCAGGTACAGCGCCGGCAATGTCCTCCTCATTCTCACGCAAATGCCCGACGCCACACAGCTTCGGGACTTTGACAGCTGGAAAGAAAAAAGTGCCAGCATTAAGAAAAATGAGAAGGGTATCAGGATTCTGGAACCGGGCGAGGAGTACACCCGCGAGGATGGCAGCGCCGGCGTGAGCTACAATGTCAAAAAGGTTTTTGATATTTCGCAAACCACCGCAAAGCCGCAGCCGCCGAGGGAACGTCCGGACGAACGACAGCTTATCCGCGCTCTGATGCAGTCATCGCCTGTCACCATCGTTATCAGCGAAAGCCTGCCTCCCGACGTAACGGCTCATTATGACCCCGATAACGGTGTCATCAGTATCCGCAAGGGTATGAGCGCATCGGATATCGTCCGCGCTCTTTCTCAGGAGATAGCCCGTGCCGAAATGGATAAACATGATGGAACATACGACCGCAGCAGCGCAGCGTTCACTGCCTACTGCGCGTCTTATGTCATTTGTCAAAAGGCAGGCTTTGATGTAAGCCAGTTCAACTTCGACCGCCTTCCGGATTACTATGCATCTATGGATCCGCAGACAGGACGTGGAGAGCTAACGCGCATCCGGAACGTTACCGCCGATATCTTGGAGGACATGAACGCAAGGCTGGAACAGCAAAAGGATAAGGCCAGGCACCAACCGGAAAGGTAAGGTGGAACATGTCGCAGGAAGAAAAGAGGGTACTCACCATGGACAAGTACGAGCGCGGTATCCTCATCCACGCGCTCAACGATATGGAAACGCGTGCGTAAGTACGGCGCGTTCTGTACCGGCATTACGCAGAATGTTGACGATATGCTCCAGTCCCACACAGCTCGCACCATGCTGGCTAATTCTGAATTCCTGGTAATGCTCAATCAGGCGTCCACCGATCGCATAGAACTTGCCAAGCTCCTGAATATCTCCGAACTGCAGCTCTCATACATCACAAATGTGGATGTCGGCCACG
>CAZVLO010000039.1:23079-26247 GCA_964628265.1 uncultured Papillibacter sp.
TTTTGAAAGTGGGCAGCTCCCTTGTACCATTCGCCAACCAGTTCCCGCGAAACACGCAGCTTTACCGGCTCATGACAACAAAACTTGGTGAAGCGCTGTGAATGTGACAAATAGCTATCCGCCTGCTTAGCCGGAGGATAGCTATTGTCGTATGGAGGAAAGCTTATGAAAGATATCAAGACAAGGAGTGCGATCAAGAACATCCGAACTCTTGACAGGGATGTAAATGTCGCCGAGAGGATGAAAAATGCATATGTCCGTTCAAAGGAGCAGGCCGAACAGACGCAGCAGCCTAACGCTGATTCGCCATCCGGTTATGCCGAGGACCGCGTAACAGAGAATGCCCAACACTTAGCCTGTAGGACAGTAAATGAGATAAGGAGCAAAGGGAAGCGACTTGCAGTGAGAAATCGCCATAGTAAGGCTAAACTTTCGAATGCTTCCTCGCCCTCACCTGAGCCGCACTCATCAGGAAATAATTCTCCCGGTTACACAGAATCTAGGCATAACCTCGCTCGGAGCAGTGTCCGCCAAAATGTGAAGCATATCAGTTCTGATAATTCTGGGAGAGATGCTCGACAGGTCATCAAGGCAACGGAGCGCGGTATGAAGGTAACTGTCAATGCTTCGAAAAAGACAGTCAAAACAAGTGAGAAGGGCTCGATCAAATCAGCATACCGAAGTGTCAAAACGGTTGAGCAAACCTCCCGTGCCGCCATCAAAACGACACAGGCGACTGCAAAAGCAGCTGCAAAAACCGCACAGGTCACAGCTAAAGCTGCACAGCGGGCAGTACAGGCGGCAAGAGCGACAGTAAAAGCCGCAGTTACAACAGCAAAGACCATAGCAAAAGCTGTCGCCGTCACGGTCAAGGCACTTGTCGTGGCCATTAAAGGTTTGAGCGCTGCTATTGCCGCGGGCGGATGGATCGCTGTAATAATAATTATCGTTGTTCTTCTTTTTGCCTACATCCTCAGCTCAGTGTTCGGCATATTTGCATCCGAGGAGGGATATAACGGCGCGCCGTCTATGCCGGAGGTTGTAAGCCAGATCAATGCGGAGTTTTCTGCTAAGATTGACTCGATCATTGACGCCAATCCTCATGATACTTTGGTCATTGACAACGCTGGCTCCGCCTCCATGGTGGCGAATTGGGACGAAGTGCTGGCCATTTATGCCATTCTAGTAGCAACAGAACCCGAAAATCCGATTGAGGTTGCGACACTCGATGACTCAAAGATAGAGAAACTGAAAACGGTTTTTTGGGATATGAACCATGTCAGCTACTCTGTTAATGTGGTTGAGGTTGGCACCGGCGAAGAATCCGAGGAACCAATAACAGAAACCGTCCTGACCATTAAAGTGAGTTACAGGACGGCTGAGGAAATGGTTATACATTATGGATTTAACACGGAGCGTGCAGCACAGGTTCTGGAGCTTTTGCAACCTGAGTATGACGAACTGTTCATGAGGCTGACCGGGAGCTATGTGGACATCACTCTGTCGGCTGCAGAAATCGCTGCCATAATGGAAACGCAGCCGGACAATCTGCGCGAGGCGCGGGAGGAGGTTGTGCTGACGGCATACTCACTGCTGGGCAAGGTCAATTACTTCTGGGGCGGCAAGTCACTCGTGCTTGGGTGGGACAGCCGCTGGGGGACACCGATGAAGGTCATAGCAGACGACAACCCTACTGCAGGCAAGGTGCGTCCATTCGGGCTTGATTGCTCCGGATTTGTCGACTGGGTGTTTTATAACGTCAGCGGTGGTGACTACATAATCGGACACGGAGGCGGTGCCGAAGCGCAGTATAGTTATTGCGACGCTACTAGTTGGAATGATGCTCAGCCCGGCGACCTGGCTTTTTACCCCGACTGCGAGCACGTCGGCATCGTTGTGATGAGTGACTCAGGGACACTGACGGTCATTCACTGCGCCTCCGGCAGCAATAATGTTGTCATGACGCAGCATACACAGGGCAACGGATTTACTTTTGTCGGCAGACCGCAAATATTCTATTGATGCAAACGGCTGATGAATTAACAGCTATATGCATGCGAACCTCTTGCGGGGCCTTAACAAAGCTCATGCTGCATGATATAATAACGGGTAATAATGGCGTTCTTTCTCTATCCTTGCACTCTCTTCCGCAGAATGTAATCTTTGTATTTACGAAGCAAGACAACACAGTTTTTATACCCGAGTTGCCTCGCCAGATCGGGCAGATCGCCTACACGCGCTTTGTTTAGTACATCTATAACGTAGTCATGCCGGAAATCCATTAACCTAATATTGCCCATTCCATAATAGTCCAAGGTATAAGCAACCAGATTGGCAATACTGTACTCCGCATACGACGTCCCTTGTTTTGTCGCTATAACGTAATCGCTATTATTGTTATCGGAATATTCTAGCAATGAACTATACAGCGCATCATGTAACGGAATCTCACGGTCCTGGACCCATAGCATTCGCTTTTCAAAGTTGATATTCTCCCATTTGAGTTGAGCGATTTCCTTACGAATCAAACCGGCATGCCATGCTAACCTGACAATAATTGATATGGCGGTGCCGCGTTCTTCTTCCAGCATGGCGTCTATCTTTTTGGCGTCTGGCTTATTAAAACTTAATTCTGCAGTGTTTTGTATTCTGCTGGGATTCGGCGCGCGCAAGGTTGTATTTATGCCGTTTGTTGCAGCATACTCGCAAATGTCGTCAAGTATATCCTTATAATAATTCGTAAAACTACCTGTCCTCCGGCTCTTAAAGGTCTGTTGGAAATAAAGCTGCGCATAATACTCCTGAAAAACAGAGTCTGATAAAGCATCTAAATCAAAGGAGCCAAGCAAAGGATTAATATATTTATTTAGTACTTTTTCAATACGCTGAATTTTCGTGCCTTTTAGTATTACCCTTTTTTCCTTAAACCATAGCGATGATAATTCATTAAAAGTCATCATTTTATCTTCTCCGTAGATAATGTTACAGTTAAACTATACAATCTGGCAGAAGAATTGTAAATAAACGAATTTTCAACAGTATTCTGGCGTACATTTTTTTGTTACAGTAATATTACAGTTTGATCTAGCGGTTGACTATGGGAAAAACGTCCACTATAATCAGCATTGGAGAGAAACGTGCAAACTATACCATTTTTGAGCGCTGCAC
>CAZVLO010000040.1:0-446 GCA_964628265.1 uncultured Papillibacter sp.
AGGCCGAACAAAGGAACAGGCCGGTATGCCGATAAGGATGTCGGAGCTGCTCTCAACAATAGATTGCGCCGTCTATGTGGAGCGCGTAGCGCTTGATACGCCAGCTCATATCCGGCAGGCAAAGAAAGCCATCCGGCGCGCGTTTGAAGTTCAGGAAAAGAAGCTGGGCTTCGCGTTTGTGGAGCTGCTCTCAACATGCCCGACAAACTGGGGCGTTTCTCCGGCAGCCGCAATGAAATGGGTGGGCGAGAACATGATCCCGTATTATCCGCTGGGAGTATACAGAAAGCCGGAGGATGTAAAATGAGTACAACGAAATTATTCTTCGCAGGTTCCGGCGGGCAGGGTATATTATTGATGGGTCAGATGGTCACCTACGCCGCCATGCTTGAAGACAAATCATCCACTTTCCTCCCATCCTACGGGCCGGAGATGCGCGGCGGCAC
>CAZVLO010000040.1:456-22163 GCA_964628265.1 uncultured Papillibacter sp.
GTCGTCGTGTCCGACAAGCCGGTGGGCTGCCCGCTCATTTATGAGGCCGACGCCATCGTGGTCATGAACCTGCCGTCGCTGATAAAGTTTGAACCCATAGTCAAACCGGGCGGCGTACTCCTCATCAATACGTCCATCACAGACCAGCAGGCCAAGCGCACAGACATCAAAGTCATCAGTGTTCCAGTTAATGAAATCGCAATGGAGCTCGGCAATGTTAAAGTCGGTAATATGGTCATGCTCGGCGCGCTGGTACGCGCGACGAACGTGGTGTCCGAAGCGTCCATCGAAGCCGTCATGCACAAAACGTTCACCGGAGCGAAGGCAAAACTGAACGAGCTTAATATGAAGGCGTTCACCTATATAAAATAATTGTCTTGAAAGGAAGTGCAGGCTATGGAAAAAAAGAGCCTTGATTGGTCAAATCTCGATTTCAGCTATCGGAAAACAGATAAAAGTTATGTGTCCAACTATATCAATGGCGCATGGGACGACGGGCAGCTGACCAGCGACAACACAGTTTCAATAAGCGAATGTGCCGGTGTTTTCCAATATTCTCAGTCGTGTTTTGAAGGCTTGAAAGCCTATACGACAGAGGACGGGCGTATTGTCGCTTTTCGCCCCGATATGAACGCCGCACGCATGGAGCACGGTGCCAAGCGGCTGGAAATGCCGGTGTTTCCGAAAGAAAGATTCATCGATGCGGTCATTAAAACGGTCAAAGCGAATGCGGCATATGTGCCCCCATATGGCTACGGCGCCACACTATACATCCGCCCGTTTATGTTTGGCAGTTCACCCGTCATCGGTGTCGCGCCGGCTAAAGACTATCAGTTCCGTATATTGACAACGCCTGTCGGCCCGTACTTTAAAGGCGGCGTTCGTTCGCTGACCCTCTGCGTCAGCGATTTTGACCGGGCGGCTCCGAACGGGACAGGAAACATCAAGGCGGGCCTGAATTATGCCATGAGCATCCACGCTATCGTTACCGCGCACAAGAACGGCTTTGATGAAAATATGTTCCTGGACGCGGCGACGCATACAAAGGTCGAGGAGACAGGCGGGGCTAACTTTATTTTTGTGACCAAGGATAACAAGGTCGTAACTCCGAAATCAGACAGTATCCTGCCGTCAATCACACGTATCTCACTGCTCCATATTGCCAGGGAGTATCTGAACCTCGAAGTTGAAGAGAGAGAAATACCTTTGACCGAGGTCAAAGATTTTGTAGAATGCGGCCTTTGCGGCACAGCCGCCGTCATTTCCCCTGTCGGTAAAATCGTCGACCATGGCAATGAAATCGTCATGGCCAACAGTGCTCAAGGTATGGGCCCGATTACCAAAAGACTTTACGATACCCTGACCGGAATCCAAATGGGCCGCATTGAAGCCCCTAACGGCTGGATTCAAGTTATTGAATAATAAATTCGCCATCGGCGGCGGTTAACGTCGGCGCGCTTTCAAGCAAGCTGTATGATACGCTCTACGGTATTCAGCCTGGAAAGAAAAAAAGATGATATGGGCTGGACGATAGCGGTTTAAGTATTTTATATTCGGAGGTAATGCCCGTGAGAGAGGTAAAAATCGTTGACATCTCCCTGCGTGAGAGCGAACAGCTTTTTGCGTCCGGCCTGAGCTTCAAGCAGGAGCTCGAAATGGCAAAGCTCCTGGAAAAGCTAAAAATAGACGCTGTTGAAACATGCTTTGTATCCGAGTCGGCAGCCGCCGGCGTCCTGGTGCGCACGCTTTCCACAATGCTTGAAAACTGCGTCATATGTGTCCCCGTTTTATTAGACAAAGCCAGCATTGAACGGGCAGCCGGCGCGCTTTCAAAGGCAAAAAAAGCCCGCCTTAATCTGATTGTCCCCACATCGACAGTACAGATGGAGTATCTTTATGGCCTTAAGGCCGACGCTGTGTTGAAGCTGGTCACAGAACTTGTGACAGCCTGCGCTGCGCTCTGCCCGAATGTTGAATTCACCGCCGAGGACGCCACACGCAGTGAAATGGACTTTTTGTGCACTGTGATTGAAGCGGCGATTGCCGCCGGCGCGAAAACCATCACGCTCTGTGATTCCGCAGGTGAAATAACTCCTGAGGAAATAACCGCATTTATAAACAGCGTCAGACAGGGGGCACCCGCGCTGAGTGACGCCGTCCTTTCTCTCCATTTGAAAGACAACCTTGGACTTGCCTCAGCCTCAGCCCTGGCGGCGACAGTCTGTGGTGTTCAGCAGATCAAGGGGACCTTCGCAGGTGCCTCCAGCCATATGCCTCTGGAGCAATTTTTGAACGTCCTGAAGGTGCGCGGTGAGGAGCTTGGCATCACAAGCGGTACGAATATCACAGCGCTTTCCCGGACCTGCCGACAGCTGGAGGCTATTACCGGCTCAAGCCGCTCCGGTCGTTTTACGCTTACGGGTGATGCTGATGAGCACGTTCCCGCGGCACAAGAGGCGCTGCAGGCGGATGCTGATATCTCCGCTGTAAAAAGACGCATCGAGCTTTTGGGCTATGACGTCAGCGATGATGACCTCAACGAAATATACCGCGTCTTCAAAGAAGTCGCACGCAGCAAAAATGTCGTCAACCGCGATCTCGAGGCGCTCGTGGCGGAAACGGCCGGGCAGGTAACGCCCACGTACCAGCTGGACAATTACGTCATCAACAGCGGCAACGCCATTACAGCGACAGCCTTTATCCGGGTCGTTAAGGACGAAACCCCGTTTCAGGCGATTTCTATCGGCGACGGCCCCATTGACGCGGCGTTTCGTGCCATTGAGCAGATTCTGGGCCGGCATTTTGAGCTGGACGAATTTCAAATTCAGGCCGTTACGGAAGGCCGGGAAGCGATGGGAGATGCGATAGTCAAGCTGAGGTCTGACGGTAAACTTTATGCCGGACGCGGCCTCTCCACCGATATTGTCGGTGCCAGTATCCGGGCGTATCTCACCGCTGTCAACAAGATCGTCTATGAGGAACAAAACTTATGAAGCTTTCATATTTTACGGGCAGCTGGCCGGATCTCAGCTGGAACGAGCACTGTGATTTAGCAGGCAGCATGGGTTTTTCCGGCCTTGAACTCGACTATTCCGCATCAGAAGCCCAAAAATTTCTCGATAACGGAAGAGCCTCAGAGCGGCAGAGATTTACCCGCAGGCTCGGCGACGGCAAGCTGAGCATCCCATGCGTCACGGTCAGCATTTCCTCCGAGGAGGCCGACCGAAACACCGCCATGAAGGACGCTGCCGACTGCATCACGCTTGCTTCAGGTCTGCACGCTCCGTATGTCTGTCTTGATTTGGCGTTTGAGGATAGTGACAGCGAAGAGCGCGGCGTGGCTATGATCAGCGAGCTCCTGCCGCTAGCCGAATCTGAGGGCATCATTCTGCTTATCGAAACAAAGGGTATCTACGCGGATACCTCGAGACTCTGCCAGCTTTTGGACCGCTTTGCCTGCGACAATCTGGCTGCTCTGTGGAATCTGCACAACCCATATGTATTTAACAACGAATCCGCCGATGCGACGATTAGGAATCTGGGCGCCTATGTCAAGCATGTCCGTGTGAGCGATTCCGAGCAGGTGGGCGACGGTATACGTCCCTGTCTCATCGGCGACGGTGTTGTTCCAATGACGGAAATGGCCGACGCTCTGCGTTCCATCGATTACGCCGGCTCTCTTTCGCTGGAATACAATGCGGCTGACGCCGGGCTGAACGACCCCGATATTGTCCTGCCGCATTATGTCAATGTGATCAGCCGGTTTATCAAAATCCGCAGGCGCGGCGATAAATATTTCGAAAACAAGCGCAAAACAGGTAAATTTATCTGGCCGAAAGACGAACTGATCGATATGACCTTCAGCCAGGTTCTCGACCGGGTGACGGAAGAATTCCCCGACCAGTATGCCTTCCGCTATACAACACTTGACTATACGCGTACATATGCGGAATTCCGCGAGGATGTTGATACGTTCGCCCGTTCTCTTATCGCGCTGGGTGTTAAGGCCGGCGACAAGGTCGCTATCTGGGCGACAAATGTACCCCAGTGGTTTATCACCTTCTGGGCTACCGTTAAAATCGGCGCCGTGCTCGTCACGATGAATACGGCGTATAAGATCCGCGAAGCGGAATATCTGCTGCGTCAGGCCGATATCCATACCCTGGTGATGATTGACGGCTACAGGGACTCGGACTACGTCTCAATCATAAAGGAAATCTGCCCCGAGCTTGCCTATACCCCGGCAGAAAAGCCGCTCCACTGCAAACGGCTGCCGTTCTTACGCCATGTGATTACGGTCTCCTCCAGGCAGAAGGGCTGCCTGACTTGGGACGACGCCCTCGCCCTTTCCGACTTCGTCCCGGTGGAGGAGGTTTACCGGCGCGCAGCGCTTGTCCATAAGGATGACGTCTGCAATATGCAGTACACCTCAGGTACCACAGGCTTCCCCAAGGGCGTTATGCTGACGCACTATAATATCGTCAACAACGGCAAATGCATCGGCGACCGTATGGATCTCTCCACTGCGGATCGTTTTCTCATTCACGTACCGATGTTCCACTGCTTCGGTATGGTTCTGTCCATGACGGCTTGTGTTACGCACTGCTCCACTATGTCGCCGCTGCCGTACTATTCCCCCAAGGCAGCGCTGGCCTGTGTCAAGCAGGAGCATATCACCGCTCTGAACGGCGTCCCGACAATGTTCATCGCCATGCTGGAGCACAAGGATTTTAATTCAGCTGATTTCGCGTACATGCGCACCGGCATTATGGCCGGTTCCCGGTTGCACCATGAGCTCGACAGACGACCCCATCGAAGTGCGCGTCGGGACAGTCGGCAGACCGCTGCCGCAGATTGAGTGCAGGATTGTCCATCCGGAGACAGGTGAAGACCTGCCCGACAATGAAACAGGTGAATTTGTCGCCAGGGGCTACAACATAATGAAGGGCTATTATAAAATGCCCAATGCTACGGCCGCCGCTATTGACAAGGACGGCTGGCTGCACACGGGCGACCTGGCCTGCCGGACGCCTGACGGGAACTTTAAAATTACAGGCCGTCTCAAGGATATGATCATCCGCGGCGGTGAGAATATCTACCCTAAGGAGATTGAGGAGTTCCTGTACACCCATCCTAAGATAAAAGACGTCCAGGTCATCGGCGTCCCTTCCGTCCAGTACGGAGAGGAAATCATGGCCTGCATCGTGCTCAAGGATGGCGAATCCATCACGGAACAGGAAGTAAAAGAGTACGTCCACGCCAACATGGCCAAGCACAAGGTCCCCAGCTATGTTGATTTCGTGGACAGCTTCCCCATGAACGCTGCCGGCAAGATTCTCAAGTACAAAATGCGTGAGGACGCCGTGCTGAAGCTCGGGCTGCAGAGCGCCGCCGGCATTGAAACGGCGTAACTCGGACACGCCTTTGCGCATATAATAACGCAGATAATGGCGGCCAGAGGCCGCCATTATCTGCGTTATTGACACAGGAATGAATATATGTAATATTAAGCCGTAAGAAACAGGATCACCCGGAGGATTTGTATGCCCGCAAAAAAAACTAAGAAGCGCCCGTCTGAATTAAGCCGGGATTATCTGAACTGTGTTTCCGAAATTATCAGCCATAGAGACGTCCGCTCCATGAAGCAGTACAATCAGCATCGCGGCGTCGACTGTTTAAGGCATAGCCTGAATGTATCGCTCTTCAGCTACCTCATCTGTAAAAAGCTCGGGCTTGATTACCGGTCGGCTGCCCGCGGCGGGCTCCTTCATGATTTCTTTTTGTATGACTGGCATAACGGGAATCCTCACGGCGGACTGCACGCCTTCCGCCACCCGCTAATCGCATCGATGAATGCCGTCAGAACCTTCGAGTTGAATCAGAGGGAATACGATGTTATAAAAAAGCATATGTGGCCGCTGACGTTGTCACTGCCTAAATATCCGGAGTCATTCGTCGTCATTCTTGTGGATAAGTTCTTCTGTATTCGGGAGCTCTTCAAGAGCGGCAACCATCAGGTGATGAAGAAAGTATGCGAGGTGGCATATTGACGCACCCTTCGGTATAGAGTATTAACGGACAGCCGAAGACCCGCCGCGACGGCTCTCCGGCTGTTTTATACCCAGTTAAAGCACAAATTATAGATCCGGGGTTATGTGGATGCGTGTAATAGACTTTCTGCTGTGGTTCTTTCTATACAGCTTTGTGGGATGGGCGTGGGAAACCATCCTGTTTACGGTACAGGAGCGGCGGTTTGTCAACCGGGGCTTTCTCATCGGGCCGTTTTGCCCCATCTACGGTTTCGGCGCGCTGCTTCTCCTGCTGGTTCTTGAAAACAGGGTGAGCAATATTTTCGCGCTGTTTTTCATCGCGGTTTTTCTGACAACAGCCCTTGAATACCTGACAGCCGTCATTCTGGAGAACCTTTTCCAGGCCAAGTGGTGGGATTACTCCATGTTCCCCCTGAATTACAAGGGCAGAATCAGCATCATTTCCTCTGCCGTTTTTGGATTATTTGCCGTTTTGCAGATCACACTCCTCCACCCGTTCGTAAGAAGTCTGACAAGCCGGATGCCCGGCCAGCTAAAAAGCATCATTCTGCTTATCGTTGTTATTTATCTATTTGTTGATATCACCCTGACACTCCGCCATATCTTTGTTCTCAAAGGCCGGCTCAGCGAGATTCAGGCTGCCCTCAACGCGTTCTTCGGCAAATATTATCAGCGGGCGGGCGAGTTGAAAAACTCGATACTGGTAAGTTTCGAGGAAAGCGAGTTTTACTCCGAACGGATCAAGACGCTTTTCAATCTCGACAAGCTCCAAAACAGGAGGATGATTCGCGCTTTTCCGAGATTGAGGTCCTTTCTGTACGATGACGCGCTGAAAAAGCTGAAAGCCCGCGTGCTGGGTAAAAGTGAAAAGTGCAGTCATCATGATGATCAAAAAGATCAAAGCGCTTAATTGAAAATGGCTGCCACTCAAAACGTGGCAGCCATTTTTGTTATTCGTCATATTTGTGAAGCCAGTATCTCAAGCTCCTTTGCCATATCGATCCTTGGGAAAATGGCGTCGCCTTTTTGCACGGTCACAGTCTTCGGCAGCGTGCCGAAGGCCGCGGCGGAATCCCAAGTCCTAAACGCGTCTTCCGCGCCGATTTGCATAAATATCTTCTCGCTGGTTTCGGGCATAAACGGACTCAGAAGGACAGCGCAGATACGGATTGTCTCCAGGAGATTGTACATGACGCATGCCAGCCTCGGCTTGTTCGCATCATCCTTCGCCAGCACCCAGGGCGTTGTCTCGTCAATATACTTGTTGGCCCTTGAGGTCACGCGGAAAATTTCCGTCAGGGCGTTCTGAAAGGCGTATTTCTCCATCTGCTTCTCATAAACGCCGCACAATCCGGATGCCATGGCGCAGAGCTCGCTGTCGGCAGCGCCGCTTTCCTGCACCTCCGGCAACGTTCCGCCGAAATATTTGATGACCATCGAAACCGTTCTGGACACGAGATTGCCCAGGTCGTTGGCAAGATCCGTATTTATCCGCGAGATTAATAGCTCGTTAGTGAAATTACCGTCCGAGCCGAAGGGGAACTCCCTCAGCAGAAAATACCGCAGCGCGTCAACGCCGTACCGGCTGGCCAGGATCACAGGATCAACAACGTTTCCGGTCGATTTGCTCATCTTCCCGCCATCCAGCAGGAGCCAGCCATGGCCAAACACCTTCTTTGGCAGCGGTATCTCCATGCTCATGAGAAAAGCGGGCCAGTAAATGGAATGGAACCGCACGATCTCCTTGCCGACAAAATGTACATCGGCCGGCCAGTATTTTTCGTAATCGTTATACTTATCGTTCATATAACCCAGGGCTGTGGTGTAGTTAAAAAGCGCGTCGAGCCAGACGTAGACCACGTGTCCGGGGTCAAAGTCCACCGGCACGCCCCAGGTGAATGTGGTGCGGGACACGCACAAGTCCTGAAGTCCCCCCTCGCAGTCGATGAAGTTGTTTATCATCTCGTTGACGCGTGAGGCCGGTTCCAGGAACACACCGCCGCGCAGCAGCTCCCGTATCCGGTCGGCATATTTGGAGGCGCGGAAAAAGTAGGCCTCCTCCTCGGCGTATTTAACCTCGCGCCCGCAGTCGGGGCATTTGCCGTCTACCAGCTGGCTCTCCGTCCAGAAGGACTCGCATGGCGTACAATATAGTCCTTTATAAGCGCCCTTGTAAATATCGCCCTTTTCGTACATGGTTTTGAAAATACGCTGGATCGACGTCACATGATAATCGTCCGTCGTCCGGATAAAACGGTCATAGGAGATATCCATAAGTTTCCACAGATCCAGGATGCCACCCGAACCTTCAATGATATTATCGACAAACTGCTTGGGTGTAATGCCGGCAGCTTTCGCCTTCTCCTCGATCTTCTGGCCGTGCTCGTCCGTTCCGGTGAGGAACATGACATCATAACCCTGCATTCGCCTATACCTCGCCATAGCATCGGTGGCCACCGTGCAGTATGTGTGTCCGATATGAAGCTTGTCGGAGGGGTAATAGATGGGCGTTGTGATGTAAAATGTTCCTTTGCTCATAAGTGTCTTTCCTTTCCGTATATCACTGAATATTACGAAGCGTATTATCGTAATAGTATTCCTGCTTTCACTTGCCTTTAACTATAATTTATCATTATACGCTTTTTATGAAGACGTTACAACCCGTTATTCAGGATGCTGTCATAATTCAATCATACCATACCTCAGTCTGCCATACCTCAGTCTGTCTGACATTTATAGTTGACGAAAGACACCTGAAATTGTAAAATAGTAAGATGGGCGTGGTTATAATGGTTATAATAGTTAAAATGAAGCTGGAGAATATATGAGCCCTCTTGAAAATAGCAGTATAAACCTTACCGGCCTGTCGCTGACAGGCGCATTTTCACACGCCTATATCGTTTGGGGCGGCAGCGAGGCCGGACAGGACGAATTTACCGTGAAGCTGGCAGCCGCGCTGATATGCGAAGGTTCCGAACAAAAGCCGTGCATGACATGCGAGCACTGTAGAAAAGCTTCCAGGCGTATCCATCCTGATATCATCGACATCGTAAAAGAACCCGATTCCAGGCAAATGCTTGTCGATCAGATCCGAAGTTTAAAGGAAGACGCCATCATTATGCCCAACGAAGCCTCGAAAAAAGTCTATATTATTCATGATGCGGACTCTATGAATTTAAACGCTCAGAATGCAATTTTAAAGCTGCTGGAAGAGCCGCCGGAAAGCGCCGCCTTTATACTCAGAACCGAAAATCCCGCAAAACTGCTGCCCACCGTCAGATCCCGCTGCGTCGAGCTTTCAGCCGGAAGGCAGGAAAAAGACGTACCGGATCGGATACGTGACGACGCCGAGGCTTTTTGTATGGCGCTTGCGGGCAGCTCCTTAAAACTCGCCCAACTGTTGTTTGCTCTGGAGAAGCTCGACAAAAGCGCGTTCGCCGAATTTATCACCGAAGCAAAGGGTCTGCTGGTAACTAAATTGAAATACCATTTAAACGGCGTGGGAGACACGCCGATACCGGCAAATGTGTTAAAGGCCGTTGGCGTGCTGGACCGCGCCAGAGAATATCTTGATTGCAATGTCAGCCTCGGGCACATCACAGGAATGATATGCGCGGAGCTGATTGAAGGCGGCGGCGACTTGCCTTAACGGCGATGGCACGCCTGTCACCAAAACGAAATGAGGGAAAAAATGACCGAAGTAGTTAGTGTCCGTTTTAAAAATAAAGGCAAGGTTTACTTTTTTGACCCTGCGGGACATATCATACCTTCCAATGTCAACGTGATCGTTGAGACGGCGAAAGGCCTCGAATACGCCGAGTGCACCTGCGGCAACCATTTTGTGGAGGATGCCATGATCATCCCCCCTCTGCGCCCTATCGTACGCATCGCTACTGAGGAGGACAACAAAAAAGCGGCTGATAACAAGGTAAGGGAAGCGGACGCTTTCGTCTTATGCCAGGATAAAATCGAAGAGCACCGCCTTGACATGAAGCTTGTGGATGTGGAGTTCAGCTTTGAGGGCAACAAGATCCTCTTCTTTTTCACATCGGACGGGCGCGTCGATTTCAGAGAACTCGTCAAGGACCTCGCCTCCGTATTCAAAACCCGGATTGAGCTCCGCCAGATTGGCGTCCGGGACGAGGCCAGAATGCTGGGCGGACTCGGCATCTGCGGCAAACCTTTTTGCTGTGCTCAGTTCCTGGAAGAGTTTCATCCTGTCTCTATAAAAATGGCGAAAACCCAGGGTCTGTCGCTTAATCCGGTAAAAATATCCGGTACATGCGGTCGTTTAATGTGCTGCTTGAAATACGAGGAAGCCGCTTACGAGGACCTCGTCAAGCGGGCACCGAAGGTCGACGCATTTGTTGAAACTCCCGCGGGCAAGGGCTCCGTTATCAGCATCAACCTCCTGCGCGGAAACGCCAAGATCCGTCTTGAAAACGGCCCGGATACAACGCTCAAGACTTTTACATTTGATGAGCTTGACGTTCTGGGCGGAAAGGCACGCCGGGCCGAATATATCGCGGCCAAAGCGGAAGGCAAGCTGGAGGAAGCCGGCTTTACGGAAAAAATTCCGACCATTGCCAAATCTTTTGCAAAAACTGAGTTGAAAAGCGAGTCCCAGATGGAATCGAAGCCTGAGCTTTCAGCGGAACAGCAGCCGTTAAAGAAACCGATACAAAGAAATCCGAAATCTCAAAAGAGTCCTGTGGAAAAAGCAGTAGGGCGTCAGGATAAAAAACAGCCTGTTGTAAAGGAAACGCCTGTTGCCGCGGGAGAGGTGGCACAGAAAAAGAAAAGTAAACGGCACCGCCGAGGCAGCAAAGGCCGTAAAAAATTTCCCAGCCAAAAACCGGATGGCGGTATGATGCCGGGCAACCCGTCTAAAACTCCAATCAACGATAGCAAATAGCTAAAACGGGACGTTTTCATGCGAAGCGCTCCACCTCCATATTACGGGCGGGATGACAACATCCCGCTCATCGCTTTATAACGCCGCAGGCTATTTTATCCCCCGCATTGCCTGCGGGCTGTGTTGTAAAATCGTCGGGCGAGGCATGGATGATAATTGTTTTGCCGACAATATCACTGACAGTGAACCGGTCTGTCAAAAAGATCATAAAAGCATGCCCCTGCATTTCGAAAAGCGGCGGCAGATCGCCGGCGTGATGAGGATGCCTGCAGTTGTTGGGGTTAAAATGGCCCTTCACGTGAGAAAATGGGTCGTGCGCATTTCCCGTGCAGGACTCCCCCTCGTGAATATGAAAGCCGAACACTCTGCCGGAACAACTGTCACCGCCTTTCGGCAGGCCTGCAACCTCAACGCTTAGCAGCACCCCGTCCTTTGTCCGGTAGAAATTTGTTTTGCCGACAATGTTCGGATAAGCCTCGCCGCCTTTGATTTCTGCCTTGGCGTCGGGCTTTTTCCCGTATATCATGTGTATGTAATATTTGGTTCGCTGGGATAAAAACCAAAACATATCGTTCTCCATTCCGCCGCGGTCGTATGCTGCGGCGCTTACTAATTATACTCTCAATCATTATATGCAGCACCACCCTCCTGCTACAGCGGCGGCAAGTATCCGGAAGTACTCTATGCGCCTGTATGTCCGAACACGGACGTTAGAGACGTTAGAATATTATTTATAAAATATATTTGATATTGCGAAAGATTTCGTCGAATGTTAGAATAATTCCATGTCATGCGTAATTTCCGGTAGTTCTTATTATGGACACATTACAGCAGGAAAAGAGAATTCATAAAGGATGAGAAAAATGAAGAAAATTATTCCCGTTATTTTGGCTTTGGTCATGATCATCGGCCTTGGCGCCTGCGCTCAAAACGCCACCTCGCAGCAAAAGATCCTGAGGGTCGGTATGGAGTGCGCATATGCGCCTTATAACTGGTCCCAACCCGACGACGCCAACGGCGCCGTGCCGATTTTCCAGAGCGCTGATTATGCCTTCGGTTACGACGTCATGATGGCCAAATACATCTGTGAGAAGCTGGGCTATACCCTTGAAATCCGCAAGCTGGCCTGGGACAGCATCCCGCTGGCTGTGCAAGCCGGCGATATCGACGTGGGCATCTGCGGCCAGTCCATCACCGCCGAGCGCCTTGAAGCTATGGATTTCTCTACGCCTTACTATTATGCCTCCATTGTTGTTCTAACGAAAGCCGACTCTAAATATGCTTCCGCGACAGGTCTGGCTGATCTTGAAGGTGCCGTGTGCACCTCGCAGATCAACACCGTCTGGTACGACGACTGCCTGCCGCAGATCAAGGACGCCAAGATTCAGCCCGCCATGGACGACACTTCCGCCATGCTGGTGTCCCTGAACTCCGGCAACTGCGATCTTGTCGTCACCGATGCGCCGACAGCTATGGCGGCCGTGATGGTCAATCCCGGTTTGAAGCTCCTGGACTTTACAGGCAAGGAAGATAATTTCAAGGTCTCCGAAGAGGAAATCAACATCGGCATCTCCATCAAGAAGGGCAATAAGGCGCTTGTGGACGCTATCAACGGCGCACTGGCAAAGCTGACAGCTGAAGACTTCGACAGGATGATGCAGGAAGCGATCGCACTGCAGCCGCTGGCACAATAAACACACTCAACGCAATCATCGGGGGGTGGTTTTCCGCTCCCCCGCATTTGCCTGAAAGGAGCTTCAGATGCCGCAAGATTTTTTTGGCAGAATCATATATCTCATTGAGACGTATGGTAATTCCCTGCTCAGGGGCGCAGGCACGACACTCCTGATTGCCGTTGTCAGCACATTTGTCGGCTGTGTCATTGGCTTTGTGGTCGGAATTGTGCAGACGATTCCCGTGGATATAAGGGACAACCCTCTTAAAAGGGTGGTTCTCTTCGGCATAAAGCTGCTGCTCAACATCTATGTTGAGGTCTTCCGCGGTACACCCATGATGGTTCAGGCGATGTTTATCTATTACGGACTTGTATCAGGCGGCGTGAAGCTGACCTGGTTGATGGCATCGTTCCTGATTGTGTCCATCAATACTGGTGCTTATATGGCCGAAACTGTCCGCGGCGGCATTCTATCCATTGACGACGGCCAGACCGAAGGCGCTAAAGCTATCGGTATGACGCATTTTCAAACCATGCTTTATGTGATCCTGCCGCAGGCGCTGCGGAATATCATGCCGCAGATCGGCAATAACCTGATCATCAATATCAAGGATACCTGCGTTCTTTCGGTTATCGGTGTTGTAGAGCTGTTCTTCGCGACGAAATCCGTCGCCGGCGCGCGCTACATCTACTTTGAGCCTTTTGCAATCGCTATGGTGATGTATCTCATCATGACTGTTTTCTTCTCCAGGCTGCTGCGTTACATTGAAATGAGGATGGACGGACCGAAGAGTTATGACCTCGCCACAAAAGACACGCTGGCCCACACAAGCGGTTTATACAATTATCCCGGCGGTCACAAGGGGGATCCGAGACGATGAATATGCAACGCAACATATCAGACAGAATTCTGGAGGTCCGCCACCTCAGTAAGTCCTTTGGTAATAACGAGGTCCTCCGCGACATTGATTTCTCCGTTTGCATGGGGGATGTCATCTGTGTGATCGGCGCATCCGGCTCCGGCAAGTCGACGCTTCTCCGGTGCATCAACCTGCTTGAAACGCCATCCGGCGGCGAGATACTGTTTCACGGCGCCGACATTACCAAAAAGCAAATCAACGTGCCGTCCTACCGGACCAAGGTCGGCATGGTATTCCAGAGCTTTAATCTCTTTACCAACATGACCGCGCTGCATAATTGTATGATCGGCCTGCAGAAGGTCCTGAAGAGGGACAAAAAAACAGCCGAGGAGACCGCGCTCGGCTATCTCGAAAAGGTCGGCATGTCTCCGTTCATCAAGGCCAAACCACGCCAGCTTTCCGGCGGGCAGAAGCAGCGCGTCGCCATTGCCCGCGCCCTCGCGATGGAACCGGAAATCCTGCTGTTCGACGAGCCGACGTCGGCGCTGGACCCGCAAATGGTCGGCGAGGTCCTATCCGTTATGCGCAAGCTCGCCGACGAGGGAATGACGATGATCATCGTCACCCACGAAATGGCGTTTGCCAGAGACGTGGCGAAACATGTCGTCTTCATGAATAACGGCGTCATCTGCGAAGAGGGCCCCCCCGAGCAGATCTTCCTCACGCCGAAGATGCAGGAAACGAAGGACTTCCTGTCGCGTTTCCTCAATGGATAAAAATAGCCTGTATAAAGAAGGCAAAATATTGACATATTCAATGTGATGTGTTAGTATGCGTCTGCTATACTAAACAGAAAGAATATCGGAGCAAAGAATTTTTGACCGGGCGAATTTCCCTCAAAATTCGCTTAAGAGGCCGGACGGACAGCCAGGTCAAATGCCGATTGGCAACTTTCGTTGCCTTATTGATTGAGCTCGGCGCATACCGCGTAACGCTCAAATTTTATGAGTTGGTTGCTTTAAAACCTTGGTTTTTCAAAACCACACACACTTGTGAAACGATCAATAAGAGTAGTAAAAGTAATTCTTGCTATATAGACTCTGAAAATGTCAAAGAATGAATAAATAAATGCGAATTTAATTCGAAAATAAATAAAACATTTCTAAGATAATCGCTCACGTGTGTTGTGGTATTTGCCAAAACGCATGTGAGCTATTTATTTTTTCCTTTTTGGGGAGGCTGCCATGGAAAACAAAATGAAACTGTACGGCTTTAATAACCTGACAAAGTCGTTGAGCTTTAATATCTACGACGTGTGCTACGCCAAGACGGAGCGCGCGCAAAAGGACTATGTCGCCTATATCGGTGAGCAGTACAACTCGGACCGCCTCACTAAAATCCTTTATCACCTGTCTGAAATGATCGGCGCGACAGTCCTGAATGTTTCCAAGCAGGACTACGATCCCCAGGGCGCGAGCGTGACGTTCCTCATCGCGGAACCGTCGCAGCTGGCGCAGACGAGCGGCGATACCGTCGTGGCGCATCTGGATAAAAGCCATGTGACCGTCCATACCTATCCGGAATACCACCCGGACAATGCGATTGCGACCTTCAGGGTCGATATTGACGTCACAACGTGCGGTGCGATCACCCCGCTCTCCACGCTTGATTACCTGATCGGTAGCTTCGACAGCGATATCATCACGATGGATTACAGAGTCCGTGGTTTCACACGAAACATTGACGGCAAAAAGCTCTTCATGGACCACACGATCACGTCTATCCAGGATTATATCAAGAGTGAAACACTGGAAAAATACGATACGATCGATATCAACGTGTACCAGTCGAACATATTTCACACCAAAATGCTCATCAAGGAGCTGGACCTGCAGAATTATTTGTTTAACGCAGACGTTTATGAGCTGCCGCCGAAGACACGGCTTCAGGTCACAAGTCTTTTACGGAAAGAAATGATCGAGATCTTCAGCGCAATGAACGTGTACTAAGGAGAAATCATTGGGAAACTCGTATGATCAAGACAGAACGCCGATTCTTGAAGCGCTGAACGCGGTAAAAAGCATGCGCATTGTGCCTTTTGACGTCCCCGGCCACAAGCGAGGCCGCGGAAATTCAGAGCTGGCGGCCTTTTTGGGCGATAAGTGCATGTCCGTGGATGTCAACTCCATGAAACCGCTGGACAACCTCAGCCATCCCGTTTCCGTCATCAAGGACGCCGAGGCGCTGGCCGCTGACGCCTTCGGCGCGGCGCATGCTTTCTTCATGGTGGGTGGGACAACGTCGGGCGTTCAGGCTATGATCATGTCTACCTGCAAAAAGGGCGATAAAATCATTCTGCCCCGAAATGTGCACATCAGCGCCATAAACGCATTGATTCTCAGCGGTGCGACGCCGATATATATAAACCCCCGAATCGACAACCGGCTGGGTATATCACTGGGGATGTCAGCCGGCGATGTTGAAAGGGCGATATGTGAGAACCCGGACGCTAAAGCCGTTTTGCTGAATAACCCGACATATTACGGCATCTGCTCCAACGTGAAAAAAATAACAAAAACAGCGCACCGGTCCGGAATGAAGGTCCTTGTCGACGAGGCCCACGGAACGCACTTTTATTTCAATGACGAGCTGCCCGTTTCCGCAATGGCAGCGGGTGCCGATATGGCATCTGTCAGTATGCACAAGTCCGGCGGCTCGCTGACGCAGAGCTCTCTGCTGCTGACAGGCCAGGACATCAATGCCAATTATGTTCGCCAGATCATCAATCTGACCCAGACGACAAGCGGGTCTTATCTTCTGCTGTCGAGCCTCGATATCTCCCGCAAGAATCTTGCTTTGAACGGAGAAGCTATTTTCAAAAAAGTCATTGACATGGCACAGTACGCAAGGGACGAGATCAACCAAATCGGCGATTATGACGCCTACGCCAAAGAGCTTATTAACGGCGACACTGTTGCAGACTTCGATATAACCAAGCTTTCCGTAAACACACTGGGGCTCGGCCTTGCCGGCATTGAGGTCTATGACATACTGCGTGATGAGTACGATATTCAGGTTGAGTTCGGGGATATCGGCAATTTCCTCGCCTACATCTCCGTGGGCGACACGGACAAAAATATCGAGCGCCTCATCAGCGCGCTCACCGATATCCGTCGACTGTACAAAAAAGACAGAGCGGGCATGCTGAATTATGAATATATCTCACCAACCGTCGTCACAACACCCCAGGAGGCGTTTTACGCCGAGAAGAAATCGGTTTCGCTGGAAAACAGTCTGGGCGAGGTCTGTGCGGAGAATGTCATGAGCTATCCGCCCGGCATACCGATTCTGTCGCCGGGTGAACGAATAACAAAAGATATTATCGACTATATTGTCTACGCAAAGGAAAAAGGCTGCTTCTTGACAGGTACGGAAGACCTGAGTGTCAGCCGGTTAAATGTCATGAAAGGGAGGGGATAGCTTGGAGCTTTGGTTTTCGGAAAGGCATACGAAAAACGTGCAGTTTTCCATCCGCACCGACAAGCATCTGTATTCGGCACAAAGCCCGTTTCAGCGGATCGACGTGTTTGAATCTGTCGATTTCGGCCGTTTCCTCACGCTGGACGGGTATATGATGCTGACGGAAAAGGATGAGTTCATCTATCACGAGATGATCGTCCACCCCGCTTTCGCCGTTAATATGGGCATTCAGGATGTTCTGGTGATCGGCGCCGGCGACGGCGGCGTCGCCAGAGAGCTCTCACGCTATAAGACTATCCGGCGCATTGATCTGGTGGAAATAGATGAGATGGTCATCGATGTCTGCAAAAAGTTCCTCCCGCAGACTGCCTGCGGCTTTGAGGACAAGCGGGTGAATGTCCTGATTCAGGACGGACTCAAATATATACGCAGCGTTGAAAATGCGTATGAACTCATCATCGTCGATTCCACCGATCCCTTTGGGCCCGGCGAGGGGCTCTTTACAAAGGAATTCTACGGAAACTGCTATAAGGCCCTCAGGGAAAACGGAATCATGGTCAACCAGCATGAGAGCCCGTTTTACGAGAATGACGCTATCGCCATGCAGCGCGCGCACAAGCGTATTGTGAAAAGCTTTCCCATCAGCCGCGTTTATCAGGCGCATATTCCAACATATCCCTCCGGCCACTGGCTGTTCGGCTTTGCGTCAAAAAAATACCACCCCATTAGCGACCTCAACGAAGCCACGTGGAATGCGCTGAGCCTAAATACGAGATACTACAATACAAAGCTGCATACCGGGGCATTCGCGCTGCCTAATTACGTGTGGGAGCTGCTGAGAGATGTTGAATACAAATATAGAGACATTCCTGGGCTGCGACCGGGAATACGGCGACGCTTCCATAGTCGTTTTCGGCGCACCGTTTGATTCGACGACATCGTTTCGCCCCGGGACGCGGTTCGCCAGTCGGGCCATGCGCTCCGAATCCTTCGGTCTCGAGACGTACAGCCCTTATTTGGACCGTGATTTGAGTTACATTGCCGTCTTTGACGGCGGTGATCTGGAGCTCTGCTTTGGCGACACGGTGGGCGTTCTGAATCAGATCGAAGCGTTTACAGCGCGGCTGCTGGGTGATGGCAGGAAGCCCGTTATGATCGGCGGAGAGCATCTGGTCACGCTGGGCGCCTTTCGTGCTGTAAAAAATGCCCACCCCGACGTATGCCTTGTTCACTTTGACGCGCACGCGGATCTACGTGACGATTATCTGGGCGCGACGCTCTCCCACGCATCGGTCATAAGGCGGTGTCATGATCTTGTGGGCGACGGGCGGATTTTTCAATTCGGTATACGGTCGGGTGACAAAAGCGAGTTTGAATTTGCCAGGGCGCATACGTCGCTGCGGAAGTTTGACTTCTGCGGCCTTTCCAACACCGTACGTCAGCTAAAGGAAAAGCCGGTCTATTTAACAATTGACCTGGATGTGTTGGACCCTTCGGTTTTTCCCGGGACAGGCACGCCGGAGGCCGGCGGCGTCAGTTTTACAGAATTGAACAAGGCTATCGGAGAGGTCTGCGCTTTGAATATCGTCGGCTGTGATTTGGTCGAGCTGGCACCCGTCTACGATCAAAGTGGTGTTTCAACAGCGACAGCCTGCAAGATTCTACGTGAACTGCTGCTGTCATTATAAATTACGGAGGTATAACAATGGGAAGAGCTCTTATCATCGGCTGCGGCGGCGTCGCCAGCGTTGCCATTCATAAGTGCTGTCAGAACAGCGATGTTTTTGAAGAGATTATGATCGCCAGCCGGACCGTCAGCAAGTGCGACGAACTGAAAAGGAAGCTGAACGGGGGCAGAACGAAAATCTACACAGCGCAGGTCGACGCGGACAACGTCACGGAACTGATAGCGCTGATTAATGAATTCAAACCGGATGTTGTTTTGAATCTGGCCCTGCCCTATCAGGACCTGACGATTATGGAGGCGTGCCTAGCCACAAAGACGGATTATGTGGACACCGCCAACTACGAGCCGCTGGATACAGCAAAATTTGAGTACAAGTGGCAGTGGGCATACCGGGACCGTTTCGAGAAGGCTGGTATTACAGCCCTTTTAGGCAGCGGATTCGACCCCGGCGTCACCGGCGTGTTTTCAGCCTACGCCCAGAAGCATCACTTTGATGAGATCAACTATATCGATATTTTAGACGCCAACGGTGGTGACCACGGATATCCCTTCGCAACGAACTTTAATCCCGAGATCAACATCCGCGAGGTGACGGCCAAGGGCAGTTACTGGGAAAACGGCGAATGGGTCGAGACGGAGCCCATGGAAATAAAGCGTGAATACGATTTTGAAGGCATCGGCCAAAAGGACATGTATCTGCTGCACCACGAGGAGCTGGAATCCCTGGCGCTGAATATAAAGGGCATCAAGCGCATCCGGTTTTTCATGACCTTTGGCCAGAGTTATCTGACGCACCTGAAATGCCTCGAGAACGTCGGTATGACGTCTATCGAACCCATTGAGTTCGACGGCAAAAAGATCGTCCCGCTCCAGTTTTTGAAGGCTGTTCTGCCAGACCCGGCGACGCTGGGCCCCCGGACAAAGGGTAAAACCAACATTGGTTGTATCTTCACCGGCAAAAAGGACGGCAAGGAGAAGCATTACTATCTGTATAATATCTGCGACCATCAGGAGGCGTACAGGGAGGTCGGCTCTCAGGCTATCTCCTATACGACGGGCGTCCCGGCCATGATCGGCGCAATGCTGCTGTTAAACGGCACATGGAAAAAGCCCGGCGTGCACAATATTGAGGAGTTTGACCCGGACCCGTTCATGGACGCACTGAACAAATGGGGCCTCCCTTGGCAGGAGCGCTTCTCCCCAGTCCTGGTTGACTGATGGGCGCCGGTATGCAGGACCTCGGCTTTGACCTGAGTGCCGTTAAGACGCCGTACTATATCGTTGACGAAAACCTGCTTTTAAAGAATCTGGAGGTTTTGAAAAGCGTCATGGACAGAACGGGCTGCAAAATACTCTTGGCCCAGAAGGCTTTCTCCATGTTTCACTTTTATCCGCTTATTGCAGAATATCTCAGCGGCACGGCGGCCAGCGGTCTGCACGAGGCAAAGCTGGGATATGAGGAGATGGGCGGAGAGGTCCACGTTTTCTCAGCAGCATACCGTGACGATGAGTTTGATGAAATTGCCGAGCTTTCTGACCATGTCATCTTTAATTCTTTCACGCAGCTTGAGAGGTTTAAGGATAAAGCACTGTCAAAAGGAAAAAAAATCGGCATCCGTGTCAATCCAGAGCACTCCACACAGGGGCACGACATATATGACCCCTGCGCCAAGGGCTCGCGACTGGGCGTGACGGCCGCCAATTTCCGCGGGGACTTGCTGGACGGCGTCAGCGGGCTGCACTTTCACACACTCTGCGAGCAGAATACCGACGCGCTGATCACGACGCTTGACGCCTTTGAGCGCAAATTCGGCAGATATCTCAAGGGCATGGAATGGGTGAATTTCGGCGGTGGGCACCATATCACCCGCAAGGACTACGATATTGAATCGCTTGTCCGTGTAATCATAGATTTCAATTCGAAATACGATGTACAGATCTATCTGGAACCCGGCGAGGCCGTCGCGCTGAACACGGGTTTCCTCGTCAGCACCGTTCTGGATATCGCCGACAACGACGTGAAAACTGCCATTCTCGACGCCTCCGCCGCCTGCCACATGCCGGATGTGCTGGCGATGCCCTACCGCCCACGAGTGATTAACTCAGGGTTTCCCGGCGAGAAAAAGCACAACTACCGTTTCGGCGGACCGACGTGTCTCGCCGGTGATATTATAGGCGACTACAGCTTTGACACTCCGCTTAGTATCGGCGATAAACTCGTCTTCTGTGACATGGCCATCTACACTATGGTCAAAAACAACTCCTTCAACGGCATGAACCTGCCCTCCATCGCCGTGGCGAAAGCAGACGGTACCGTCGAGCTCGTCAAAGCTTTCGGCTATGAGGATTTTAAGACACGGCTGTCGTAGAAAAGAATCCTGATATGAACGGCGAACGAATGCATGGTTCGCCGTTTTTCGAGGGAAATTCCCTTAAGAATGAAGGGTTTTTTGACTTTTGAAGCTTGAAAGTAATAAGCGCACGAATTGAGTGTATAATTTTTACATTACATTCTTGCAGGCTCTGTTCATCATATGGTATTATGGTTTAACTGGGGGAATTTACATGTTAAAAATTAATCATCTGACAAAAACCTATGGCGAGAAGCGCGCTGTGGATGACCTTTCGCTGCATATTAAGCCCGGTGAGATCTACGGCTTTATCGGGCATAACGGCGCGGGGAAAACGACGGCGATTAAATCTGTCTGCGGCATTCTCCAATTTGACAGCGGCGAGATTTATGTAGATGGAAAATCGATCATCAGCGATCCTCTGGGCTGTAAAAAGGTCCTTGCGTATATACCGGACAATCCGGACATGTATGAATTTTTATCCGGCATCAAATACCTGAACTTTATCGCTGATGTTTTCGGCGTTCCGGCTGATATCAGGCAGGAGCGCATCCATAAATATGCCGAACTGTTTGAGCTGACGTCCGACCTGGCGCAGCCTGTTTCCTCTTATTCCCACGGCATGAAGCAGAAGCTGGCCCTTATTTCCGCGCTCCTGCACGACCCGAAGCTGATGATCCTGGACGAGC
>CAZVLO010000040.1:22173-25927 GCA_964628265.1 uncultured Papillibacter sp.
GACTGGACCCTATGGCTTCCCATAAGCTCAAAATCATCATGCGCGAAATGTGCGATAAAGGCGGCGCTATTTTCTTCTCAACGCATGTGCTTGAGGTAGCGGAAAAGCTCTGTGACAAGATTGCCATTATCAGAAACGGCAGGCTTGTCGTATCGGGAACAATGGAAGAGGTCAAGGGCAACTCCTCGCTGGAATCCGTATTTCTGGAGCTGGAGGAGAAGAAATGACCTGGAACCTTATCGCTTTGAATATCAAGGCGCTCTTCGCCAGAATGTTTCTCAAGAGCAAGAATCAGAAGAAAAGAAACCCGGCTGTCACCGTACTGATTGTTCTGCTCGCCATTTATGTTCTTGCCTCCATGATGTTTTTGATCGGCACGATATTCTATCAACTCAGCAGACAAATGTTTATGATGAACCTGGGTTGGTTTTACTTTTCCTTCATGGGTCTGGGCATCTTTGCCCTCTGCTTTGTCAGCAGCATCTTTGCAGCCCAGACACAGTTGTTCGCCGCCAAGGACAACGACCTTTTGCTGTCACTCCCCATAAAGCCGCGGGCAATTCTCACCGGCCGCCTGGCGTCTCTGCTGCTGCTTGAATACCTCTTCGCCGCAGTATTTGCCCTTCCGGTCTTCGTGATATGGGTCGTCAACCAACCCGCCACGGCAGTGGGTATTATTTTCTTTTTTATCATCGTCCTGACTCTGCCCTTGGCAGCGCTTGCGTTAGCCAGTTTTTTCGGATGGCTGATTGCCCTTGCGACATCGAGAATGCGCAACAAGAATGCATTGACGCTCATTTTGTCGCTGGTGTTCCTGGGGCTGTATTTCTATGTGTTTACTAATCTCAACAACTATATGAATCAGCTAATCCTGAGGGGAGAACAGATTGCGTCTGCCGTCCGGCAGTCACTGTTTCCGTTTTACCATCTGGGCGTCGCCGTCGAGCAGGGCAATTTTATCAGCTTTTTAATCTATCTGATCTGCGTCATCGCACCGTTTATCCTTATGCTGCTGCTCCTGTCCGCCAACTTTATCAAAATTTCCACGGCGAACCGCGGTACAGCAAAAATCAAATACACGGAGAAGACGCTGAAGGTTTCCGGCGTCAGGGCGGCTTTTGTCAAGAAGGAGCTGCGCCATTTCTTCGGGAACCCAATGTATATCTTGAACTCCGCGTTGGGCGGCGTGTTCATGGTCGTCGGCGCCGTAGCGCTGGTCGTCAAGCGGGATGCAGCCCTTGATTTTATCGGGCAGATGAATCAATCCGGTATTGCCCTGCCTCCGGCAGCGCTTGTGTGTGTGGCACTTGGCGCCATTTCGGCGCTTAACCTGGTCTCGGCCCCGTCGGTGTCACTGGAAGGTAAAAACCTTTGGATCGCCAAGAGTCTGCCCGTCCTGCCGATTGATATCCTGATGGCAAAGGTCCAGATGCATTTTCTCGTCTGCGGCATCCCGGCAGCCGCTGCCGGACTGATCAGCGCCGTTGCTCTGCAGGTAAATCCGCTGGAGTTTTTCCTGATGCTGGCCGTTCCGCTCTTAATGACACTGCTCACAGCGTTGTTCGGTGTCGTTATCAATCTGCATTTTCCGAAGTTTGACTGGATCAATGAGCTGCAGCCAATCAAGCAGGGTGTCAGCGTACTGTTATCCATGTTCGGCTCATTCGCGCTTGTGGCGGCGCTGATTATCCTTTATGTATTTATCTTTTCGGGCGTTATCAATGTCGGACTGTATTTGACCCTTTGCGCCGCGCTTTTTGCAGCTTTATCGAGCGCGTTATACGGTTATTTGAAAAAAGGCGGCAGCCGCCGTTTCGAAGCGCTGAATAACTAGGGCACAGAAAATATACGTGAACCTATAAGAAAGGTAATGTTATGACCTTTTATTTCTCTGCCACGGGTAACTCCCAGTACGCAGCTGAAAAAATCGCCGCCGCCACGGGAGACCGGCTGATCTCCATCGGTCAGGCGCTTCGGGACGGGCATTTTGATTATGACGTGTCAAAAGATACCTATCTGGGCTTTGTCATCCCGACATTTGCCTGGACGCTGCCCGGCGCCGTGGCACGCTTCATCGAAAAGATGAAGCTGAAGGGCTATAACAACCAATACACATTCGGCGCCTTCACCTGCGGGGAGAGCACCGGCAGCGAGGCCACCGCCCTGTACACGATGCTGAAATCAAAAGGCATTGCCCTGAGCAATGCCTTCGATCTCGTGATGCCGGATAATTTTATCGTCTGGTCGGATGTCCCCGCGCCGTCCCGACTGGACAGCATACTGAAAAATGCCGACAAGGTGCTTGCGGGCATCATAGAGTCCGTTTCGTCAAAAACGCCGGGAAACGTGGATGAGGTTCAGCCGAAGGATTTGTATATGCCCATGCAGGAGCTCAGCTCCTCGAAAAAGACAAGCAAGCTATTCGCCGACGGGAAATGCACCGCCTGCGGCCTGTGCATGACGCTTTGCCCGATGCGCTGCATCACGCCGGACGAAAAGGGCCACCCCCTCTGGGAAGGGACGTGCACCATGTGTCTTGCCTGCCTCCACCGCTGCCCGACAGCTGCGATTCAACACGGAAACGACACCCAGAAAAAAGGCCGGTATGTCAATCCGAACGCGGGTCCAGCCACGCGTAATAAATACGATTAGAACGCCGCATAGTATTTTACACCTGCGCGAAGACCTCGCCGATTTTATCGGATATGAGCAGATTGGCGCTTGTATCGTAGCTTGTGGCGCCTCTATTGATGAGGACCAGCTTGTTTCCCTGATAGTAATTTACGAGACCTGCTGCGGGATAGACAACGAGGGACGTGCCGCCGATGATCAGCACATCTGCATTCTGGATGAAATACACCGCCTCGTCGATAACGCCGCTGTCGAGACCCTCTTCATATAAAACCACATCCGGGCGAATAATACCGCCGCATTCACATTTTGGCACACCCTGCGCCTGGCTGACAGCTTCATAGCCGTATCTACTGGAGCAGCGCATGCAGTAATTTCGGTGGGTCGACCCATGCAGCTCAAGGACCTTTTTACTGCCGGCCAACTGATGCAGCCCGTCGATGTTCTGGGTGATGACGGCTTTCAGCTTCCCTTCCCGCTCCAGCTCGGCCAGACGGATGTGCGCCTTATTGGGTTTAACACCGTCAATAATCATTTTGTCATGGTAAAACCGGTAAAACTCCTCTGGCTTTGCCGTGAAAAATGAATAACTCAAAATCGTCTCCGGCAGATAGTCGTACTTCTGGTTGTACAGCCCGTCAACGCTGCGGAAATCCGGTATACCACTTTCCGTCGAAACCCCCGCTCCGCCGAAAAAGACAATATTGTCGCTTTCCGCGATCCATTTTTTAAGGGTCGCGATTTTTTCGTTCATGTTGCTACCTCCGTTCTCTCCCTCCGCCGCAAACGGTGTGTTGTATAGATCAAGGGGCGGCATAATGCCGCCCCGTCCTTTATTTCGTGTTGATGGTGTTTTCCTTCAGGACGACGTCGTGGGCGCCGCCTTCAACGATGGATGTAGCGGAGACGAGGGTGATCTTAGCCTTCTGCTGCAGCTCCGGAATCGTGATAGCCCCGCAGTTGCACATGGTGGAGCGCACTTTGCTGAGGGTCAGACCGACATTATCCTTCAGACTGCCGGCGTAGGGTACGTAGGAGTCAACCCCCTCCTCGAAGGACAAGCCCTGGGAGCCGCCCAGATCATAGCGCTGCCAGTTGCGGGCCCGAGCGGAACCCTCGCCCC
>CAZVLO010000041.1:0-11773 GCA_964628265.1 uncultured Papillibacter sp.
CGGCGTTTATGCTAAAGGCCAGTCCCTTCGCAGCCTGCCGTCGGTTCTTGTGGTGCCGGTCACCATCAGTATCATCCCGATTATTGCCGCCGCGCTTTCCAATCACCGTCAGAACGCCGCAAAAGCCGTGACGGAAACCTCCTTGAAGCTGACGAACGTCTTATCCATGCCTATGGCCCTTGGGATGTGCGTTCTGGCTTACCCGATTTTCAACGTCCTGTATCCGAACAGCAACGAAAACGGACCGGCGTGTCTTTCCATACTGGGACTCGCGTCCTATTTTATATGCCTGCAGCTGATGACGACGGCTATCCTCCATGCCAACGGGCAGGAGCGGCTGCCCATGCTGTCCTTCTTAATCGGGGGCACCGCCCAGCTTATCGTCGATTACCTGCTGGTCGGTAACCCCGCGATTGGAATCGTCGGCTCCCCCGTCGGAACGCTGACATGCTATTTTATTATCTCAGTGCTGAACATGCTCTTTATCATGAAAAAAGTAAAATACCGTCCAGAATTCTCGAAAACAATGCTGGGACCGACCCTTTGCAGCTTCGTCATGGCGGTGGCCGCGAAAGCCGTCTATGAGCTGCTGTTCAGGCTAACGGCCGGTTTTCTGGGGACAGGATACTGGCGCATGGCCGTCTGCCTGTTTGCCGCCATTTTGATTGCCGCCATTGTCTACGCCATCCTCGTCCTCGCCACAAAAACCGTCACGCGGGAGGATATGAAGCTGCTGCCGAAAGGTGAAAGGATCGCTGATTTGCTCAGGATGAAATAAAGCTGTTGTATGCACAATGTATTTGCATTGCACATCGGCAATGCATGAAATCAAGTATACAAGCCGATTATAAACGGGACGCACACTCATTGAGTCAGTGCGTCCCGTTTTTTTGTTATGCTGTTATGCTTTATATATTTGCCGCGGCGTTGTAAGCCGAGAGATTCGCTTGCTTGATGTTGGCAACGTTATACGCGTCACCCACAACATAGACGTCGGGGATGAGGTCCACATAGGCGTCGGCGATTGATTTGTCGTTTTTCATGCCCAGAGCATCGACGATAAAATCGGCGGGAATCGTCTGATATTTCCAGTCGCGGCCTTCGATGTGGACGCGGTCCTTATCAATGGAGCGGACGATATGGTTGCCGATTTTTTTGACCCTGTGCTCCTCCATGAGTGACAGGAGCATGGCGCGGGTGATGTCCATGGCGCCGGTTGCAAAGTCATCCTCGGGGATCATATCGATCACCGTGACGTCACAGCCCTCCATGGCCAAGGCTAAGGCCGATTCGCAGCCGGAGAGGCCGCCGCCGCAGACAACGACCTTGCCGGAGGGTTTCTTTCGGCCGGAATCCACGTCGAGAACACTGAAGACGTTGGCATTGTCGATACCGGGAATGGGCGGGCGGGTCGGCTTTGCACCCACGGCCACCACAATAGCGTCTGGGTTCTCCTCCATCACAAGTTCCGGTGTCGCCTCTGTGTTCAGGCGGATGTCCGCGCCGCAGCTCATAGTTGTCCGGATGAGCCATTCTGTGTGGCGGAGCAGGTCGTCCTTGAAGGGCAGTTTGTCGATATCATTGAGCAGCCCGCCAAGCCTGTCCTTCTTTTCAAACAGGACCACGTCATGACCACGCTCCACAAGGGTCCGCGCCGCTTGAGTGCCGGCGATACCGCCGCCGATGACGACAACCTTTTTCTTATTATCGGCCTTATAGACGCGGGCGTATTTTTCAGTCCGGCCCATCTGAGGGTTGACGGCGCACTGGACGTGTCCCGCACCCGCACAGCCCCAGCAGCGGAGACAGGGGCGCACATCCTCGGGCTTACCACGATAGCATTTTTTAAGCATCTCAGGGTCGGCCAGAAACGCCCGGGCGATAGCCACCATGTCGGCGCTGCCCTCGGCAATGATCTGCTCGGCCATATCGACGGAAATGCCGCCCACTACGCTGACAGGAATTTTAATGTCCTTGCATTGCTTCACCTGCCGCGCCAGCGGCACGTTGACGCCTCGGGGCCGGAAGTACGGGGGCATGGCGTAGAAGAAGGCGTTCCGGTCCACGATGAGACCGGCGGAAATAGTCACCAGATCGATATGCTCCTGAGCCAGCTTTAAAAACTCGATAACCTCGTCAATCCGCATCCCGCCGGGGACGATCTCGTCGCCGCTGATGCGCAGCTCCACGATGAAGCTCAGGCCGACAGCCTCCCGCACCGCCTTCAGGAGCATCAGCGGGAACCGGCAGCGGTTTTCAAAGGAGCCGCCGTAGAGGTCTGTCCGGTGGTTTGTGAGCGGCGAGAGGAACTGGGCCACCAGATTGCCGTGAGCCCCGTGGATCAGAACGCCGTCAAAGCCGCAGCGGTAGAGCCTGTTGGCGCAGCTGGCAAAGTCGTTGATTGTAGCTTCAATATCCTTCTGATTCATTTCCCGTATGTACGGGTATTTGTCCGGCAGCGGCATGGGGGTGGGGGCGATGCCCCATTCGGCCTTAATAAGGTCGGCACCGACGCCGCGGCCCGCGTGGACAAGCTCGCAGGAGAGCTTGGCGTTATGAGTGTGGGCCGCCTCGGCCATGAGCTTTAAGTGGTTCAGCTTTAAATCGCTTGTCACATCGATCTCCGACGGGTAATCCGGCGCCGTGTCCCAGTTGACGGGCGTCGCGCCCAGGTGGATGAGCGCCACCCCCGTGGCCGCCTGCATCTCTACAAAATCGATATACCGCTGGGTGGCCTCGCCGTTGGAATCCGTAAAGTCGCAGACCATGGGCGCAAACTCGACCCTGTTTTTCAGCGTCGTCCTGCCGAGGTTCAGCGGCGTGAAAACGTGCTTGTAATTGTTGAACGAAGGCATATTTAACCTCCTAACACCAATCCGCCGTCGTGGACGTGGACGGCACCGGTGATCTGGTTAGCGGCTTCTGTGGATAGAAAGACGCAGAGGGCGCCGATCTCAATGGGCTCGGCGAAGCGGTGCATTGGCATCTGACCCTCAATCTGCTTGAAGGCTTCGGGGGGCAGGTCCTTATCAAGATCGGAATGGGTCGGACCGGGCTCGATGATGTTGCACCGGATGCCGTCGTCGCCCAGCTCCACTGCCAGCGCCTTAGTCAGCATCTCGAGCCCGGCTTTTGACGCGTGGTACGATGCCTTGGGGTGGTGCTTCGTGCCGCCGACGCTCTGGCCGCCGATGGAGGAGATGTTGATGATGCTGCCGCCCTTGCCGGCTTTCTGCATGTGCGGCACGACCTCGTAGATCATATTGGCCGGTCCGTGGAGATTTGTATTGACGACGCGGTTCCATTCGCTCAGGTCCTTATCGTCCACGAATTTCGTTACCGTAGAGACACCGGCGTTATTGACGAGGACGTTGACCTCGGGAAAGACTTTATAAACCTCGGCAACAGCCTTTTTCACACTGTCCAGCGAACTGGTGTCGCACGAAATAGCGAAGCATTTGCCGCCGTAGTCCTTGAGGCTTTCGGCGGCCTTGTCGCCGCTCTCCTTGTTCCGGCAGAGGATCGCCACGTTCGCGCCGCTCTGGGCAAACGCGGTGCTGATGCCCAGCCCGATGCCCCTGTTGCCGCCGGTAACAATGACGTTATACCCCTTGACTGATAACGCGTTTGTCATATTTTTAATTGGTTTTGGCATATGGATGATTCCTTTCGTGTGTAAATACTAACGTTACTGGAAATGGGGACGCTGAGGACAGCGTCCCCTACGGACAAGGCTAAAACTGGTCTGTGCCTTCCCTCTTGTAATCGCCGCCGTTACCGCCGGAGAAGTGGATGAGGGGGCGGTCCATCTTCGGGACAAGAATAGGGCTGTGGGAGACGCCTCTTGGGATATAGATCAAACAGCTTTTCGTGATGGTAAACCACTCGTTATCAATGAGCACCCTGATTTCGGCGCCCAGGTCCGCCGGATGCTCCGGGTCGGAGCCCAAGAAGCCGATGAATTCGTCAAAATCATGGGTGTGGTTCTCGGGGCCTGTGTCGTTTGTCGTTAAGAACCAGACGGCCTCCATGTAGGGGGCGCCCCTCAGCTTCTTGCCGTCGATCCATAAAAGGCGCGTCAAAAAGCCCGGCGGCGCGGAGGGCAGCCTGCCGTCCACCGGCGCGTACTTTTCCACCCGGTTGCCGGCGTATGTACCCTTGGGGGCCGTCGCGGCGGCGGGTATCTCCTCATATTGGTCGGTATTCAGGTGGCAGGTATAATGTATGACAGGTTTTGTTACGTTTTTCACGGTGATTCGTCCATGGGCCGCACCGGCGGGGATAAAAATAAAACTCGTTGTGTTAAAGGTCAGCTTGTCGTTTTCGATCCAGAGCTCAATCTCAGCGTTCAGGTTTTCGGGGTCATTGGGGTCGCTGCCGACAAACATCAAAAGCTCGTCGGAGTTGTGCTTGAAAAAGCTGTCGCGGATGAAGGGCTTTTTAAGCCAGCAAGCGTCACCGAAAATGCAGCCCCTGTAAAAGCTTCCGTCAATCCTGACGGAATGGGCGTGGGCGTCCTCGGGGCTGACGTCGATATCGGCAGGCTCCACCATCCCGGCCTGGGCAAAATACTTGGAAACGGACATGACTTTCCCTCCTGTTTATACGGCGTTTTTTATGTTCGTCTTAACCATGATTTTATTCCAAATGTCCAATTAATGCAATAAAAGGAATGCCTGTTTCGGCTGTTTTGCAGCAGAAACAGGCATTTTCGGCAGTATGCCCTGTCCTTTCCCCAGGACGAAGACAATATGACTAAAAAGAATTATGTAAACATGTAGAAACCAACGAAAAGGGCAAACTAAATTCATAATTAAATATGAATGAATCTTCACTCTATATCTGCTTCAGATACTTCTTGATAATCCTGAGCGCCTTAGCGGGGTCGGTCTGTGCCAATAATCCGATGGCAAATAGGATATATTTGCTGTCCAGGTAGAATCGTGGCGCTTTCGGTTTCAGAATATTTGAAGCGTTTTCGCTGAAAACAGCGCCATTTAAAACCCTGTGCGGGTCTGAGGAAAATGCCACGGGGCCGCCGGCACCGATGACGGTTTTCACCTGGGTCATATCCTTGCCCCGCTGCACCCAGAACTCGCCGTTGTGGGTCACAACAAGCTCGACGGTGCCCACGTGCCTGTCCACGGCCGTTTTGACAGCCAGGCGCGAGAGCAGCAGCTGGCATTCCGTCTGGTCCGCTCCCTCGGGGATGCTTAGCATCTCCCTGAGCTGATCGACCTTCTTTTCGAAAGCCGTCCTGTTCTCGTCATACAGGGCGTTTTCCTGTTCCGCGATGCAGGACAGGGTGTCAAGGTTGTGGAAGAGCCCCAGGTCGCCCTCTACGGTTCTCTTGGCATACGGCTCGGGCAGCCCCGCTGTCGTGACGCCCTCTTTTGTCGGGACGCCCTTGGCGACGGAATAGACATCCGTCGTCGCGCCGCCCACATCCACCAGCAGCAGCTCACCCAGTCCCGGTTCCCCGTGTGCTCCATCGGCAATGATCTTCGCCGCCTCCAGCACCGCCGACGGTGTCGGCATCAGGACACCGCCGATCATTTCCCGGATCTGGGCGATCCCCTTGGCATCCGTGATACGGCTGATGAACAGCTCCCGGATTTTATCGTTCACCGGGTCGAGATTGAGCTTTCCGAACTCCGGCATGACGTTTTTCGTATATGTCACGTTCTTGTGGGATAAATTGAATATCTCTTCAATTTCATTTCGGGCCGACCCGGGCGTTGTGAATAATCGTCTTCTTGTTGCCTCCGTCTGTCCCGCCCGTTAAAAGCACAATATCGGGCCTGAGCGCCTCGATCTCCTCCGTCTCATCCCGGGTCATCTCATAGGAAAAGGTCCCGACGATCTTCGCCCCCGCGCCCAAGGCGGCCAGCCGCCCCGCCTCCGTGGTGTATTCCGGCACAAGCCCCACGCAGATCATCCGGAGCCCGCCCGCCGCGCTGGAGCAGGCGACGGTGTTTTTAATATCGGTATTGCTGATCTCTACCGTCTCCGATAGCTTTTCAAAGGCCTCCCGGAGCCCGACGGAGATATCCGTATCCACCGTCGACGGCACCTGTACCCGCGCCAGCAGCTCCTCCTTATCCAAATCAAAGGCGACTGCCTTCGTAAACGTGCTGCCGAAATCTATAAATATGCGAATGTTACTCATATATGCCCCCCAGACCGGCGGGCGAACACAGTTCGCCACTACGGGATAATGCCTAGCCCATGCCATAATCATATCATAACGTGAATGCTGTTATCAATCGTGCGTGTTATCTCTGTACAAACAAAGCCGCATTTGCATGCGGCTTTGTTTGTAGATTGTCTGAGCGGATATGGAATACGCCCCTACGCCAACATTTAAATCTTACCGCGCTTTGTCAAATCCTCCACCAGGTCACGGATGGACTTCTTGACGTCGGATTCCGGCGGGTAAACTCTGTCAAAACCGAGCTTCTTGAAGGTGGCTTCGTCTTCCTTAAAGTCACGGGTGCCAACGCCAAGGATGCCGCCGATGTACAGGAGGATATCGCCGATGCCGGCCTCGACACACTTGTCGCGGAAACCCTGGAGGTCCATCTCGGCCATACCGTAGAGGGAGGTGATCATCATCGCATCGGCATCCGTCTCCTGAGCCGCTTTAATGAATTCCTCGGCTGGTGTCTGCGCGCCCAGCGCGACGACATTGAAGCCATCCTCTTTCAGAGCGCGGGAGATAATCTTCGTACCAATGACGTGGGCGTCGACGCCGCAGGTGCCGGTGATGATGGTCGGAACGCGCTTCATCCCGATCTTCTCACCCGTATCAGCGTCGCTCTTATCGAAAGTGCCGATAGCCTGACCCTGACTGAGGCACCAGAAGTCGGCCATGGAGGCCTTGAAATTGAGCTTCACACCCTCGAATTTTTCTCTCTCTTTGATCTTTTCGTCGTTATATTTCCGTACTTCTTCCGGTATCGGCAGGTTGCCGTAATCGATGTAACGGCAGGCGCCTTCCAAGTCACGGGCACCCATGCACAGATCGCGGGGATAGATGTTGATGGAGAACGGGGAATCCAAAACGCCCGCTTCGATGGCCTTAACAGAGCCCACCGTGATATCGCCGTCGCCCATGTCGATGACCTTGTCAAGAATGGCGGAAACGGCCAACTCCGTCATGCGCATTTCCTGATTGATGGCCGGCGTGTCGGCCACAAACTTCTGCTGGCGGACGACGTTGAAAATCCAGTTGGCGGAAGCGTAGGTCTGCATGTGGGATTCGATGCTGGGGACGCCCAGTGCCTCGTCGATGGTTTTTACCGAGCAGGCGGCAAGGTCGGTCATGGCCGCCTCCATGGCCACGTAGTTAATATAACCGAAGGCGTTACCCAGATCCTGTGGGAACGGGAAGAGGGACGACTGGTTGCCGATGATGCCGGGGATGATAACGTCCGTAAAGCCGAACTTGTCCAGATATTTGCGGAAGAGCTTCTCGCAGATTTTAATTTCCGCCACGTCCTGGGCGATATTACCCTGGAAATTCATCAGCGGAACGATGCTCCTGGTGCCCTGTCCGGCGGAGACGAGCGCCTCGATAATCTGTGTGGCGATGTTGACGTACATCGGAATGGTGCCGTTGGGCAGCCAGCCATGGGTGTCGGTGGAGATGATGACGCCCCGGTCAGCGTACATGCCGATGAGGCGGCCCAGATACTGTGCCGTCTGGATGCACTCCTCGGGCGTCGCCTTCTTGTCATAGCCGCCGATCCAGCCAAAGAAGCTGTTTGGCATGGCAGTCATGCCGGAAGCAAAGGCGATTTCGCCCACGAAGCTGTTGGCCACGCGGGAGGACCGGGGGTCAAAGGCGCCCTCACAGGATTCGACGACTTTGCGCGTCGTCTTGACGCCGTGGTTAATGATCGGATAGCCGTTCAGCTTGTTTTTGCCGGTGCGGATGCTCTCCTCAAGGCCCTTCTGGGCCTTGTCAAGCTGGAGGTTTCTCGTGTAGGAGTCGGTCGTGAACGGGAACAGCCGGACACCGACGGCGTTGAGGCCCTGTAGAAGCTTGATTTCCTCTTCAACAATGGGAACGCCCGACCGCGGGAAGAGGCCGATTTTGCCCTCCGCCTTATATTTCGCCAGCGCCTTTGTGAAATTCTTGCTGTCCGGCATCTTTTTGTGGTATTCGACAGCCTCGTCGATATCGACCTCTTTGCCGGTGGGCCACTGCGCAAGCTGCTCCTGGCGCATTTTCGCAAATGTCACGTCATCTATTTTCTGCTGTTTAACCTTGATCACAATGCTTCCTCCTCGGTTTATCTTGTATTTTGTAAACATCCAAACCCCATATTGCAGACCGGCGGGGTATAATCATCTCTTAAGTCATCTTGCGCCTGGAAGCGATGATCCAAGCAAAGCGGATTGACCGTGGGAATATATATATCCCATTCCGCCAGTCACATAGAGCAACAGGCCGGTAATATACGCAGACAATTCAGAAGCAAAGAACAACGCGGGTCCCGCGATGTCGTCCGCAGTTCCCATACGCTGCAAGGGAACCTCTTTCAAGGCGATTGACTTGAACGTCGCCTCCCTGGCTTCCTTTTCTTCCGGCGGGAATAGCTCGTCCCAGAACGGCGTGACGATCGGGCCCGGCTTAATGCAGTTTACGCGGATTCCCAAAGGCGCCAGTTCCATGGCAAGGTTGACAGTCAGTGATTCGACGGCCGCTTTGGCCATGTGGTAATCATAAGCAGGAACTGTGGGATTAAAAGCGCCGTTTGATGAGCATAAGATGATTTTGCCGCTTCTGGCGGCCTTCATATGAGGGACAACAGAAAACACTAAATAATAATTGCCTGTCATATTGACATCCATAGTTGTCGCGTAGATCTCCTCCGGGGTCATGTCTGACGCGCCGTCAAAGCTCTTGCCGGCAAAATTCGCTAAAATATCGATTCTACCAAATTCCTTGATTGTTGCGTCGACAATCGCCTCGCAGCTGCTCTTGCTGGCAATGTTCAGGGGACCGTAGTAGCGGGCTTCGCCACCGGCAGCTTTAATTTCACTCATGACACGTTCGGCCTTTTTCTGACTCGTACCGCCGATTATGACAACGGCGCCCTCCTGAGCATACAGCTTGGCCGTGGCTTCGCCCATTCCGCTTGTTCCCCCGGCCACTATGGCAATTTGATTTTTCAGCATATCTTTCATGCCGCTCTCCTCCAAAATGTGTGCTGATTTTCGGTGAATCGCAACGTTTTATTTCGATATCTCACATTTGAGCCCGTAGGACTCGATGACTTCCTTTGCATGGATAAGCTCGTCCTGCGTCAGCTCGGGGACGGTCTCCAGCTGATACGTCATGTCGAGCATTCTGTATTTGTTCGCGCCGTAGCGGTGGTACGGCAGGAGATTGACGACAGCGTCCTTCGCGATTACCGCTACTTTCGCCGCCAGCGCGCGAAGATTTTCGTCGCTGTTGTTGTAGCCGGGGATCAGCGGGACGCGGATGACAACAGGCACGCCCTTTTTTGCCACCAGCTCAAGATTCTTCAGGATCAGCTCGTTGGACTGTCCTATATATCTCTTATGCTCCTCCGGGTCCATATGCTTCAGGTCAAAATACACGAGGTCGGCGTATTCCAGTATCTTCTGGAGCGCTGCGGGATCGCCGAAGCCCGACGTGTCGGCACAGGTGTGATACCCCGCTTCCCTGCATCTTTTAAAAAGTGCCGCGACGAAATCAGGCTGGGACAATATCTCGCCGCCGGAGGCGGTCACACCGCCGCCGGAGGCTTCGTAGTAATCGGCGTCCTTTTTGACGACCTTCCAGACCTCGTCCAGCGTCATTTTCTTACCGGATATCTGCAGCGCCTCCGGCAGGCAGTTCCGAACACACTCGCCGCAGACGGTGCATTTTTTCCGATCGATGTGCACGCCGTCGTTGGAAAGTATGACAGCACCGACGGAACAGACCTTGACGCACGTTCCGCAATGCTTGCAGGACGTATACCGGTACGTGACCTCCGGCAAGCCGCATTGCGACTCGGGATTCGAGCACCACAAACACGTCAGCGGGCAGCCTTTCATGAAGACCGTCGATCTCACGCCTGGCCCGTCGTCAATGCTGTACCGCTGTATATTGAAGACGATGCCTGTTATGTTTTCCATAGTGACTCCTGTGTTGAATTTATGGCATTCATTCTGTAGGGGCGCATTCCATATGCGCCCCCTTCATATTCGTCTGTGCTATGGGGCGGATATGGAATCCGCCCCTACTTGGTTTACACCATCTCGTGCATTGTACGGTTGACGATCTCGTCCTGCAGACCCTTTGGGAGGTCGATGAAGTAGGCGCTGTAGCCGCCGACGCGGACCAGGAGGTTCTTGTGCTCGGACGGGCAGGCCTGAGCGGCTAGGAGTTCTTCGCGGCTGTGGACATTGAACTGGATGTGCCAGCCGCCGCGCTTCATGAATGCCTTGATGAGCCACGCCAGCTTCTGCAGCTTCTCGTCGGAATTGAGGATGGCTTTTGAAAACTTCATGTTCATGGCATAACCGACAAACTCTTTCGCGTATGGGCCGTTTGTGGCGGAGTTTATGGCTGCCGTCGGTCCATTCGTGTCCATACCGGGCATAACGGAGCAGGCCGCGTCGCAGACGGGGGAGCCGGCGAGCCTGCCGTTGGGGAGTGCGCCGATCATCTTGCCTATGCCGATGTGGCCGGCGGCCGCGCCGATGAAGAGCATCGGCTTCTTACCGGTGATCGGATCGATCCAGCGCTGCATGATCTCGGGGACCTTTGTGGAGAGCTGATCGTAAATCTCGTCGACATATTCGTCGTCGTTACCGTATTTTGGCGCTTTCAGGCATGCCTGACGGAGGTCATCCCTGCCCTCCCAGTTGTTTTTCATGGCGTCGAGCAGCTCGGCCATGGTAACCTTCTTGTCCTCAAAGACGAGCTTCTTCATGGCGGCCAGGCTGTCGGCGATGTCGACGACACCGCGGCTGCCGAGCCAGGAGGTGCGGCCCTCGGGATAACGGGCACCGCCTTCCTTGGGCGTGAGTCCTTCGCGGATGCAGTCCTCGTACTGCATCGCGCAGCGGAGTCCGCTCATGGGTCCGTCTGTGATTTCCGTGGAAAGGGAGATCATCTTGACCTTGTGCATCAGGGGTACGATGTACTCCAGCTGCTTGTAATAAGCCTCCATCACCTGTTCAAGGCTGGTGAATGTGCCGGCGTCGCCGGTGTGGGGGCCAAGCTGCTTCTGGGTTCTGGGGTCAAAGCCGTCGTTAAGCGCCAGCTCGAACAGCTTTGTCTGGTTGATGTTGTGGCCGCCGCCCAGGTGCTCCATGCAGTCCAGGTGATAGCCCAGACAGCCGGAGGCGTTCCAGTTGCAGGCGTCCTCGATGGGCACGCCTCTGTCGAGGTAACGCTGGGTGCCCAGCTTGTCGTTCAAAAATGCCGGGTTACCACCGCCGAAATCTCTGTTGCAGCGGAGCGCGTGGAGTATAAACTGCTCGTCCATATCCGGATTATATCGGACGTAGATGGCGGGCTCGGAGAGCTTGACCTGTGCCATGGCCTCCAGAACCAGCCAGGAAACCTCGTTCGTCAGGTCATTGCCGTCCTTGTCGGTACCGCAGAGGGTAATGTTCGGCAGAAGAGAACCGGGGGCCGCGCGCTGCTCCCGCGGAATAGTGACAAGGTTCTCGCACTCTCTGATCTTGAGCCAAAGGGCACCCAGGAGCTCGGCGGCATCCTGCGGGGTGATTTTACCGGCTTTCT
>CAZVLO010000041.1:11783-13554 GCA_964628265.1 uncultured Papillibacter sp.
TCGGCCTCGTAATAGGGATAGAGAATCTGGTCGAGACGTCCCACAGGCACCTCGGGGCGGTCGGAGCTCTCCTTCCAGCAGACAAGGTGGTACATGCGCACACACTGCACAGCCTCGAAAAAATCACGCGGGGGCTCTGCCGGGCAGCGCTCACAGGCTTCTGCGATCCTGAGCAGGTTCGCTTTTTCTTCGGGACGCGTTTCCTTCGCCGCCATCTCGCGGGCCAGATCGGCGTGACGTTTGGCAAACTTGATGAAGGCCTCGCAGGAGATGATGCAGGCTTGGAGCAGCCAATACTTACGCAGGAACTGGGCTGAGCCGTGGGAATGCTCGTTGTCGCCCTCGGCCATCATGCGCTCGCGCTCTTTCCGGCACAGGTCGATGACGTAATTGAGGCCGTGGTCGACGCACTTGGCGCTGACCTGGGCTACGCCGCCGCCGTAAGCCGAATAGTTCTGGAAGAGGCCTCTGTCCATTTTGTAACGGACGCCGCGGCCTTCAAACACGCCGCCTCTGTCAAACAACAGGTCAAAGATCTCCTCACCCATTTCAAACTCGAGGGACGCGTTGACGGTGGAGACCTTCGGGATATTCTCCATCCAGTACTCGGCGTCCGCTTTTAACGCAGCCAGATCCTCAGGGGTGATTTTTGTGGATTCTGTGTCGCTGGTCTTACGAGCGAATTTTCCCGTCAGGCACATTTCATAGATTTCGCGGGGCTTCATCGCGCAGAGCGTGCCGTTGCCGCGGATGAACTTTGTCAGGGATCCAACGACGATTTCGCCGTCTCTGATAAGAATCGGGCATTCCAGGAGCCTTTTTTCCAGCGCCTTCGCCCAGCGGATGTCCACCGGCAGGCCTTCCGTCTCCTGCCACGATTTAGTAAACAGCAGCGTATCGTCCACATAAACCTGAGGCTCCGCCGCCTCCCACTCCGCCTTCAGCTTCTGGAGCCTCGGCGTTAAAACCTGTACGCTCTGTATTTCCTTGGGGTCAACCTTCATTGCCATTAAAAAAACCTGCCTTTCAAACGCATTGTTGTCTATCTTCATCTGAACTTATCAAATTTGCTCACCATGATTGAATGCACTGATGGATGCTGAGCGGGGTTTTGTCTGCTGCTGGCTGACGCTTTTGAGAACATCATCCTGTAGGGCCCGATGCCCACATCGGGCCGTCGTTCCGGGCTTCAGGCTAACGGGGCGATGTGGTCATCGCCCCCTACGGAAACGGATTAATGCTCTGCTAAAAATGCTGTCAATTCTCGTCCCATGCTCTTGACACTATAGTCACGATCAGCTCTTTCGTTGCCGGTACCGGGGACGTGCCCTGGCCGAAGAGTTTGACGAGACCCTGCTGCATCATCACGACGTTTTCGGGGACGACGGCCAAAAGGTCGTCCTTCGTGAAGCCGTTTTTAGCGCCGAAATCCCTGAGGCTCGGCAGCTTCAGCTTTTTCATCAGCGCCAGGATGGTGTCGTACGCCGCTTTGCCTATTTCCTCGGGTGTGGCGCTGTCGCCGACTGTTCCACCCAGTGCCAAAGTTATCTCTTTTACTTTTTCGTGCACGACAGCCGCGTCGAGCTGCATCACCTGCGGCAGGCAGGACGCGCAGCCGTTGCCATGGGGGATGTGGAACTTGCCGCCCAAGACCTTGCCGATATCATGGGCCAGGTGGCATAGCGGACCAGACATGGAGATGCCGCCAAGCGTCGCCGCCAGCATCATGCCCTCGCGGGCTTCCAGGTCGGCACCGTTTTCAAACGCCCGG
>CAZVLO010000041.1:13678-25733 GCA_964628265.1 uncultured Papillibacter sp.
GGCGTCCATTCCGGTGGACGCCGTCACTGAGGGCGGGAGACCCAGCGTCAGCTCCGGGTCGACGATGCCGAGATTCACGGCACAGCCGATGCCGGCGATATTTGTTTTGATGTTGTTAACGGTGTCTGTAATGACGCCGCCCGGCGTGCACTCGCTGCCGGTGCCGGCCGTCGTCGGAATTACGATCAGCGGCACGGACGGCACGGTGATGACGCCCTCGCGGCCGAAATATTTGCTAATGGGGGGCGGATTTGTCTGGAGCATCTTCGCACCCTTGGCTGTATCGAGAGAACTGCCGCCACCGACGCCGACGACACCGTCTACTTTTTCACGGATGCCGAGTTCCCCTGCTTCGTTTACCGACCAGTCGGGCGGATCAGCCTGCACACCGTCATAAGTAACCGTATCAATACCCGTGTCGTTGATGGTTTTTATGATCTTGTCGGCAAGGCCGGAACTTTTAATGCCCGCGTCATAGATGACAAGGACTTTTTTGCAGCCGAATTCCTTCAGTTTCTCGCCGACGCTCAGTGATGTCCCGGTGCCGAACAGTATAGGGTTCGGACTTGAAAATACGCTCTGCATATGATTAACCCCTCTCTTGAATTAAAGCATCTGAAGCTGAATATCGCAGGATTTATCAAGGATCGCCGTCACATCGGCTTCGCAACGGGGCACGGCGAGAAAAAGAAGCTCTGTGTCGCCACAATCTGCGGCACTGGGGTGTTCCAGGTGCTGAACATAAAAAAACCACCTTATTTGTGAGAAACAACAAAAAGCCTGAGAATTTTTTAGCGTAGTATTTGCTTTTTTTAGCTCAATAGCTTAGAATATAAGGGTATCAAACAACAGCACTATAATCTGTATCAAGTTGCTTTTGCACGATTATCTCCTTATTCTATTAATATTTTAGTATATTTTCATCAAATAGTCATTAGTCGAATCGATAAAAACAGGAATCTTATTTCGTAGGATATCACGAGTTGAAAACCGTCGTCATTCTTCGGTTTCAATGCTTTGTTAGGAGGAAGCGATATGCCGGTCAGTGTAAAGGCAATAAGGGAGCAGCTTGAGTCATTCCGCCCGGAGCATGTTTCGTCCAGCAACGCCGAGACGCTCATTGATTTCATCTTACCGCTGAGGCCCGGCATCGATATCAGCGCCCAGGACACGCTATATGTCGGCTTTGTATCGGAGTTGCCGGTAAGCTGCCCGAGAAATACAATATGTATTGAAGATACACCGATCTCGTACGAATACCGGAAGCAGCAGTTTGTTAACCTCTCCGTTCTGCCGAAAGAGACACCGCTTTCCGGCTTGTACAGCAAGCTATGCAATTTTCTTTTGGATAACAGCCGTGCTTTGGCGTCGGCCGGGCAGCTGTTGACGTCTCTCGCCAAAGCCCGAGGGCTGGAAAGTATTGTCGCTGCCGCATACAAGGTTCTCGGGAACCCCATCATCGTCTCGGACAAGAGCTGGAAAGCCCTTGCCATCGCCTCGGAGGTCAAGGAGTCTGACGATGTGGGCTGGAATGAATTTTTGACAGCCGGCGCCCTGTCTCTTGAAATCGTCTCCGCAAATATTAAGGAAAAGCTAACTGATCGGATTGAGCAGAGCGGGACACCCTTCTGGTGTAAAGAGGCCAATATGAAATATCCCAGGTTATTCTGCCGTGTCATCGTGGGTGCCCGACCGGTGGCGACAGTTGCAGTCATCGAATACAACAGGCCTTTTATTGAGCGAGATTATCTTATGCTTTCCATGCTCGCAAGCGCCATTTCCGCCGAAATGCAGAAGAATAAGTTCCTCCATTATACAAGAGGTCTCCTATACGAGGAGTTTATCGTGGACCTTATTGAAGATCGGATCAAAAATCCCGGCGTGATCGAAGAAAAAGTCAAATCGCTCAATCTTGGGCTGAAGGAGTATATCCACGTCATTACGGTGGATATCAGGGAATTCGATGTGTCGTACTTCTCTATACCGTATATGCGCGATTATCTGGAAAAAATGATCGGCGGCAGCAAGGCGCTCATCTATAATGACAAGATCACAATAGTCACAAGCTATAATACCGAACACGAGATTTTCGAGTCGGATGCCGTCCGGCTGCGGGAATTTCTCAAGGACTATAAGCTGCACGCGGGCATGAGCCGCCCCTTCTCAAATCTTGAGGAGCTCAAGGATCACTATGAACAATCTCTTCAGGCACTGGAACTGGGTGCGCATATTGACAGCGACGAAACATTTTACGCTTACGATGACTATGCCATCTATCATATCGCAAAGGTCTGCGCCGACAATTCCGATCTCAGGCAGTTCTACCACCCGAAGCTGGAAACACTGATGGAATATGACGAAGAGCACAAGACGTCGTTTACCGAAAGCCTCTACACGTATCTCAAGCACTCCCGCAACATTACGAACACCGCGAAAGCACTGCACCTGCACCGCAATTCCATGATTTACCACCTCAAGCGCATTGAGGAAATTCTGAATATCACTCTCAGCGACAACGAGATGCTCCTGCATCTCGAGCTCTCGTTCCGGCTGATGGAGTATGATAAGAAATTCAACAGTAAAAGCATTAATCATCAACCTAATGACGAGTAACAAAAGCAAAAACATACCACATATAAGATTCTTGATATACAGGAGGCAATACCATGGATGCAATAGAAGCCATCATGAAACGCAAGAGCGTACGTTCCTACAAGAAGGAACAAATCTCCGATAAGGATCTTGAATCCATCCTCGAGGCAGGAAAAAGCGGGCCCGGCGGCGGGTCGATTCAGTTCTCTGTCATTCAGAAGCCTGAACTGATTAAAAAGATCAACGATGCCACAAAAGCCGTGATGCTGGCCAACCCGGGTTTTTCAAAGGAAAGAGCATCTCTGCCCGGATATGAGCCGGTTTACGGTGCGCCAACGCTGATTATCCTCTCTGCCGGCGACCCCAACGGCATCGCCAACGCCTCCTGCGCTTCGGAAAACATGCTTGTAGCCGCGACAGCACTGGGCCTTGGCTCCTGCTACCTGATGTCAATCCGCGGTGCTTTTAACAGTGAAAAAGGCCCGGAGCTCATGAAGGAATGCGGCATCCCCGAGGGCAGCGCGGTCTGCTGTGCCGTCATCACCGGCCATCAGGACGGTGAGGCGTTTAAATCCTCTGCCCCGAAAGTAAGAACGGTTAATTATGTAAAATAGCTCCGGTTTCTAGCCATTTCAACGATTGACAACGGCAGTGTTATACAATAAAATCTTCCTAGTTTTAATGGAAATAACTACAGAACAATCATAGAAGGAGTTATGCAAATGAGTATGCACAGACCACTCGAGGGCATCAAGGTCATCGATATGAGCACCTTTATCGGCGCACCCGCCTGCGCGCGTTTTTTTGCCGAATTCGGCGCTGATGTCATAAAAATCGAACCGAAGGGTGGAGACCTTGTCCGCTTCAACGGCGTCTCCGAGGGCCGCCTCGGCACCCCTTATGAGAACACCACCTGGGATCTTGAAAACGCTCACAAGCGCGGCCTCGTCCTGGACCTGAAATCACCGGAAGGCCGGGAAATCCTTTTTAAGCTTCTTGAAACCACCGATATCTTCATCACCAACTGGCGTCCCCAGGCCATCGCCAAGCTCGGCCTTGATTACGAAAGTCTGAAGGACAAATACCCGAAGCTGGTGTATGCCTCCTTCACCGGCTACGGTGAAGAAGGCCCCGATATGAACCTGCCCGGTTACGACTTCACGTCCTATTGGGCACGCAGTGGCCTTCTCGGCACGTCGTATCAAAATGACGGTGAACCCATCAACCTGATCCCCGGCATCGGCGACCACACCACGGGTTGGTTTTTGGCTGCCGGCATCATGGTTGCGCTCTTCAGCGCCCAGAAAACCGGTAAGGGTGACAAGGTGGAAATCAACCTCCTCCATACCGCCATTTACGTTCAGGCCATCGCCATCCAGGCCGCCCAGTACAAGGATCTCGGCACCAAGTACCCCACCAACCGCAAGGTCGCTGAGAACCCGTTCAACAACGCCTACAAAACGAAGGATAACCGCTGGATTCAGCTCTCCATGCCGCCGTTCGACGTCTTCTATCCGAGGTTCATGCCCCTCATCGGCCACCCCGAGCTCGTGGGCAACCCGCGCTACACCATGAAGAGCATCACGGAAAACAAGCTGCACGGTGAGTTTATTGCTCTCATCGACGAAGCGTTTGCCCAGAAGACGGCCGACGAGTGGGTCGACATCCTCGTTAAGGCCGACATCCCGCACTCCGTTGCCCAGGTCTGGGAGGAAGTGCTGGAGGACAAGCAGGCGTGGGCCATCGGCGCCTTTGAAAACCTGAAGTACCTGACCGGCGAGCGCGCAATGGTCAACATCCCGGTCAAGCTCAGGGGCTCCGAAAAGAAGAAGTATGCCCGCGGCCCCTTCCTCGGCGAGCACAGCGAAGAAATCATCAAAGGCCTCGGCTACACCGACGAGCAGATGAAGGACCTCCACGCCAAGAGCGTCTACAACACCTGGGACGACCTCCGTGAAAAATGCGGCGGCAACCTCAAAGACGAAAACAGCTATTAATAATTAAGGATATCACCGGCAAGAGCGGAGCTCTTGCCCTACGACACAATACTGTAGGGTAAGCACTCTGCTCTTACCTTGTCTCCGACGCAAGGCACTTGACAAATGCTTGTTTTACAAGTACCATAAATCCACTATAATAAGTCGCTGCGTGAAGGTACCTTATGTGCCTTCAGGAAGCCGGGTGAGATTCCCGCGCGGAGCCGCCGCTGTAAGAGTACCAGCCTTGATTCATGAGGATTACCTCAGTCACTGGGAGAAAACCTTCAGGTTCTCCCGGGAAGACGAAGCAATGGCTATGACGCTTGAGCCAGAATACATGCGCAGCGATTTGCATCTCAGGCTGACGGGACTTCGGCCGGTGTGATGAAAGCAAAGTCGTTGCTTTTTCACGCCTTTTCCGCCAGGAAAGGGCGTTTGTTTTTGGAGGTATATCATGCCCAGTATTCCTCGCTTCATACTGGCCGCGCCGTCCAGCGGGACGGGGAAGACGACCGTGACTCTGGCGCTGCTGTCGGCGCTGAAGACGCGCGGCCTTGATCCCGTCAGCTTCAAATGCGGCCCAGACTATATCGACCCCATGTTCCATCGGGCTGTGCTGGGTATCCCCGGTTATAACCTCGATTTGTTTTTCACACCTGAGGAAACCGTTCGCGGGCTCCTGTGCGAGCATTCTGAAGGAAAGGGTATCTCCGTCATCGAGGGTGTCATGGGCTATTATGACGGCTCCGGCACGGGGACGGAAGCCAGCAGTTATGAAATGGCCTGCGTCACCGATACGCCGGTCATCCTCATCGTCTCCGCCTACGGCGCCTTTCTGTCCGTGGCGGCGACAATAAACGGCTTTAAAAGCTTCCGCAAGGACAGCCACATCGCGGCCATCATTCTGAACGGCTGTTCCAGGCCGCTTTTCGATATGATGAGAGATATGCTCGAGCGCGAAACCGGCCTGCCGATCCTCGGCTGCCTCCCACACATCCAGGAATGCGCTATTGAAAGCCGACACCTGGGCCTTGTGACGGCGGCAGAAATTCGGGATCTGCAGCACAAAATCAGCCGTCTGGGCGATGAAGCGGAAAACAGCATTGATCTGGACGCACTACTGACAATCGCCGCAGCCGCGCCGCCAATCACAGAACACAAGTCTGAAGTACTGCCCGTAACAACAGCAGGTCCGCGTATAGCCTACGCGCTGGATGAAGCGTTTTGCTTTTATTATGAAGATAATCTGAACCTTCTGAAGAAATTCGGTGCGGCACTTATACCCTTCAGCCCGCTCCACGACACATCTCTGCCGGAGGATATCCACGCGCTGTATCTGGGCGGCGGATATCCCGAGCTGTACGCGAAGAAGCTGTCAGAAAATACATCGATGCTTGACAGCATACGAAATGCCGTATCGAAAGGCCTTCCGACATTCGCCGAATGCGGCGGTTATTTATATCTCCTTGAGAAGCTTGAGGATGCTGACGGGGTGTCTTGTCCGATGGCGGGTGCTATCAAAGGCCGCGGATATAAGACGACCGGCCTCCGGAGATTCGGCTACATCACTCTGACGGCGCGGGAGGATAACCTCCTCTGTGCGGCAGGCGAATCAATCCCCGCTCATGAATTTCACTACTGGGATTCAACGAACACGGGCGGCTCATGCACTGCAAAACGCCCGACAGACCAGGACTGGCCGTGTGTCTATACAACCCCCACCCTCTTCGCTGGCTTCCCCCACCTCTATTTCTATGGTAATGTCAAGTTCGCGGAGAGTTTCGTAAAGGCAGCGGCAGGGTATGCAGAAATGTGAGAAAAGCCTGTATGCCTCCCTCTTTGAGGGAGGTGGCATTTGCGAAGCAAATGACGGAAGGAGTATACTGCGGCCCTAGCACACAGTAATGATTATACCGGAGGTCCCCCCATGCTCTCACTTATCGCCCTTGCAATCGGCTTCATATTGGACCTTATTATCGGCGACCCCATCGGGTGGCCGCATCTCATACTCGGATACGGAAAGCTGATACCGTTTTTCGAACGCGTACTGCGCAGGGTTTTCCCGAAAACCGAACGCGGCGAATTCACCGCCGGTGTTTTTCTTGTTGTTATCATGTGCGTTATCTCACTGGGTGCGGGCGTTGGATTATTAATATTATGTCAACAGGTGCATCCGTATCTGCGTGTTGCGGTGGAGAGCATCATGATCTGGCAGTGTCTGTCTTTACGCTCGCTGCAGGTCGCCAGCCTCACTGTTTACAAGCCGCTGAAGGACGCGGATTTACCGGAAGCGCGGAAGGCCGTTGCCGAGATTGTAGGACGGGACACGGAATATCTGGACGAAAGCGGCGTTACCCGGGCGACGGTGGAGACGGTGGCGGAGAATACAAGCGACGGCATCATCGCCCCGCTCCTGTTTATGGCTGTCGGCGGGGGTGCGCTGGGCGTCTGGTATAAGGCGATCAACACCATGGACAGCATGGTGGGGTATAAAAACGATCGGTATATGTTCTTCGGCAGAGCGGCGGCGCTGTTCGACGATGTGGTCAACTATATCCCCGCGCGCCTCGCCGGTGTTTTGATGGTGCTGGCTGCGCCTTTAGTCAGGCTGGACGGCAGAAACGCCTGGCGCATCTTTAGGCGCGACAGGATGAACCACAAAAGTCCCAATTCGGCCCAGACCGAAGCTGCCTGCGCAGGAGCGCTCCACATCCGGCTGGGGGGCGACAGTTATTATTTCGGGCAGCTCGTCCGCAAGCCAACCATCGGCGACGACGACCGCCCGGTCGAGCCGGAGGACATCAGGCGTGCAAACCGGCTGCTGTCTGCGACGGCGTTTGTTTTCATTATACTTTGCATTTTGGTCAGGGGGGTAATCGTATGGCTGATTTAATCCACGGCGGCGATATTGAGGGATATAAACTGGAATACGGCCGGGAGCCTCTCGACTTCTCAGCGAACTGTAATCCGCTGGGCATACCGGAAAGTGTGCCGGAGGCAATATATGACGCTGTGAAAAGCGCTGACCGATATCCCGATCCCCTGTGCCGCCGGCTGCGGAGGGCGTTGAGTGATAAAATCGGTGTGCCGATGGAACAGATTTTATGCGGTAACGGCGCCGCCGACCTTATTTTCCGTCTGGCCCAGGCAAGAACGCCGAAAACGGCGCTCGTCACTGCACCGACCTTCGCCGAGTACGAGCTTGCGCTGGAAACTGTCGGCTGCTCCGTTTTACATCACACACTTTTTAAAGAGGAAGGCTTTCATTTAACAGAGAGCATCATCGGCCGCATAACGCCGGACATCGACATGGTTTTCATCTGCAGTCCCAACAACCCGACCGGTCTGACCGTTGAGCCCGACCTGCTGTCGCGGATCCTCAAGTCCTGTAAAGAGAACGGGACGATGCTTATTGTCGACGAATGCTTCAACAGCTTCCTGGACGCGCCGGAAAGGTATTCCCTGAAAAGCAGACTGCCGGACTACTATAATCTGCTCATACTGGATGCGTTCACAAAGCTCTACGGTATGGCGGGTGTCCGGTTGGGTTGGTGCGTGACGAAAAACACCCAGCTGCTGGAGGACATGAAAAACGCCGGGCAGCCTTGGGGTGTCTCATCCCTGGCACAGGCCGCCGGGCTAGCGGCGCTCCGGGAGGACGGCTATGTCGCCAAAGCCCGCGCACTTGTGAAAAAAGAACGGGCATATCTGTTATCCGAACTCAATCGACTCGGCATAAAGCCGCTGGGCGGCGAGGCCAACTATATCTTTTTTTATACCGATATCCCGGACTTGGCGGGAAAGCTGCGGACGCAGGACATTCTTATCCGAAACTGCAGCAATTACGCGGGCTTAACGGAGGGTTACTACCGCATCGCCGTCCGAACACATGAGGAAAATGTCAAACTCATTGAAGCTTTGTCAGAAGTCAGCAACAGGAAATAGGGTGAAACACATGGCAAAACCAATCATGGTCCAGGGGACGATGTCCAACGCGGGCAAAAGCCTCATCACAGCCGGACTCTGCCGGATATTCGCGCAGGACGGATATAAAACGGCACCGTTTAAAAGCCAGAACATGGCGCTCAACAGCTACATCACAGGTGAGGGGCTGGAGATGGGCCGCGCCCAGGTGATGCAGGCGGAAGCGGCTATGATCGAGCCCTCTGTCCTGATGAATCCGATCCTGCTGAAACCCACCAGCGACATGGGCTGCCAGGTGGTTGTGCGGGGCGAGGTTTTCGCCACGATGTCCGCCGGGCATTACTATGACTATAAAGCACTGCTTCACTCTGCCGTCACCGAGGATTACAACACTCTCGCCGCACAAAACGACATCGTCGTCATTGAAGGCGCGGGCAGTCCCGCCGAAATTAATCTGAATAAAGATGATTTCGTGAATATGGGCATGGCGAAAATCGCCGACGCACCGGTCCTGCTGGTAGCCGATATCGAAAGGGGCGGCGTTTTCGCAATAGTATATGGTACGGTAAAGCTGCTTGACCCGGCGGAACAGGCGCGTTTCAAGGGCATTATTATCAACAAGTTCCGTGGCGACGTGGAGATTTTAAAGCCTGGGCTTAAAAAGCTGGAAGAACTCACCGGCGTCCCAGTTCTGGGGGTTGTACCGTATATGGATTTGGACCTGGATGACGAGGACAGCCTTTCGGAACGGCTGACGGTGCAGATGGAGGGGAAACCGCTGGACATTGCCGTCATCCGCTTGCCGCGGATTTCGAACTTTACCGATTTCAATGCCCTGTCGCGTCTGGAGCCTGTCGGGCTACGGTATGTCGATAAGGCCGGAGACCTTAAAAACCCGGACCTCCTTATTCTGCCCGGCACAAAAAACACCATGGGTGATTTAAGCTGGATGCGTTCAAACGGTATCGAAGACGCCGTAAAAAAGCTGGCGGCGTCCGGGACACCCGTTATCGGCATCTGCGGCGGATATCAGATGCTGGGCCGATCCCTCAGTGACCCGGGCGGCGTCGAGGGCGGCGGGGAAATGCGGGGCATGGAGCTTCTGCCCGTGGATACAACCTTTGAGCAGCACAAGGTTCGCACGCGCGTTCATGGCCGAGTCCTGACGTTGGAGGGTTTATTTGGCTCCCTGTCCGGCAGCAGCATCAGCGGTTATGAGATTCATATGGGCCTTACGACGGCCAGTAGCGGTGACGCCCTCCCCTTCGCCGTCCTGTCGGATAATCAGCCCGACGGCGCTGCGTGCGGAAACGTCATGGGTAGCTATCTCCACGGTCTGTTTGACGGTGAATTCGGAACCGAGCTCATCAAGCTGCTGCTGCGGCGCAAAGGTCTCAGCGACGCCTTTGACGCGGGACCGTCTTTTGACACCCACAAGGAACAGCAGTATGATTTGCTGGCCCAGTCGCTGCGCGACAATCTGGATATGGCGCGGATTTATAATATTATAGGGTTAGGCAATAATTATACAGACAAAATACAGAATATGCAGATAAGTCAGAACACCCGAAAGGACGAATGATATGGCTGAAATCTATCTGGCCGGCGGCTGCTTCTGGGGCGTCGAAAAATACCTCACGTCAATCCGGGGCGTGACGGAAACCGAAGTCGGCTACGCCAATGGAACGACGGAAAACCCCTCTTACGAGGATGTGTGCCGGCGCAGTACGGGGCACGCCGAAACCGTAAAGGTCGTTTATAACCCGGAAATCCTCTCTTTGGATTTTCTCCTCTCCCTCTATTATGAGGCGATCGACCCCACGTCGGTCAACAGGCAGGGGGGCGACCGGGGCGTCCAGTACAGGACGGGTATCTACTACACTGACACAAGCGACCTGCCTGTGATCAAAGCGTCCCTGGCAGGTCTGCAGAAAAAGCTGGACAAGCCGGTCGCTATCGAGGCTGAGCCGCTTGAAAATTTTTATCCCGCCGAGGACTATCATCAGAGGTATCTGGACAAGAACCCGGGCGGCTACTGCCACATCGGGCGGGATAAGTTCAGCAAAGCGGCGGCGGCCGTCGTCAATCCCGGGCTGTATAAGGCGCCCGATAAAGACATCCTGCGTAAGGCTCTGTCTCTGGCGCAGTATCAGGTGACGCAGAACAGCGCCACGGAGCCGCCGTTTAAAAACGAATTCTGGGATCATTACAAACCCGGAATTTATGTGGACATCACCACAGGCGAGCCGCTCTTCTCATCCACGGACAAATTTGAGTCCGGCTGCGGCTGGCCCAGCTTTTCAAAACCCATCGATCTGAACGTGGTCAGGGAAAAAAGCGACCTGTCCCACGGTATGGTCCGCACCGAAGTCCGCAGCCGCACCGGAGACGCCCATCTCGGGCACGTATTCACCGACGGGCCAAGGGACAGGGGCGGACTCCGCTACTGCATCAACAGTGCGGCGCTGCGGTTCATCCCGAAAGAGGATATGGACCGTGAGGGGTACGGATATCTTCTGGAACTGGCGGAGTAGAACGAAAAGCGCGAAAAAGCCCGGAACTGCTGTGTACCGCACCAGCAATAATGGACATTGCAAGAAAGCCTCCCATCGTAGGATAATAAAACTACGATGGGAGGTAATTTTTATGAAAAGAAGTTGGACAAATATAAAAGCGTATGAACCGAAAATATTAGAAATGCGAGCAGCAGGAAAAACGAGACATGAAATTGCAGACGAATTAGGGTTAAACAAGATTCAGATAAAGAACTGGATTAACCGATACAACAGAGAAGGAAATCGAGAAGAAACGGGGCTTCCCTCAAAGAGACGGGGTCGCAAGCCTGCCGTTACATTGCAAGAATACAAATACGAGAACAAGCGGCTAAAAATGGAGAATGAGCTTCTGCGGGATTTTCTTCGCGCCACTGGAAGGAAGTGAAGCCATCAATTAAGTATACTGTCATCTATCGCCATCGAGTGAAGTATTCAGTAAAAGCCATGTGTCGATTTTTTGGAGTATCCCGTAGCGGATATTACGCTTATGCAAAAAGGATGGAAAGGCCGCAGCGGGATGAACCCTTAGCCGAGCTGATCAAGGAATGCCAGAACCAATGCGGCAAGACCTATGGCTACCGACGTGTCCATATATGGTTGACCCGAAAGAAGTCCGTATACCTGAATCCAAAGACCGTATTGCGAGTGATGAATAAATATGGCTTGTTATCAGAGATACGCCGGAGGAAAAAGTATCGAGTCATGGGTGAGCAGGTACACAAGTACGCCAATCTGCTTAACCGTGACTTTCAGGCGGACAGGCCTAATGCCAAGTGGGTAACGGACATTTCATATATACATACCGCCGAAGGCACTCTGTACTTGTCTATGATCCGGGATCTCTATGATAACAGCATCGTGACATACCGCATCGGCACTGAGCAGACCGTCAATTTGGTGCTGAGCACAGTTAAAGATGCCTTACAAAAAGAGGCGGTCGCTGCAGAGGTGCAACTCCACAGCGACCAAGGGTTTCAATATACCTCACAAGCATATTTTTCCCTT
>CAZVLO010000042.1:0-10448 GCA_964628265.1 uncultured Papillibacter sp.
GGCGTTGATCCGGATGCTTTTATGAAAGGCATTGAGGTCATAATATCCATGCTGAAACCGGAGGCCGTTCCAGAATTTCTAAAGATGATGGACCCCTTCGGCGGCATGGAAGATAGCGACGAACCGATTGAACTCAAGAACGTGCTGGAGCAGCCCAACAAGTACAAATGGAGAGATAATACGCCAAGTGTAACAAAAGACGAGATGCGCGCGGCATTCGCGTGCTCCAAAAAAGCGCACGAGATGAAATGCGACTGTTGGAATACAAATTGCGTATTCTACGGTGATTGCCGGAAATGCATTGTATTTCATTTGTGCCTGAAACAGTTCCCAACTTGCCAAAGGGCGCTGTTGGGGGACCTGGAGGAACACTATATTGTGTTCAGCCGCGATGATGAAAGGATGCACTAAAATGCAAGAAGATAAAAACATACTGGAACAGCCGAACAAATTCAAATGGAGACAAAACCCTCCAAAAGTCAGCCCCGAAGATATGCGTACGGCAATGGCAAACGGCCGTCAGGCAGACAAGCTCGAATGCGATTGTTGGAATACCAAATGCCCCAACTTCGGCGATTGCCGAAAATGCGTTGTATATGAAATGTGTTTAAAACAGTTACCGACTTGCGAAAGGGATCTGCTGGAGGAATTGAAGGAACACTATATCGCATATAACGGCGATAAATAGTACATATTCCTATTCAGGAAGAACGGCGCGCCGAAAAGCGCGGTTAATTCGCTTAATGGGATTTCCACAGGAAAATTACACGTTTGTCCCATAGCTCTAATAGTTAGTATTTTGTGATTATCAGGATGAGGAAGGAAAGCTGCTTTATATAATCTCCGGATTCCTGCAGCCTCCAAGTTGAAAATTATGAACAGAAAAGGGCGTTCCGATTTGAAAACAAATCGGGACGCCCTAATGCTGCTCAATAGATTTTGACCTCTATCAGCTGTCAAACATATGTTTTAGACTTATCAATCATTCAGTTCCTGAACTATGCCCCTTTGTTATACCATTGAGCAGCATCTTAACGTGAACAAGGCTCTTCTCTTTTAAATCGAAGTCGGGATACCTTATGCACCACTCATAAGAAAGACCTCGAAAAGCCATAACAAAATGCTTTGCCAACGTTTCTGGCGGAAGTTCAGTGTTAAACTCCCCTTGCTCCATACCACGCTTAAGCACCGAGGCAATTAAATGGTACAGATCTCTGTTATAACCCTTTACTGCCTCCATATCAAAGGATTTCGTTAACATTAGTTTGTATACAGACCTCATTCTGTTATAGCCAATTTTGCCGATAAGCGTGTTGGCTATTTCTGCGGTCAGCGAAAGAAGCATCTCAGATACCGGCGTACCGGGAGCAAATAAATCAAGATTTGCTTTATAGCCCGCATCCACATTGTATACGTAATCAAACAGAAAAGAGGCGATAAGTGCATCTTTCGATTCAAAATATATATAGAATGTGCCTTTTGATACGCCAGCCGCTTCCACGATGTCGTCTACCGTAACATCATCGAAATCGTAATCAGCAAAAAGCTGTACGGCGCTTTCAAATAATTTCTGCTTGGTTTTTCTCCTTTTGTGTCTTTTTTTCGGCATGGTACTATTAGGCTCATAAATATCCAACTCCTTTATTGACCTAAAGTGGAATTAACTATATAATAAAACAAAACATGACCGCAGTCATTTATTTCCTGTTTATTTATTTCGGGAAGGGCGAAGGTTTTATGATTAAGAGGCTGCTCAAGATATTCACTGTATCAGCCGCAATGGTTATTTTAACAATTATGGCTCTGTCGATTCCCGCCGGAGCCAATGTAACATGGCATTCTGAACAGGCTGATACAGGTCGGCGGTACCCGGAAGGTTTGGGTTATGATGCATCAGGGAATCCGAGTATCGTACAGATGGACTATTACTCTACTCCATATCAAGCGCTTTATCGATACAGAACATCCGCGGGTTGGGTGTCTGAGACAATCGGCGAAGCAAGTAAAGCCCCGGTGCTCGCATTTAACAATTCAGGACAGCCCTCGGTTATATATGTCCGTTATGCGAACAGCACCTATACGCTTATCTATGCTAAGCGCACAGCGACAAACACTTGGCAGGAAATTACAGTAGATAGTATAAGCCAGGGTTATATCGATAGTCAATATTCGCTGGCCTTTAACAGCTCGGGAAATCCCTGTGTCAGTTATGTCAAGGTTGAAAGCAACCCTTATTCCCCCGGCTTATATTATGCTGTATATAACGGCTCCACCTGGCAGAAACAATTAGTTTATAGTGTAAACGATGTTTTTTATTCCAATCTTACATTCAACGGCGCGACGCCTGCCATCGCATTTTCAGCCGGAAAACAGGGCCTTAAATATGCTTATTTGAGCGGTGGGAATTGGACAATCCAGACGGTCGACCCTTCTTCGACAGATGGTCTAAGAAACAGACAAAGCGATCTCACGCTTCGCTTCGGTAATGGAAAACCACTGATCTGCTACAACGATCAGGGTGCGCGAAGCCTGAAATTCGCATACTATCTCAACGGAAGCTGGACTACAAGCACGGTGGAGGCTTCGGAGAGCAGTAATAACTACACGGGCGAATACGCAACTATGCAGGTGTCGCAAGCAGCCGGAAGCTATGTTGTCTATCTCGTGCATAGTAATTACTGGCTGAACGGAACCACAACCATCCGGCTCAAAACGCTGGCGGTTAACAGCGACAGCGACCTTACGGGCATGGCGTTCTCATCCCAGACGCTCTATACGGGACAGTTTGGGAATATGTCCCCGCTCCTCGTCAGCGGGATTAAAGACGGAAATCCCGCCGTTATGTTCTTAAACATTCTGGCCTCACGAACTTTTTATATATCCATGCAGCCTGACATACAGGCCCCATCTTCCGTGTCATTTGAAGCATCCGCGACGGGAAGCTCTTCGAGCAAAAATATCACGATCACTAATAACGGTTCCCTTAACCTATCGGTAAGCGAAATAACTCCTCCTTCGGCGCCCTTCAGAATAACCGGCGGCGCTTCCGGCAGCCTCGCTCCCGGTGAATCCCGTGTGTTCACCGTATATTTCGAACCAGCAGCAGCGGGCGTATCTTATTCCGGCACCATTGTAGTAAAATCAAACGACCCCGATCAGCCGGTATTCAATATCAGTCTCACAGGGCGGTCAATCGGAAGTACCGCCAACCTTACCGGGCTTGGTTTCAGTAACAGTTCAAGCCTGACGCTGCTCCCCGATGATACAGGAGGTAACTTAACCGTTGCTTTTGACACAGAGACTATTAAAATCACGCCCACGGCAGCGCACGCCTATGCACAGATAAAAATCGAGGGCGTGGCCGTGCAAAACTCGAAGCCATCGGGCGACATACCCCTGCAAATAGGGATCAATACTGTGACGATGCTTGTCACCTCAGAGGATACAGCGACGCAAAAGACCTATACTCTTAACATTACACGCCTGGATTCTCCGGATGCCCGCCTGTCGGCGCTTACAGTCAGTAAGGGTACTCTTTCGCCGGCGTTTTCGCCTGAGATTTTCGAATACAACATGACCCTGCCGAACGGCGCATCATCGTTTTCGTTTACGCCCTCGGCGACACCAATGGGGGCTCTCGGAGCCTCAACAATCAGCATAAACGTAGCAGCAACCCCTAACGGAAGCGCGTCCGGGTTACTGTCGGCGGCGGTGGGCAGGAATACATATACCATACGTGTGGTAGCCCCAGATAATGAATCGGAGCTGGTCTATTCAGTGACCGTTTTTCGTCTGCCGGAATTGAGCGGGATCTCCCTAGACCGTGGAGAATTGGGACCAGACTTCAATCCATACGGCCTTAGCTATACAGCAGTCGTACCCAACAGCGTTGCGACGATTAGCATCACACCGTTCATACCGACGGCGGAGGCTACATTCGGCGTCAAGGTCAACGGGAACACGGCAGTAAGCGCTGTAGCTTCCGCACCGATTTCTCTGGAGACAGGGGAAAATATTATAAGCATTGAGGTTCGTTCCGAGGACGGCCATACCACAAGAACCTATACCCTGACGATTACCCGCCTCCCCGGATTGGCCGCGCTTTATGTAGGCAATACTCAGGTAATGATTTCGGAGTTCGTATTTGAAAATACTGTTGAAATATCGGATGCGCAGTGCCCGATCATTTTTTCGGCACCTGACGGAATGAGTGTTGAAATCTCCGGGATATCCGCCTCTGAGGACGGCATCTCTGAGCCCATTTCTTTTCAGGAAGGTTTGAACGGGCCTTACACAATTAAGCTGATTTCAGAAGAATGTGCGGAGACTACGGTTTACTCTCTGACGGTAATCAGGCGTCCGCTGCTTACTAGCCTTGAGATCGCCGAAAGCGAAATAATGACTTTGCCTGACGAATATTACTATGTGGTGAGCCCTGTGAAAAATACAGCTGAAAGCGTAGTGATTAGTGCTGCGGCCAACACAGGCACGGCCATCGCACCTGAAGGGAATTTTATAATTACGGAGGTTGCCGGGCAGACGAACACATGGACTGTCAAAGATCTACTTGTCGGATTAAACCCTATATATCTGCGCCTTAGGGCTTACGACGAGAAGGCTGAAACGCTTTATGCGCTCATTATCCCTCGCTTACCCGGGCTCTCTGAACTGTCGGTTGACGGCGAAACCCTTACTCCAGCCTTTCATGTTGACACTTATGATTATAGTGTGAACGTCAGCAGAGAAATTTCAGCCGTTACACTAAATGCCAAGACTTCGGATTTGGGAACCACTCTTTCAATAAACGGCGCGGATGTAGTCTTAACTGACTATCTTACCGATTCGATTAGCCTGGATTACGGAAGCAACATAATCCCTGTCGTTGTAATGGGGGAAGGCTACGTCAGCGCTGAATACACCGTCAATGTTATACGGCAGGAGCCCGAAGCCGGTACCATTTCTCCCACCTCTGCCGGCTTTAATAAATACGTTCATGCTGCGGGTAATCAGGACATAAGTGTCACTGTTGCTATCGGGTCAAATGATAACCCTCTGCTTGCTATTAAAAATGGCGATAGCACACTGGCTGCCGGAATCGATTATACGGTGTCGGGAAGTACTTATACGATAAAAAAAGAGTATCTTTCAACTCTTTCAGCGGGCGCGGCAAGTCTAACATTTGATTTCAAATACAACACCGACGCGATATTGACAGTGAGCGTTTCAGATTCGACTTCTGCTACTGGAGGAAGCCCTCCTACGCAACCGGCCTATTATGCCAGTGTGTCGGGCGGCGGCGCGGAAGTGCCGGTTAACGTGAACACAGACACCGGAAATGCGTCTGTGGATATTGTCCCCAACACAAGCGTTGTTGAAACGGTAGTTGAAGTTGAGGCCATTCCGGGCGTGAACAGCTATACTGTAAATATCCCTTCCGCAGCCCTTACTTCTTCCGGCGGAGCGTCAGTGACCTTAAAAAGCAGGCTCGGAAGCATAAGCATGCCTACCAATATGCTCTCAGGTATCGGACTTACTGGTAAGGCGGGTGTCACCATAAGTGAGGGCAGAAAAGAGGCCTTGCCGGATGATATAAAGTCCGCCATAGGCGACAGACCGCTCATACAGCTCACCCTGTCCATAGATGGCAGGCAGACTGAGTGGAGCAATCCGGACGCGCCGGTGACGGTCAGCGTCCCGTATGTACCTACGTCAGAAGAATTGGCAAACCCTGAGAGGATTGTGATTTGGTATATCGACAGCTCCGGCAACGCCACCTGTGTCATAAACGGAAGCTTCGATCCCGAAACCGGAACAGTTACCTTCACCACCACTCACTTCAGCGACTATGCAGTTGTTTACAATCCTATTGACTTCGGCGATGTGAATGAGACCGCATGGTTTTACAAAGCGGTGAGCTATTTGGCGGCAAGAGAAATAACGAACGGCACGGGAGACAGCAAATTCAGCCCGGATTCAAATCTAAAGCGGGGAGAGTTTATCGTTATGCTGATGCGGGCCTACGGCATTAAGCCAGATGGTGCCCCGACGGATAATTTCGCGGATGCGGGCAGCACCTATTACACCGGTTATCTTGCGGCGGCAAAGCGACTTGGCTTAGCGGACGGTGTGGGAAACAACCGGTATGCTCCGGAACGGGAAATTACGCGGCAGGAAATGTTTACTCTGCTGTATAACATCCTGACGAATATCAATCGGTTGCCGCAGGGCGACTCATCCAAAACGATATCTGATTTTTCTGATGCCGGGCAAATCGCATCATGGGCTACTGATGCCGTTGCCCTGCTGATAGAAACAGGAATTGTCGAAGGAAACGCCGGAAAGCTGTATCCAACTGACAGCGCAAAAAGAGCGGAAATGGCACAGATGCTTTACAAACTGGAATACCTGATGCGGATGAATTGACTTGAAAATACTTTTTAATGCAATTTCTGCCAATCGATTGAAACGAAGTGCCATCGTCGACGTGTTTATTCGGGTTGGCTTCCAGACACGCAAGTCGTTCAGCCATGACGAGAACCGTGTTTGTTACGTCGTTAAATATACAAAGATGCTCCCGGAAATAGCTGTCTATTCAAATAATATACGTAAAGAAAGGCAGAATTCTGTATATGAAAATTCTTGGTATTTCATTCGGTAGCAGGAATGGTGCCAACGACTCCATGTGTAAGGAGGCGCTCATGGGTGCTGAATCGCTTGGAGCGGAAGTCAACTTCGTGCATATTCTCGACTGGGACATCAAAAATTGCACAGGTTGTGTGGCATGTTCACGTGGTCTCGTTACGGGCAAGGGTAATCTCTGTTCACTGAAGGACGACCTCGAAGAACTTATTGAACTGATATTGAACACCGACGGCATTATCGTAGCAACACCAATATTCGAGAAAGGCGCAAGCGGTCTGTTTCATACTCTCAACGATAGGCTTGGGCCACGCGCCGATAAGGGTATGAATATCATCGGTATGAAAATCGCCGAGGAACACGGCGGTAAGCCGGTCGATCCCCGTTGGATCAAGGAGAAGGTTATTTCCTTCATGTCGATCGGCGGCTCCGACTGGGGCACCGGTGCTCAGGTGGACTGTGCCATGCTTGCCATGCCGTGGGGCTGGATTGTTATTGAGAACAAAGTATTTCAGTGGTCCAAAAAAATCCTAATGGATGATTCAAAAATTGCTGAAGCGTATGCGCTCGGACAAAACCTCGCAAAGGCGGCATCAGATATCGGAAATGCACAGTGGCTGGGGCAGGAGGGGGTGTGCCCGCACTGTCACACCAATAATTTCAATATTGACCCCGGTTCAAAAAAAGCCATCTGCTGTTTGTGCGGCATAGAGGGTATCCTAGTCGACAAGGGCGACAGGTTTGTTTTCGAGTTTCCTGAAGCCCAGCTGCAGCTTGCCCACGACATGCTGCCCGGCAAGTTCAAGCACGGTGACGATATCAAAGAGATTGAGGGCAGCTTCATCGAGTTTATTAAGACTGATAAGTATAAGAACCTCATGGATAAATATAAGTCTTATAAGGAACCTCTGAAGCCGACTCGAAAATAACCGAAGCGGACAATTCAGGGCTGATGCAGAGATTTACATAACGAAAAAGGGACGCTGATTCAAAATGTCGAATCCTCTTTTCATAGCTCCATAAACACCATCGTCATGTACATTCTCAGGCGCTCATAACCATCGTTGAGATTAAGGCCAAAGAGTTCCTTGGCCTTATTGATCCTGTAAAACAAAGTGTTTTTATGTATAAACAGATTTCTAGCCGCAGAACCGGGATCGTTAACCTCACGAAAGTATTCTTTAAGCGTGACGGTGAATTCGGTCCCGTTCTCGCGGTCATATTTATCCATAGCGATGACGCCGGGGTGAAAAAGAATGCTGGCGGGGTGGTCCTTCAGAGCGATAGAACCGATATGGTGCACCTGATAATTTTTGTAGTGATAAAGCTCAGCACCCGGATTCAGCTGCGTGCCCAGATGATAAGCCGCTTCGCATTGGGCATATTTCCACCGGATGTCGAAGAGGTCCGAAAAACAGTCGCTTATGGATGCCGTCAGCTTGTTGGCAGTGAGGTAGTCCCTGAGGGGATCCCATTCATCGGTCGTGTCGGCTTCGTTAACACTGAGAATCAGCAGGAAAACGATCCTGCTTTCAAGGATGACCCAACGGCTGTTTTTATATATCCTGTGTATTTGGTCACAAATGACCTGGGCTTTATGGTCAGAGACACCATAGTTCCGGTCGAATATGGACAGGACAAACATCCTGCTTGAAAGAGTCCATCCCATCTGCCTGGCCCGTGAGTTCGCCGTTGTATCGCGCAGACGGCCGCCAAGGAGGTCTGCCAGCAGCGCTGAATGCATAAGCGCATGGTTGTTCTTATAAAAGTCATCTTTCTGGAGCTCTAAGGAAATAAGCTTACTTAGAAAATGCGTCAGGTCGTAGTCATAATGCGTGAATTCGTGGTCGTTCTCCATCACGCCCATTTCAGCCGCTTCGATACCATAAACGTAGATAAGCACATTCAGCCAGCCATATTTTGTAACTGGTTCAATGGAATAATACGGGTACTTAATCTGTCGCGTTTTTTCGTAAATTTGGTTTTGTTTAAGTGATTTTAGGTTGTCGTCCATCATATGGCCAAGCTGCCGCTGCTGCTCCAGGTCGGGCCGGGCATCGATGACAGCGCTGCTCATTGCTAGTATTTTAAAAGCGCTGTCAACGACGATGATTGGACTTCTCAGCATCGTGAAAGCTGTATCAATAAGGTTTTGCAGCCCCATACCCGAATTGAGCGCCTCCAGCAGTATTTGTTTGTCCGACTGAAGCTTGTGCTCAATCGTCATCTGTGTGCCAACATTTCTGAGTAGGGTCATCAGATCCCCGCCGAACGAAACGATGTTGCAGCCGTCAGCCTTGATGGTCGCGCCGGCCGGGACCCCGACACAGAAAAAGTTGGTCACCGAAGGTGGGTGGTCGGGGAGATTTTTATAATCGAGGACATACACAACACCGGGGTACAGAGCGGAGTCCGGGAGGTACGGTTCGTAGGAAAAAACGTCCTGATTTTTTTGACTTTTGGCAAGCCAATTGCTAGTGGGATCGTTAAGTTCAGCGACTAACGTTGTGAGCTTCATACAGCCTCCTGTAGGTGATTGTGCTGCAGAACAATAAGACGGCTCCGCGATTACTGATCATTTGGTTGCAGCACATTGTTGTGCAATATCACTGATATTATAATTAAGATGAGCACAAATAGCAACAAAGTGATAGGAATTACTGGAGGTATCTATGAATTATCGAGATGAGATTTATTAAAAACTTGCGGAGCATGCCGCTCCGTTATTTGGGATTAAACCGGAGAACATGAACGAAGGTATGCGCTTTGGGGAGGACCTGAATTCCGAGCCATCTGTCGGATTATTCACGGGGTGCGACCGTTGAGGAGATGGTCGGTGATATTGCCATGGTTGTTATTGCGGACCGGAAGGCAAGGTAAGCGATACAGTTGGATGAATTTACCTTCATTCCGGCGGCATTTTATCCAAAACGGCGTAATTAATGACTGACAGGAGATGCTGATATGAAGAAAATTGAAACAGATGTCGTCGTTGTCGCTGCAGGCTTATCAGGCCTTGCGGCGGCCGCTGCCGCTGCCGAGAGCGGCGCCCGGGTCGTCGCCTTTGAAAAAGCGAACACGGTGGGCGGCGCAGCCAATATGGGTATGGGGCCGCTGGGTATTGGCACAAAACAGCAGCAGGCGATGATGGTCGACATCGATGTCGAACGTGCGTTCAAAATGTTTATGGAATACACCCACTGGCGTGTGGATGCGAATCTCGTCAAACGATATTTCGAAAACTCCGCCAATACAATCGAATGGCTGGAGGACATAGGTGTCCAGTTCGCCGGGGCCTACAAGTACTTCCCAAAGTCCGAGCAAACATGGCATATCGTGGCTGTCAACGGCGGCATCGGCAGAAACGGCGGTGCGATCATGACAAAAGCGCTGATGGATTATGCGAAATCGAACGGCGCGGAGTTCTACCTCGAAACGCCTGTTACGAGCATCCTGAAGGGAGACGATGGCAAAATCTGCGGTGTCATCGCCAAGGGCCCGGACGGTGAGGAAATTGAAGCCTCCTGCAAAGCGGTCATTGTTTGCACAGGCGGTGCGGGCGACAACCCGCAGATGATCAAGGAGCGCATCGGATATACCTACCGGGAGGATATGTTCAACTTCGCCATCCCGGGGCTCAAAGGCGAGGGGATCAAAATGGCTGAGGAGGTCGGCGCCGGGAAAGCGGAAATGAACGTCGAGATGATCTACATCCTGCCGAACAGCGACTTCGGGCCAGACTGCGTCCCGGCCGTTTTCATGCAGCCGAACCTGCTTGTCAACCAGTTCGGCGAGCGGTTCATCGACGA
>CAZVLO010000042.1:10458-25573 GCA_964628265.1 uncultured Papillibacter sp.
CGGAAATGCCATCTCCATCCAGAAAGGGCGAGTGGGTTACTCTATTCTCGATGCCTCCATTCTGCGCGGTTACAAGAAAAAGGGTCCGGACGTCACAAACTTTGTCCATCATCCGGATTCAGTCGCCGACTTTGACGACGTCGTCACAGAATACATCAATAACGGCAACCCGGATGTGTATAAAGCCGATTCCATCCGTGAACTGGCCGTTATGCTCGGTATCGACCCCGACACACTGGATGCGACCGTCAACGAATATAACGAGATGTGCAAATCCGCCGACACCAAGTTCTACAAGAGCCGCAAGTTCATGAAGCCCATCGTCAAGGCGCCGTTCTATGCCGGCAAGTTCCGTCCCGGCGCGTACGGTACGCTGGGCGGCATCAAGATCAATACGAAAGCCGAGGTTCTGGACATGGATTGGAATCCTGTGCCGGGATTGTATGCTGCCGGAACCGACACCTGTGCCATCTATGGAGACAGCTATATGTTCCTGCTGCCGGGCAACACCATGGGCTATTGTCTCAACACAGGCCGGTTTGCCGGAGAAAGCGCAGCGGAATACGCTGCGCAGGATTAAGAGAGATATAGAAAACAAAAGGATTACGATTCATGAGTAAAGTAACGCTGACCCTGGACGGCAAGACGATTACTGTCGATTCGGAGCGCACAATACTGGAAGCAGCGCTGGAGAATGGCATCTACATACCGCATCTGTGCAGTCATGAAAATCTCCTGCCTGCCGGAGCCTGCCGGATGTGCGTCGTCAAGTTGCAGGGTACCGACGGCGTTGTCACAGCCTGCTCCACAAAAGTCCGGGAGGGAATGGTCGTCGATACAAAAGACGAGCTGGCGGAAAAAATCCGCAAGCTCTCCTGCGACCTGATCGTCAAAACGCACCCGTCGGAATGCACAGGCTGTCCGAAGTACGGTAAATGCCAGCTGCAGACGATTATCCAGGTCGTCGGAGATACGGGGCGCAGGCTACGGAATAACAAAATTATGATGCCCGCAAACGAAAAAAACCCAGTCATCCTGCACGAGATGTACCGGTGCATACTTTGCGGAAGGTGCGTACGTGCCTGTCAGGACATGCGTGGAGTCGGGGCGATCAAGTTCGAAAAGGTCAAGAGCCGCATGCAGGTTGTCATCGACGGAGAGAGCCTGAATGACGCCGCCTGCCGCTTCTGCTCGGCCTGCGTAGAGGTTTGCCCGACGGGCTCCATCCGTGAGCATGATGAGATTGCCGCCAAAATGATCGGCAAGACCCGGGAAGCGGGTCTTGTGCCGTGCCGCGAGGGCTGTCCCGCAAAGATCGAAGTGCCGCGCTACATACGCTTCATTAAGGAAGGTAATTGTTCAGCGGCGACGGCCGTCGTCCGGGAGAAGGCGCCGTTCCCATATGTACTCGGCTACGTCTGTACGCACCCCTGTGAGCTGGAGTGCAAACGTAATTATCTGAACGAGCCAATCGCCATCCGCAATCTCAAGCGCTATGCTGCGGCGAACGACGACGGCGCCTGGAAAGAGAAAAGGCAGGTCCTGCCGCCGACCGGAAAGCGCGTGGCGGTGATCGGCGCCGGCCCGGCCGGCATGACGGCAGCATATTATCTTGGCGGAAAGGGACATAACGTCACGATCTTTGAAGCCAATGATAAGGCAGGCGGCCAGCTGCGCTACGGCATACCGAAACACCGACTCCCGCGTGAAGTTGTTGACAGCGAGGTCGGCGATATCCTGACCCCCAACGTGACACTGCAAACAAACAGCCGCATTGATAACGTTCCGGCGCTTCTGGAGCAGGGCTTTGACGCGGTTTTCGTCGCAATCGGGACGCATCAGGGCGTGAAGCTCCCGATCCCCGGCGCCGACCTGGCAGGAGTCTATGTGAATACGGGATTCTTGAAGGCGTCCGAGCTCGACCAAACGCCGGCTGTAGGAAAACGCGTCATGGTTTTGGGCGGCGGCAATGTGGCGCTGGACTGCGCTTCCGCTGCCAAACGCCTTGGCGCCGAGGAAGTTCACGTCTCCTGCCTGGAGTGCTACGGCGCTATGCCGGCCTCTGAGGAGGAGCGGTCCTGGGCGGAAGAAGAGGGCGTCATATTACATAACAGTGTGACGTTCCCGGAAATCGTCGGAGAAAACGGCCGCGTAACCGGTGTCAAGGTGCAGAGCATCAACAGCTTTTCCTTCGATGAAAACGGTCGGACGATTCTTGATATCGTCCCCAACAGTGATGAAATCATCGCGGTTGACTCAGTGATATTTGCCATCGGGCAGAGGCCTGCCATACCTGAAGGATTTGGGCTGGAGTTGAGCCGCGGCGGCCGTATTGCCGTTAAAAACGACTGCGAGACGTCGGTTGAGGGCGTCTTTGCGGCCGGCGACGGCGTAACTGGTACGGCATCGGTCGTCAAAGCGATTGCCGGCGCGCGAAATGCCGCCATGCGGATCGACCTATATCTGGGCGGCAACGGCTGTATTGAAGAAACCCTGGCCCCACCGCAATGCAAGAATCCCTGCATTGGACGGCAGGAGAATTTCGGCTGCCTGCCCCGCAGGAGCGGCTGCGTCGTCCCGTCCGAAAAAAGGTGCGGCAGCTTCGAGGTTATGGACCTCGGAATGAACGACGAGGATGCGGCCTGGGAGGCAAACAGGTGCCTTCAGTGTGACCTGCGCCTTGACATTGCGCCGCAGAGGTTCTGGGCGAGTTTCCAGGAGACTTCGAAGAAGCCTCCAGACGTCACGAGCAAGGGGATGGAGGGGAAATGAACAGATCGAAAGGGTGGCTTGACGCGTTGAAGGACAAGCGCGGCCGAAAACTGCTCCCAATCCTGGAGGATATGCGCGGACGGGACAAAACCGTTCTGATCTGCTCCTTCGGCGGTGACGACCCCGCCGCGCCGATCTCTAAGCACCTGGCGGAAAGCCACAGTGCGCAGATCGCTTTGGGACTTGGTCTGCTGGCGGAAGCTGGCGGCTGCGCCGATGTGATTTTATACGCCGCGGAACTCGACCTCGGTGATCTCTCTGAAAGATTATTTAAAAAGCTGAACGTTACAGTAAAAACAGGACCGTCTTCTCCGGTCCTGTGGGAGCCGACGGCGCTCTATTCTGTGATTGACACGGGTGTAATCCGAGCCGGAAACGCTGAGGAAGATTACAAAAGGACATTCCTGTCCTATGGTTACCAGGGCAGGCCGACACTCGTTATCGATGCGGAAACCGCCTTTCAGGCATATCGACTTTCCGAGTGGCTTGGCACGACAAAGCATATCGCTGTCATCGGAAAAGAAACCGAAATCAAAGAAGCTGATGTCGGTGTTTCGCTCGAAACCCTAACCGGAGAAACAGCGGGGACAAAACGCTTCCTGGTTGGCGGCGTCTGCGGCAAATTTCTGAAGGATGCAGACCTTGGCTCGACGGCGCTTGCCTACGAATATCTGTATGACTCTGTCAAACAGCTTGGAGAAGGCGACTGCGTTGTAGACGAAACGGCGGCACTGTGCAGGAGCGCCGCGGAGCTCTCCTGCCAGAAGTGCGTCTTATGCCGGGAGGGGAGCTGGCAGCTGCAAACCATTTTCAGGGACATGACAGAGGGTAAGGCTGCTCAGGAAGACATTACACTGATCGAGGATATCTGCCAGCTGATTTCGGAAGGCGCACTCTGCACGTTCGGAAAACATATGGTATCGCCCGCTTTATCGGCGGTTTCTATTTGCCAGTATGAAGTGAACGCGCATGTTATCGGGAAGAGCTGTGCGGCGGGGAAATGCCGGGGACTCCTGAGCTGCCTGATCGATCCGGCCTTGTGCACCGGCTGCGGCGAGTGTCTCGATGCCTGCCCCGAGGAAGCCATAGAGGGAGAGGACGGCTTTATTCATATGATCGACGAAAAGCTTTGCGTCAAGTGCGGTAAATGCGTTCCCGCCTGTTTCGAAGGCGCGATCAAATTCTGGGGAGAAAAAATAAACTCCCTAAGAAGCTAACAAAGGTCGGGAAATTCCACTAGCGATATATCCGTGTATTAAATGAAAAGCTGTGGTTCCATGGTCAAACGCAAACTTGAGGGATTGAAACCCGATGGCGCGCCTGATCATCTCAAAATGACGGCAATGCGGATTCGTGGGACTTGATGAGACCTATGACCAGGGCCCTTTGCTTGCTCTCTGTGATCTCAACACACACTTCTATTCAGATAACATAACCGCCGTTTGTGCTAACAGTTCATATTCAAAAAGAGGTGTCACCGAATTTTGGCGACACCTCTTTTTGACGCATACCCTGCTCTTATGTACCTCACCACATCAAACAAAAAGTTGTAATATATTGATACGCTAATGCAAGATATTGAGAATCATCCTGTTAGAGAAATTAATCAATACATATCAAGCGTCGTTTAATTGTTTCACTGAACTTTCTATAAATCCTTCACAAGCTTTGCTCATTGAAACACGAGAAGCTATGTTTTTATTCGGACAAGAAGTTGCTGATTTTATCTATGAGATATAACTTATTGTCCGGAAAATCGTTAACTACTCAACAAGTAATACCAATGGACAGGAAAGGGTTAAATTGAGCCAAGTGAAATAATTACTCAATACAAGCCTCTGGTTTTTTATCATCACGCAGCCCCTTGAAGACCGGTTGCCTGAGTGATCCGGATGGGTTTTTCTCCATGAACTTGACCGTTCCAACAAGGCGCGGCTCAACCCATACAACATCTCCTGAATCCTCCGGAAAATGGGGAGCGGCTTTTGGCAACGCGTCAATAATCCTGAAATCTCTTGTAGAGACCCCAAGGGTGACGTGTCCCTTCGGTATAAGATGATTGCCCCTGTACTGGGCAATTATAAGACTGGTTATGTTGCTGCTTTTCGGAATGTATCCGCAGATTACATAATCATCATCTAAGAGATTTTTCGACTTAATCCAATCTTTGGTACGCTTGCCGGGGCTATAAATACTCGATTTTCTTTTAGCGACGATACCCTCAAGATTATTTTTCTTAGTAAGATCAAAAAGTGCAGTACCTTTTACCTCTACCACGCGAGATACAGAAAGACGATTACCCTCGCTGATAAGGGATCTCAATATATTCTTTCTTTCGGTGAGTGGATGGGCTGTTAAATCTTTTCCATCTGCATAGAGGATATCAAAAGCGGTGAAAGAAACAGGCAGTGTATCAGCAAGCAAGCGAATTTTTAAGGGGTTTGAAATAAGTGCCCGACGTCTGAGTTCCGAAAAATCTGGCCTGCCGTTATTCATCACAATTATCTCTCCGTCAAGGATCGCACAACCGCGCACTACGGCGTGCATCTGGGAGAGCTCGGGATAAATGCAGGTTACATTTATTTGTCGTTTGTTAATAAGTTCAGTTTTACCGTTTCCCACATAAGCAAGGCAACGAGCACCATCAAGTTTTAATTCATAAAGGTAGTCGGGGCTGTCAAAGGGAGGGGATTCAGCGCCAATCAGCATTGGTGATACGGTCTTTTGTTCGAATAAATCGCTCATGCTGTTACCTTCTCTAGACTTTTTTGCAAAGCCTCCATAAGGTCAACAATATTCCCTTGCGATTCGGGGGCGGGCGCAACGATATCCTTGCCTGCAATCTTATCTGAAATGAGAGCTCTTAGTCGATGTTGGTACTCATCATGATAGAGGTCGGGTTCAAAGGGCTTATCCATAGCAGATATTAGGCTTTTACCCATCGAAAGCTCTGCCTCGCTTGGTTCTGGCCGAGAGTAGGATTTAGGAATGCCTTTTATCTCATCGTGGAAATACATTGTCTGGATCAGAATGCTGTCTTCTGTAGGAAAGATAGCAAGGAGGGTCTCTTTCGTTCCGAGCACGGTTTTTGCAACGGCCACTTTTCCCTGATCTTTGAGGATGCGCCGCAGAAGCTCAAATGCTTTTTCGCCACCTGCCTCGGGAACAGCATGATAAGTTTTTTCATAATAGATAGGGGGGATAGAGGAAACATCAGTACAGTGCAAAATTTGTAAAGCTTTATCCTTTTCTGTTTTAATTCGTTCAAACTCATCGTCCGTAATCGTTACATACTTGTCAGTCTCATATTCAAAGCCTTTTATGATTTCGTCTGAGGTGGCCTCTTTGCCACAGCCCGAGCAGGTTTTTTTATATCGCACACGTGAATTATCGGTTTTACAGAGCTGATTAAAATGCACATCCGTTTCCTGTGTTGCGGTGTAAAGGGCAACGGGGATATGAACCAGACCGAAGGAGATTGCACCGCGATGAGACACTGCCATCAAAAACACCTCGCGTATTGTAATGATCTTAGTATATCAAAAACCTTTTCCATTAACCTAAGCGGTGTTATACTGGGAGATGATTCCGTCCCCAGAAATTACATCATCCGATGTAACGTTTGGGACAACTTGACTTAGTTGTTAATAAATAAGGAGGCGTGTGTATTGTGGATATAGAAAAATACAACTTATACGGTAAAGAACTGATGGCGCTCTTAAACCTTCGCTTCAGCCCGATTGCCTTTAAGCTGATAAAGGATGAGAGTGAGATACCGGAGGGATACATCCGGCCTTCAAAAGAGATGGGCGGCCGTTTCGCGGCTTGTCAGAGTTTTGCGCTTGTCCGTCGCGACCGGCTTTCGGTGGCCATGCTGGGTCAGGATCATGCCTGCGTTTGGCCAATGATCGGATACGGTATGGTTCCATTCAGTGATGAGGATTATGTACGGGAAGGAGCCGGAATGTTTGGGCCGGTCAGTAACATTGAATATAACCTGTTTATCAAGGATCCTGGAAAGGCAAGGTTGTTCTTTGAAAACACTTTCCCGAAGATGCCGACTATGAGCCATATCGGAATGATCGCAGCACCGCTTGACATTGCGAAGTTCAAGCCCGACATCGTGCTGACCTATGTGCGTCCGACGCAGCTTCGCAGTATTCTGATGGCCGTCAAGTACATGTCGGGTACAATACCTCAATCTAAATTTGACTCAGTGGAATCCTGCCTGTATTCCACCGTGTCGGCGATACAGGATAACGATTACAAGATTACGGTGCCGGATCCGGGTGAGTATAAACGCGCTTACTGCGAGGAGGATGAAATGATATTTACATCCCCGGTGTCGAAACTCGAGGAACTTGTCGGCGGCCTCAGGGAGCTGGCCGCTATGGGTATTGGGTATCAAGGCCTTAATAAAGAGGTCGAACCCATGACTACAGAAGGATTCTATAAAACACTGCTCAACAAATGGAATATGCTGTGAACGCACAATAAAAAACAACTCAACGGCCGGTTTGCATATACAAAAGATGGTAGACACGCTTTTTTATGTCTACCATCTTATTTCACTATAGTTTTATTGCCATTGATTTGCGAACTAGTTTTCGAACGGTTACTCTTTTTTTTTGTAAATCTTGCGATCAATTTTGAAGCAACTTCATTGTGCCTCACAGAATCGGATTCGCCACATTGTTTGGATCAAAGCTCTCCTTGATGCGGCGCATCCACAGATGACAATTGCTGTAAAACGGTCCCAGCTGCTCGGTCGTTTGATTCAAGCAACCGACGGTCTCTGCATGGAAATGATTTTGCAGATCTGTCTCCCGTGAGCGGGCGCGGAATTCCCCGACGCCTTTCAAGGCGGCAGGATTTGTTCTGTCCCACATGAACAGCAGTTCAATATGCGCAAAATGGCCGTATTCCATAGGGATGATCTGATAATTTTCCGGTGCGTCAAAAATCTTTCCGGTGTCGGTGAACTCATGGATAAAGCTGCTGATGGACTCGCCGACATCACACATATGCTGCACGGAATCGGCACCCAGCTTGATAGGCATCCAGCTACCGCCAAGCCGCAGCACACTTTGAAGCCGGGAGACAATCATAAAGAAATCCATGTGCTCGCTCCACCAGTTTTCCAGTTCAGCCGGCAGTCTGACGCCGCCCGTTTCCCGGACAACATCGAACAGTATCTTTTCCTCGAATTCCCTCTCCCGGCGGGAGTGGGTGGCGATGTGGACCACCAGGGGCATGGACATGGCCTCCTTGTATCCACCTGTCCATTTCTTCCAGAATTCATTTGCCGAATCGCTCATCATCAGTGTCAGCGGAAGATAAAAGTATTTTTGTACTGTAGAACAGACCTCCGCCTCGCCCAGGGCAAGCATTGCGTCACAGACTTTCTGAATATTGTCATAATTGAAAACGAACACTCTGCTGCAGTCACTGTCCATATACACACGGTGGTGTGGGCTGATTCCCTCCGTGCGAATCTTCAAAGGCCCCCTGCATTGGTCTAGTCCGATGGCCGCTTTGGTTATAATGCCGAGCTGACCATGATTTCCGAAATAGCCTTTAATAATACCGCGCAGACCGGGGCCGGGGCCGTCTGGACAGAACCAACCGGAGCCCGTTTGCAGAGAGCCGGTTCGGATGATATCACCCTCAGGTGTAACGAGTTCCACGCCGAGGAGGTAACGGTTTGCCCGCGATGTGCCATGTTGAACATGATGGTCCCCAGAGGTGCTGGTCATGTTTGCAAGGACGGAACCACCGGGTCCGACAGATGCGGCAGTGTAACTCAGCCCTCGCTTTCGCAGTTCGGGATAGAGCTGCACATGGCGGACGCCCGGCTGAATCACCGCATAGCGGTCCTCTTCATTGATCTCCAGTATCCGGTTCATGCGTTTGAGATGGATCAGAACAGTCCCTTCGCGGTTTGCAAAGGCATCCACGGATGCGCCGGACACGGTGGGTATAAAGCAAATGCCGTATTGATTACAGATTTTCACGATTGCGGCGACCTCTTCGGTATTGCCCGGGAGCAGGATCGCATCTGAGCTGTGGTATTCAAAAGGGATCTCCGGCGTCTTGACGCGGTTTCCTGCCAGGATGTATGACTTGCTGCTGATATATCTTTCCCCCACAACAGCAGCCAGTTTCTGGTAAGCTTCATTTGAAATGGCCATTTTACACCTCCTCCATCAGCCGTTCCGCAAGCAAAACGGTAAGATCAATATAGCGCAGTTCCTGCTCATCACCGCGCTCAAGTGCGTCGCGGCAGAAAGGACAGGCAGATATTATGACCTCTGCTCCGGCCGCCTTTGCCTCACGGCGCCGCTCATTTGCCGTACATGCCGCAAATTCCGGATCAACATCCGCCGCTACCGCGCCGCAGCAATAGGATTCTTCGTTGTTTCGTACCATCTCGCTGAGTGTGACTCCTGGCGTTGCGCGCAGGATTTCACGCGGAGGTTCATATACGCCATTTTCTCCACGCCGCCACTGCTTCTCTGGTACATGCAGCCCGTACGGCTTGATCTCGCCACTCCACGGAACGTATTTTTCAGACAATCTGCCGAGCATGCAGGGATCGTGATATACTGCCCTAAGCGGTTCTCCGTCCGATCGCAAACGGAGTTTTCCGTCTTTGAGCAGCTTGTCGGCGACCTGCGTTATATGAAACGTTTCAAAGTCCGTATCGCAGAAGCGCGGATACCCCGACTGGAACGCTCCGAAGCATTCCGCACAGGCAGTAATCACGGTTTTTATGCCATGCCGCCGAAATGTTTCAACATTCCGATGAATGAGCTTTTCCGCCCCCTTGCGCATTCCGGAGCGCCAAAGAGCGGCTCCGCAGCACCATTCGTCTTCATACAATAACTTAAATTTAATGCCTCCGGCGCGCAGAATTCTGATGGCCGCAAGGGCAGTATCGGGGTAACGATAAACACTGCAGCCAACAAACAGCGCCGTATCCGCCTCCGGGTCATCACAGAATCCCTCCGGCAGCCATGAAAACCGGTCGATATGGGGCAGGCCGTATATGTTGTGGAATGTTTCCGTATTCTCCGCTTTGCATTTCAGTACCTCCGGCAAAGCTCCCGCATCGACACAGTCCTCCCGCAGCGCAAGGATGGTATCCAACACCTCCATATCTCTCACGTTTTTACAATTAATATCGCAGGCGCCGCAGGCAGTGCATGTAAAAAGCATGGTTTCGAGTCCGTCACCGTAATCGAGTTTGCCCTGCATTCGTTCCTTTGCAATATTGATCAGCCCCTGACCGGAGTATGCGTCAAAATTAAAGTAATGGTGCAGAGGACAAATCTCCGAGAAATCCCAGCCTTTCATTTTCGCCGGCAGGATCCATTTGCATTGTCCGCAGTGATTGCAGGAGTCCATTGTATATTGGAAAGTGGTTAAATCTGCCATAGCAACCTCCATTAAAAGCAGAGTTTTCCCGGATTGAGAATGCCGTCCGGATCAAAAATAGCTTTTAGCTTTTTCAGCGCTTCCGTCGATCCCGGATCAGCCTTGTATACAAGAACCGGAAGCGCGCCGTAAGGCCGGTCGAAGTATGCCCCCGCTTTGAAAAGTCCCTCGGAAAGGCCGCCGAGCGTCTTCTCTGCACTCGAAATATCCGACAATGTATCCTCGCAGAATATGCTGCACTCGATGCTGAACGCTCTCCCCTGCACCTGCGGCTGTAGCGTAATACCGGTATTTTCGAAAAAAGTGTTTTCCTGAATAACAGAAACGAGCTGTGGGGTCCGGCTGGGGGGTGCAAGCATATCGATCTCTCGCACTGCGCCCCTACGCAGTTTCCAATAAATACTACGCCGCTCACAATCCGTGATCATGATTTCCGCTTTTTCATTAAGGCCAGGAAGACCTTGCAGCTCCGTTTCGGCGCAAAGTCCTGCCCGTGTGCAGAAGTCCTTCAGATAAGTCTCATAGATATCCAGACGTTCCTCTGGGTAACGGTCGAAGCCGCAGATGCGGCAAAGCATTATCCACGGTCCGGAAGTGGAGAGAAGCTGCGTTTCCTCCGTCTCGTCCTCTGCAAATAAGCCGGCAAAATTCACTCGATTCATAATAATACACTCGTCCGGAATGCGATTTCTCAGAAGTGTATTTGCAAGCTTTGTCAATGCTTCCACGCTATCAGCCCTAATAAAAAACAGCTTGCTCAGAGAGGGGAGTAGCTCCGTCTTAAGTGTTGCCCAGCTCACAAGCCCCATGGTGCCCTGGGCGCCGGAGAAAAAGCGCAGATAATCTATGGAACCTGGTCCCCACGGAAGCACCATATCGGCTCTGGAATTCTCCGGGTTTCCCGGACCGGCAGCCGAACCGGTCCGGAGTACCTCGGCGGTGCCGGTGACCGCCTCCAATGTCAGGAGAGGGTCGGTATAATCATACTGATATTTTGGGATCAATACCCTATCGCGCTCCAACGCGCTTGCAACGACCGATTTGTTCGCGCGGGGCAGAAGGGGCATATTCAAACGCATCCCGGCCTCGGCAAGTTTCGGAATAAGCTCACTGTATGTAACTCCGGGCTCAACGCGAACATATCTGCTTCGTCTATCGACTTTTATTATGCGGTTCATCTTTTCAAAGCTTACCGTTTCCGCCTTGGCATTTTCTGATGTCCCGTGCAGATGCGGCGGGCCCGAACTTACAGCAGCAAGAGATATTCCCGCTTGCCGGGCATTCCGCACAATAGCTTCTATCTGTTCCCTGTTTTCAGGGTAAAACATGGTAACCGTACCTCCTTTGCTCATAATAAGCAAAGCTCTTCATGTCATACACAGATAGCATGAAGAGCTTGCTGTTGAAGATTCCCTAATATTCTTCACCTGCTGTACCGGTGCCCTGCTGCAGGCTAAGGACACTGGGAACCGTTATGGTAGAATCACATTCTCAGCTAGCAGCTTTCCACGCAGCTCGGTAAAGGGAACATCGCGTACTGCTATATCCTCGCGAACAGCAATTGCCGCCGCCGTTCCGGCCGCCTGGCCGAAGCATATGCAGTGGGGAATGAGGTTGAAGCAGGAGTTGGCCTCGTCGTCAGAGGAGAAAGCTCTGCAGGCTATCAGCAAGCCGTCGATTTTCTTGGGAACGAGGGTCCTGTATGGGATATAGACGATGGGGTAGTCGAGAGACTCGGCTCCACGATCGTTGTTGGGGAATATGGCAATCGTGTCCTCAAAGGGTTCAGTCCTGTGCAGGTCGTCAAGCCGCAGAGAGTATTCGCCCACAAGTCTGCGTCCTCCAGTTGTGCCCAGTTGCGGGCAGGTAAGTCTGATATAGCTCTTTTCGAAGCCGGGAGCTTTGTCCCTGAGAAGCTCCCAGGTCTCGACTGCCTTTTGTCTGCCGGCAACGTCCATTCTGGTCATCTCTTCCACGTCCGTCTGACAGTTGGTGATGAAGTGGGGATGCAGCCATGCACAGTCCTCCTGGTTCTTTAGCATGCCTCTGAAGAAGCTCTCGTAAAGGCCTTTATCATGTAGTTCGTTCTTCAGTGCAATGTAGCCGTTGGGGTCCTGACTCATGAACTTATCGAAAGCCCTGAACTCAACGCCGCCAATCCAGAAACCGAAGCACAGATGCTTGATGCGGAGGTTGTAGTCGATATTGTCTTGATACTCTGCGCCGGTCCAGGGCAGCAGGTCGCCGTCGCCGGTGCCGTCGATAACGACCTTGCCGAGAACGGCCTTACGTCCGGATTTACTCTCGAAGACAATACCCTTGACGGTATCGCCCTCCATGACGGCATCCGTGACCCAGGAGTGGAGGTAGAGCTTCACGCCTGCCTCGAGCATCATTTTGTTGATCTCGTTCTTGCCGATTTCCGGGTCGATGATTGCCGAATAGAGAAGGGTATCCTTACCCTCTTTGTTCTTTCTCACGAAGAAGTGGTGGAAGTTGGAATCCTTGTAATACTTGAGGGCGGAATCATCATCCGTGCCCCATTCGGCGGGAGCCGGGCGGAATGCGGCGCCCTGAGCATCCAACCTGCTGATAAACTCCTCACAGATACCGCCTATGTAGCGGGTGCCGTTGATGTCGCTAAGGTTGGGAATGATATTCACAAGGCCGCCGGTGCACATGCCGCCCAGGTGTCCGTAGCGCTCCAGAAGAACGGTGCGCGCGCCCTCACGGGCTGCGGCTAAAGCCGCCGCAAAACCGCCGGGGCCTCCGCCGACGACGATAACGTCTGCTTCACTGATGACCTCAACCTCGCGGCGAACTTCTGAGATAGTCTTAATACTCGGCGTAAAGAGTTTGTCGCTCTCCGGAGCCTCGGGGATATGATAACGTGGCATGCCGCCTTTTCCATGGTATCTGAGTCTTGCTTCGCCTTTTTGCATTTGCCGCCTCCTTATATTCTTTTCTTTGTCGATGTTCGCCCGCTCCATTTTTTCCCCGCTGAAAGCGTGAGAAAATATGCTTGAGGGATTCGACTTATAAATGTTTCATGAATTCCTGTCGTTTCCTATGTTTTGCTTGAGATCAGCTCATGGTCTCGTATTCGATGGTATTCGTGATTTTCTTGCTGTTGACCCTATACCAAATAATCCCACCGATGGAGAACACAGCCAGGAGCCCGATGCTGATGCCGATCTGCACTCCGTTGAGGTTGATTATAGAAGAAACGGACATGAGCAGCTGGAGAATAGTACAGGCAGCGAGCAGGATATAGTAAACGGGCAAGGGCATTTTGCGGAAAAGTCCGCTATTCCAATACTCGGGGAATTTAGAGGGAATTCTCCAGGCTGCCGCAAGGGGAACGAGCTTTATGATTGACTGAACAAGCACGGTGGCATTGGCTATGACCATAACATTGTCGGTGAGTAGAACGGGAACAACTCCGACGGCAAGGAGAAGGAGCAGTATGCCGATGGGGGCGCCGTACTTATTGGGCTTTGCAAGGATTTTAGGGAGCCAGCCGGACTCGACAGCTGCGAGGAAAGGCTTCTGAAGGCCGAGGAAGCCGGCATTCAGGGTCGTGGTGCTTGCAAGGAAGGGACCGCAGATGATGAAGAAGATGAAAAGACCACCGGGAAGCAGCTTCTGTGCGGTTGCTGCCATGGGCTTGCCGACTGTGTCTGCCCAGGGCAGGGTATTGGCGTTGACTAGGGTCATGAGCGGATAGAGGAATAAAATGACGATCGCGGTAATGAGCATCGCCTTTGGTATATGCTTGCGGGGGTTCTTTGACTGTGAGCCGAGAGCATAGACCTGCACATAGAAGCTTGTAGTGACGCAGAAGGTCGTGGCTGCCGAAATGAAGCCCTTTGTGCCGCCGGTGAAGTAGTTCTGGGAGCGGAAGTTAAAGGCATCGGGATTCAGGTGAAACAGACCATAGACAATGTAAACTAAGCTGGATGCGCAGAGAAGGAAGAACATTATGTTCTGGGCCTTGCTGATTGCCTTGATGGGTGCCACATTCAGGAGAAAGATAAGGACGGTAATGGTAACCGCGATCAGTTTTCCGGGAACGGCGGGCCAAAGCGTATTGATGTAGCCGATGAGTCCGGCGGTGGAAAGTGCGGTACCAATGCACATGAGTATGAAATTCCATGCAAACAGCCCGCTGGCAGCCTTACCGAGACCGTATTTGACGGTCGAGAAGTCGCCGCCTCTGAAGCTGATGGCGCCGCTGATCAGAAGGTAGGGCAGCACGTTGATAAAACCGATGATAACCGCCAGTGCGAAGGCCAGCCAGGCAGAACGGCCGGTCAAGCCTGTGCCGGGTGCCTGCAGTGCGTAGACAGATGCACTGAAGACATTTCCCAATGCGATCGTGACTAGTGCGATAAGCGCCAGGGGTCTTTCCGGATGTGGTGTAGGTTCTATTGGGTAGATTTGCGGGGTTTTTTCTTCCATGATTTGGTGCTCCCTTCTGTTACGATAATTTTGGTGTTGAAATACTTAGCAGGTCTATTTTATTGTTTATTTCTTCTCCTTTTCCAATGCTATTGCGCAGCGATCGTATTTCAGTCATTTTTGATATACGATGACAGAAACTGCACAAACACCTCCAAGCTTGGATTATTATTGTACTTGTCCCATATAAAGGAGAAATCTGTTGTTCCCAACTGCTCCAGTGCAGCAAAACGAAACGCAGGATTCCCTACGCATATACATTGGTCTGATGAGCCTATGATTCCGCGCTTTGCGGTCATCCACAAGATCGAAGTATCCAGGTTTGGCGCATACAACACCTTAGGATCGTGTCCCAATTCTACGAACTTGCGGACGAGCCGGTTACCGAGCTTTGGAGTGCTACGATAAAAGTGCAGTCGAGAAACACCCTCAAATGAGATAGAAT
>CAZVLO010000043.1:0-6279 GCA_964628265.1 uncultured Papillibacter sp.
GCCGTGCTCGTTATTCATTGCTATTACTACACTTTAAGAGTTTTGCTCACGGCTAATTATGTATCGTAAAAGGAGGTGACAATTATGCAATATCAAGAATCGTATACAGAGTTTGATCTCGGAATATTAGAGCTTATTAAAAAAACAATCCCGGCCTCTTTCGCAAGCGCTCTGAAGGAAAGCGGAACCGAGTTGGATATTCCCCAGGACCGCGAACTCGAGCTGAAGCTAAAATATGACGTTGCTGAAGAAGGCGGAAAATTTACTTTGAAACTCTCCTGGGATAACGAAACAGGGGAAAGTGATGAAGTAGATGAAGAAAATGAGGACGAGGATTAACAACTGATAGACAATCTGAAACAAGGGTGACTATGTCTTAAAGCTCATGAGGCAACCCCGTTGCTATGATTTTTATATTTTGACTTGCAATAAAATATAAAGCAAAGCGATTAAGTGCTCATTTTGCGAAAAAATTTCAAAGTGAGGTCACTAAATTTGAATTCAACAAGTGACCTCACATAAATAATGCAAAGGTGTAAAAAATGAAAAACCAAAATCAAGAACCTCTCGGGCAGGTTTTAGATAACTATGATATTAATGTTCAATCGATTAGATCTGAAACATATAAAGGCAAAAAAGGGGTATGGTGGATAGAAACTGATAAGGGATTAATGGTTCTTAAAAAAATCTCGAATTCAGAGCAGACCTTAAAGTTTACTATTTCCGCAATAAACCATCTTAGCGAAAACGGTATTCATTTACCGCCTATAATAAAAACAAGGGATGGAATAGACTATGCAATCGCCGATGGCTCTTGCTATGTTCTGAGTGGAGCCGTCAAAGGGAAAAATCCGTCTTACGGCTCGGCAAAGGAATTGGAACTCATTATTAAGGGATTAGCTGAATTTCACGCCGCTTCCCGGGGATTTAAGGTTTTGCCCGATACAAAACCAAAGATACACTTGGGTAAATGGGAAGAAGATTTGACATCACAGCTCGAGGATATGAGAGGTTTTTATGATAGAGAGGTATCTGCAAACGGGCTTAATGAAATTGGTAAATTTATAATAACCGAGTTCCCATATTTTTATGAAAGAGCGATTTCTGCAATAGAAGGTTTACGCACGGAAGAATATGTGACATGGGTGGAGAAGGCAAGACTGCAAGGCGCTTTATGCCATCAGGATTTCGCTGCAGGCAACCTCATTCTTAATCCTTCGGGTATCCTCTATGTTCTGGATACGGACGGAATAACCATTGATATTCCGGCTAGGGATTTGAGGAAAATTATGTGCAAGGTTATGAAGAAAAACGGCAAATGGGATTTTGAGCTTTCAAAAAAGATCTTCAAAATTTATCAATCTGTAAACCCCCTCAAACCGTCTGAGTGGAGGGTTGTCATGACAGACATTAAGTTCCCGCACCTTTTTATTGGTGCGATGAATAAGTATTATTATAAAAGGGACAAAGAATGGTCTGATGAGAAATACTTCAATAAAATAAAGGAAATGTGCGCTTTTGAAAAGACTATAGAGCCTTTCTTAGATGATTTTGAAATGCTCATTCCATAAGAATTATTTATGATGTTAGGATTGATAAATTTGATTGATAAATCTGAAACAGCAAACAATTTACGGACGCTGGCAGCTCAAGTGCTGCAGGAATACGATATTGTACCTGAACAACTATCTGTCATACAAAGCGGATCGGTTAAAACTGTTTGGAAATTTGTATATCTAAACAGAGAATATTGCTTGAAGAGACTTAAGCAGTCGATTGATAAAGTGCTTTTCTCAGTTAATGCTCAGATTTATATCAAAAATTCAGGCGGAAACGTACCGGGTATTATTTTAACTACAGATAATGAGCCTATTGCGAAATTTGATGATCAGCTCTTTGCAGTCTATGAATGGAAAAGTGGGAAGGATCTGGATTTCAACAACCCGAAGCATTTATCCCTAGCCATAGAAGGCCTGGCCGAATTCCATACCGCATCTAAAGGATACTCAGCAATAGAAGGAGCACGAGTTTCCTCAAAACTGAAAAAATGGCCTAACCAATATGAATCGATGAAGAAAAAGCTGATAGCATGGAAGGAGATTGCCGCAACTGGCAGTTCGCCGCAGCATAAGTCCTATTTAGTTTGCGTCGATCCCATAATAGACCTTGCAGACCAGGCCATTACGCTGCTCGATAAGTCTATGTATCGTGAGCTTACAACGGAAACCTCACATGCACCTGTACTTTGTCATCAGGATTATGGGAAAGGTAATGCTTTATTAACAAGTGACGGTGTTGTTGTTATTGATCTTGACGGTGTCACGTTTGATTTGCCGTCAAGAGATTTAAGAAAGATAATCGGGAAAATATCAGAAAATAAATACCGTTGGGACAAAAGAACCATTGATGATATCCTTTTTTGGTATTCAAATGTCAATGAGATCACTGACGACGAGAAGAAGGTATTATATATCGACCTGCTTTACCCGCATTGGTTTTTCGGGTTAGTAAAAAACCAATACAATAAGCTTAAAGACATAAAGGCATCGGAAATTGAACGGATTGCAAAGCTAGAACTATCAAAAATACCAATTATCAGAGAATTATTAGAGAGGTAACAAATATGAAGATTGCTTTAATTTGTACTGAAAAACTTCCTGTACCTCCCATTTTAGGAGGGGCTATACAGATTTATATAGAAGGAATCCTTCCAGAATTATCAAAGCATCATGAAATTACAGTTTTTTGTATCAAGCATGAATCACTCCCGGATGAGGAAGAAATAAACGGAGTTAAGTATATAAGAGTAGCAGGAAGTAATAAAGCTGAATACGTAAGGAATCTTGAGCTAAAGCTTGACGATTCCTATGATTTGATTCACGTGTTTAACAGACCGCGCTGGGTCGTAAGGTTAAGCAAAAGGCTTCCCAGGACTAAATTCAGTTTAAGTCTGCACAATGAGATGCTTCACAAGGAGAAAATTCCAAGGGAAATGGGGTTAGCATGTATCAGGAGGGTTGAGTTTATTACAACTGTCAGTGAATTTATCGCCGATGGTGTACTGAAGCTATTCCCGGAAGCCGAGGGGAAAATTTATACCGTTTACTCCGGTGTAGACGTTGACAGATTTAAACCGGTTATGTCAGAGGACGGCATGCTTAATAAGGAGATACTTAAGAAGGAACTCGGAATTGAGGATAAGTTCGTCAGGGTGTTTGTAACCGAGGCTGTCGGTCAGGGATGCCTGCGGGTCAGCATCCACAATCAGGACTTTCTTGCCCCGCCTTGCCAGCCCGATACCAAGGCTGGCCGTCGTGACGGATTTTCCAACACCTCCTTTTTGGTTGACAACGGCAATGGTTTTAGTCATTCTCTCAACTCCTTTTTTATTCTCCGTAAAAATCATGGTTAACTTCCGATTGGTAATAAGGGCCTATGGTTGCGGGGGCGTTATATAAGGTGGCCAGAAGATACGCTTTGATGTTGTAGACCTTAGTGGTGTTTTTCCGCATACATTCCATGACGTATTCAACCTGGAATTGACCAATCTTTCGGAAACGGTCCTTAACAAGAGCCGTTGGAAACTCTGCACCGCTGATACGGATTGTTTTACCGGGCCGGCAAAGAGTTTCGAGGATAAGCTCCACAAGTCCGTCTATGTCCTCACATTCAAACTGTGTAATGAGTACGTCGTACGCTATATTTACCTTGATTTTCTCTCGTAGCCCATCCACATCTATCCCATCTTCCTCGCTACGCGCCAGATAGAATGATAGATCAGTCTCGCTCAAATCAGTATTATTAATCTCAGTATTATTCCGTTCGGTAATGCCGAAGTCAGCACTTCGATTTTCCAGAAGTCTTGAACTCGGTTTTTCCGAAGTCAGCACTTCGGTTTTCCCGGGGTCTTGATTTCGGTGTTCCCGAGGTCTTGACTTCGGTTTTTCCGAGGTCTTGACTTCGGCGTTCAACACGAAGCGTTTGACATAGATTTTCGCCGGTCGGCCCTGGCCCTGCCTGATCCTCTCTATAAGGCCGATACCTTTTTCAGTGTCCAATTCGGCAAAGAGTTTTACAGCTTTGTCGGTCTTGCATCCAAGCTGTTCCATCACTTCATCGAGTGTGTAGTAGACATAGACGCGGTTTTCATCATCCAGCCAGCCGCTTTTGTAAGAAAGGCTCATGCGGTCGAGCATAAGCCCATACAGCAGCTTTGCGTCTGTGGAGAGCGCCTTAAAATGCGGATCGGTAATCAGGATTTTGGGGATGCGGTAGAAACTATACTGCTCCGATTCCATGCCATAGTAATACTGGAATGATATTGCGTCGCTCGTGCTCACCACCACCTTCCGGGCAAAAGAAAAGGCGCTCTGTTTTTTCAGAACGCCTTTCAAAATCGCTATGCAGTATTCTTACTCTTACTGATCTTCCCGTGAATCTTCAAAGTCAGCAACGACTTCGCGTAGATAAAAATTCAACGCTGGCTTGTTTGCTGGTAGTTGCAGGAATAAGCGGGGAGGCTCCATTTCAACGGCAGAAAACAGATAGAGGAGGAAGAAATAGATACCCATGTAGTCCTCATCCTGGAGCATAGCTTTCAAACTAAGCAGGAGAGGTTCCGTCTCCACATCCTCGGAAATGAGAGTGTCAACAAGTTTGCCGACATATTCGCCGGCGAGCATACTGACGAGCAAATCATTAACTTCTCCATTTGGGGCACATAATCCGCTTGCTGCTAACATCTCGATATCGTGGGGTCGTTCCTGTTCAATCGCTTTCTGTAAAAGTTCGATTTTTTCCCAGTCCATAATGTCACTTCCTTTATATAAATTTTTATATGTGTTTATATCTCTTTACAGGATGAGTGCTAACAAAAAGCTAACATTCGAGGGGAATTGGCTTGTTTTTTACACTGTATTTTGTAATCTCAGATTAGCAGCATATGGGCTTATGTTAGCGCGTTTCTCTCAAAATCAGTGCTAACAATGCCATTTGTGCTAACAAATCAGACGCGGAAAAAAGCCAAAACGTAAATATCCTATGATATGGGAAAGTCCCGAAAACTCTTGAATTTCAAGTGTTTTCGGGACTTTGTGGCGGAGATGGAGAGATTCGAACTCTCGAACGGCTTTTGACCGTTACACGATTTCCAATCGTGCGCCCTCGACCAAACTAGGCGACATCTCCACGTGTTTGCTCCATCAAAAAGCGATATTCAGTTGTGCCCGGCAGGGGATTATTAGCCGATTTCCAGTCAAAAAATCCGATTTCCAATCGTGCGCCCTCGACCAAGCTAGGCGACTTCTCCGTATGGTATTTAGTTAACAGTAATAAGCTGTTCATGGACGGGGGTGCACAGTCGAGCTTTGTTATTATAGCTTTATTGCGGACATTAGTCAAGAACTTCGTGACACGAAACATGGACTTTTCTCGGCAATTCATGTATACTTTGCCTCAACCAGGATTTTTCTTTGGAGGGTCATGTATGCTGTCATGGAGTGAGCTTGAAAACGCCTGCCGGAGCTGCACGAAATGCGCTTTATACGAAACGCGGACAAATGTTGTGTTCGGCGTGGGGAACCAGAGCGCAGAGGTGCTGTTCGTGGGCGAGGGGCCGGGCGAACAGGAGGATTTGAAAGGCGAACCGTTTGTGGGGCGTGCCGGGAAGCTCCTGGACGACATGCTGAAGATCATCGGCCTCGACAGGACGAGGAACATCTACATCGCCAACATCGTCAAGTGCCGCCCGCCGAAAAACCGCGACCCACTCAACACGGAGCAGGATGCATGCATCGATTACCTGCGGGCACAGTTTAAGCTCTTAAATCCACGAATCATCGTCTGCCTGGGGCGCGTGGCAGCCAACCGGCTCATCGGAGAGGACTTCAAAATCACCCGGGATCACGGCAAATGGTATGATAAGGACAGCGTTAAATTCATGGCGCTGTATCATCCGGCAGCGCTCCTCCGGGACCCGGGCAGACGGCCGGATACCTTCGTGGACCTGAAGGAGCTGGAGCGCGTCATCAGGGAAACCGCGCCCGGCACGTATTTACTATCATGACGCGGCATACGGGAGCCGTCACCCGGCTTGCCGAAACGCGGGACACAGAGCAGCTCAAGGCTTTGTGGAAAACCGTTTTCGGCGACGAGGACGCGGATATCGAGCTTTTTTTTGACACTTATTTCTCGCCGGAGCTGACTGCTGTCATCGGCGACGGTATAAATCCCGTTTCGGCGGCGTATATCCTGCCGGTGGGGGAGCTTGTTCTGCCATGC
>CAZVLO010000043.1:6289-19142 GCA_964628265.1 uncultured Papillibacter sp.
GGGTAACGATAATTCCGGCCATATTGCCACTCCGCGTTATAATTGTGCCATGCTTTACGCCATCGCCACTCATCCGGATTTCAGGGGTCGCGGGTACGGCGAGGCTGTCACCCGGGCAGCCTGCGCGCAGGCTGTGAAGCTGGGCTTCCCGGCCGTCGTGTTGAAACCGGCGGACGAGGGGCTTTTTGACTTTTACGAAAAGCATACGGATTTCCGAAAGTTCTTTGAGGCTGATGTGTCCGAATACGCGGCGGCTGATCTCCCGACGGACAGTTCCCGATTTGTATTGTCTCCCGTTTCCCCGGCGGAATACAGACGCATCCGGCAAAGGCTGCTGAAAGACTGCGCGCATATCGATATGGATGAGCGCGCGCTGGCTTATCAGCTCTGTCTCTGCCAAAAAATAGGCGGCGGTTTATACGCGCTGCTGAATGACAGTCAAGGCAGCGGCAGCGCCGTTATTGAGCGGGAGGGCGGCGGTACGGTCCATATAAAAGAGCTGCTTCTCTCTGACGGCTGCCGAAACAGCGATGCCGTGTCCGCTGCAGCGAGACTGCTGCCGGCGGAAAAATACATTGTCAGGGCCTTGCCGGGAACGGGCAAAAGCAATAACAAGCCCTTCGGGATGCTGGCATCACGGGAAGGTTGTTCGGATGTCCCATACGTCTATTCTGCGACATGGTACGGGCTTGCTTTCGACTGATTTGACGAATAATTTTGTAATTTGCATAAAAAAACATGAAATATTTTCAATATTTAATAGTTTTGAAATAATTCGATGTATATTTCTTAACAACTGGCTGTTATTATAACAATCGTAGGGTTGCCAATTCCATCTTTTTATCTTTTTTCATTTTATTATCCTCATAACCTTAGGCCAACGGGAGCGTAACAGCTCCCGTTGGTCAATTCTTTTTGTATTCGGTAAAATTCGCTGTAATTAACGCGTGCGCTGTACTTGTGTGTTTGCATGAGCGCACTGTTTGGGATATAATTATGCGCAATCTATATTTTGTTTCTTAGGGAGCGGCATACATGACCGAACAATCATTTACCGAAAAATACATACAGGCGCGGCGTGATGTGATCGCCCTGGATTTCATGCATTTAAATGACATGCAGCGTCAGGCCGTCATGACCACCGAGGGTCCTCTGCTTCTGTTGGCGGGTGCCGGCAGCGGGAAGACGACGGTACTGATCAACAGGATCGCCGGTCTCATCAAATACGGGCGCGGCGCCGACACAGACGAGCTTCCCCCTTCTGTCACGGAAGAGGACCTCGAATTCCTTGAAGGCTATGCGAAGAACCCGACGCCGGAAAACGCCGAAAGGGCATCAAGGCTCTGCACCGTCGATCCGGTGGAGCCGTGGCGCATCATCGCCATCACCTTTACCAACAAGGCGGCCGACGAGCTGAAATTGCGCCTGGAGCGGATGCTCGGGGCGGGCGCTAATGATGTGTGGGCGATGACGTTCCACTCGGCCTGCGTGCGCATCCTGCGGCGGGACATTGACCGGCTGGGCTTTGACCGCTCCTTTACGATTTACGATACGGCGGACAGCCAGTCGCTCATGAAGCGGATTTTAAAAGAACTGGATCTTGACGACAAGACATATCCGTACCGCACCGTACTGACCTATATCAGCAAAGCCAAGGACGAGATGGTCTCCGCCGAGGAGTTCTATAAATCTGCCGACAAGAGCGGTGATATCCGGAAGCGGCACATCGGCCGGGCGTATCTTGAGTATTCCAACCGCATGAAGGCATCCAATGCGCTGGATTTCGACGACCTCATCCTGATGACGGTCAGGCTTCTGGCGGAGCACCCCGACGTGCTGGGTTACTACCAGAGGCGGTTTCGGTATGTTCTGATCGACGAATATCAGGACACGAACAACCTTCAGTACCTGCTGGCAAGTGCCCTTGCCGGGGGACATGAGAACATCTGCGTCGTCGGGGACGACGACCAGAGCATCTATAAATTCCGGGGCGCCACCATCGAGAATATCCTGAGCTTCGAGAACAAATACAAGAACGCCCGGGTGATACGCCTGGAGCAGAATTACCGGTCCACCGGCCATATTCTGGACGCGGCTAATGACGTTATCAAAAACAATAAGAGTCGCAAGGGTAAAAAACTGTGGACGGAGCAGGAGGGCGGCGACAAGCTGACACTCTATACCGCGCGGGATGAACGGGAAGAAGCGCTGTATGTGACGGAGAAGATCATCGGCGGTGTGGCCGGTGGTGACAACTGGAGCGACAACGCGGTTTTGTACCGTCTCAACGCCCAGTCAAACCAACTGGAGTATGCCTTTAAGCGCAGCGGCGTTCCGTACCGCATCATCGGCGGTACACGCTTCTTCGACCGGGCTGAAATCAAGGATATGCTGGCGTATCTGTGCGTGATCCACAACCCGTCGGACGATTTGCGCCTGATGCGCATTGTCAACAATCCGCCCCGGGGGATCGGGCAGGTGACGCTGGATCTTGTCCAGGAAATCGCCGCAACGAAGCAGGTTCCTGTTTTTGAGGTGCTGAAGGAAGCCGAACAATATGAGGACCTCCAAAAAGCGGCACCGAAGCTGAAGCTGTTTGTGAAAATGATTGAGGAGCTGCGGGCGCTCTCGGAGACAATGCCTCTGGATGGCTTTTACGACGTACTTATCGACAAAACCGGCTATGTCCGGGTGCTGGAGGCCAAAGCGACGGATGATAACCTGACGCGCATTGAGAACGTGCAGGAGCTGAAAAGCAACATCGTGAACTTTTTGGCGGAGACGGAGGGCGGCACGCTCTTCGATTTCCTCAACGAAATCGCTCTGTATACAGATCTTGACCAGTATGACAGGAGTGCCGACAGCGTCGTCATGATGACGATGCACAGCGCCAAGGGGCTGGAGTTCCCGACGGTGTTCATCGTCGGCGCGGAGGAGGGCATCTTCCCCGGCGTCCGTTCCATCGGGGAGCCGGAGGAGATGGAGGAGGAACGGCGGCTGTGCTATGTGGCCATGACACGGGCAAAGCGCAAGCTCTACTTCACCAGCGCCCGGCAGCGCATGATCTTCGGCAAGACGACGGCGGGCAGAACCTCCCGCTTTGTGGACGAGATATCAGATGTGAATATCGACAGACCGGCCGCCGCTGCTTTCGGCTACAGGTTTGAGGACAGTGAGGATAGCTGCAGGCCGGACAGCCGCGGTTATCTCGTCACCGGTTATGAATACAGGGCTCCAAAAGCACAGCCGAAGAAGGACTTGAAGCCCTATCCCCTGCCGCCCACGCCGGCTGCCGCTCCCGCCGTGTCCTATGCGAAGGGAGATATCGTCAAGCACAAGGCCTTCGGGCGCGGGATGATTACTGACGTCCAGCCCGCCGGCGGCGATGCGCTTTTGGAGGTCGCCTTCGACAGCGTCGGTACAAAGCGGCTGATGGCGAGATCGGCGGCCGCGTACATGCAAAAAATCCAGAATTAAGCATCGAGGTTATAACATGACTGATAAAAAAATAACGATGGGCAGGGCGGCGCTTTTTCTTGCCACCCTGATCTGGGGTATATCCTTTGTTCTCATGGACCTGGCGCTCAACAGTGTTTCAACGCTGTATATCCTGGCGTTCCGCTTCCTGGGTGCTGCCGTGATTCTCCTGATTGCCGGATTCCGCGAGCTCAAAAAGCTCAGCTGGCGTTATGTAGGCAGCGGTGTGCTGATGGGCGCGGCGCTGTTTACGGCTTATGCGTTCCAGACATACGGGCTGATGCGGACAACGCCGGGAAAAAACGCGTTTCTGACCGCCGCCTACTGTATCATCGTCCCGTTTTTATACTGGTTCGTCAATAAAAAGCGGCCGGACAGATATAATATCATGGCCGCTGTTATCGGGCTCGCCGGCGTGGGGCTCATATCGCTCAACAGTGATTTCCGGCTGGGAATCGGTGACGGGCTGACGCTGGTCTGCGCGGTCTTTTTCGCTGTCCATATTATCGTGACGAACAAGGCTGTAGAAAACCGCAGTCCCGTTCTGCTGACTATGCTGCAGTTTGCCGCGGCAGGGATTGTATCCGGTGTTCTGGCGCTGATTTTTGAACCGCTTCCCCGGAACATCTCCCCGGCAACGGTCTGGAATTTGGTCTTTATGGCTGTGGCCAGCACGGCGCTGTGCATCTTCCTGCAGGTCTACGGGCAAAAGCATACGCCGCCTTCCCAGGCCTCCGTGATTATGACATTCGAAGCTCCGTTCGGTGCGGCAGCTTCCGTCATATTCATCGGCGAGGCGCTCACCCTCAGGCTAGCCCTCGGGTTTTTACTGTCCTTCACGGCCTTTATCGTCAGCGAGACAAAGCTCGGTTTTCTGAAAAAGAAGCGCAAGCTGCAGGAGGCTGTTAAATAAAGTCCTACCGGAGCAGACTTTACAGACGAAGGAGCAATAAATGTTCACGGGGTTTAACGAAAAAACAACGGAGTTCCTGTGGGGCATCCGATTTAATAACGAGCGTTCCTGGTTTTTGGAGCATAAGCAGGAATACATTGATCACTTACAGGACCCGCTCCGGGAACTGGCCGACGAGGTCTGGACCTGCTTTGCGGAGAAAACGAAGCTGGACATTAATTACCGCGTGGCGCGCATCCACAGGGACGCGCGGCGCGTCCGGGACGGCAGGCCTTATAAGGAAAACCTCTGGTTTTCCATGGAAAAAGAGCACGAGGAATGGGCGGCCAAGCCCGGCTTCTTTTTTGAAATCTCGCCGGAGGGCTATGCCTGCGGTATGGGGTATTATGCGGCGCCTGCTGCGCTGATGAAAAAATTCCGCGACCGGCTGGCCGAATTCGAGCCGTTCGAGCCGGAGTCGTTTCAGGTTTACGGCGACGAGTACGTCCGAAAAAAGGCTGAAAAAGAGGGCCTTCTGGCCCAGTGGTATAACAGAAAGACCATCGGCGTCATCAAGGAAGGCTCGGGACACGACGCGCTGTATGCGCCGAAATTCGCTAAAACGCTCTGCGAGGATTTTTTGTCGCTGGAGCCATTGTACAGGTTTCTGCTGTCATTAGAACAGCCGTATGGGCGGACCAATGGTACTCCCTTTAGTTGATTCTCCTAATATCTCACAAACCGCTGCTACACAAACAATCCATTGTGCCGCAGCGGTTTCCGACCGTTTTCGACGTTACATAGAGTAACATGGAATTACATAGGTTTTCTTAAAAAAGCTCGTAAATTTATCGTAAAATTATATGGACGTGACGCACATTTTATCTATTTCCCGCCATAAGTTGATCCGAGGACTAAATTGACTTCATTTTCAACAAAGTCATAAAGTTCATATCCAAAGCCTTCGTAATAGAGATACCGAACAATTACTTCCATTTGACCGTCTCCATCCAGATCTGCGATAGCCTCAATATTATTAACATCAGGGCATCCATCACCCCATTCTCCGTCCTCCAGGTATATGGATTTCGTTAAAAATATGTTCTCTACCCTAGCGTCGACAATTTTTCTTAGTACTACAAGAGAATACGTGTTTTTCTTGAAAGTTGCACCTAAACCTATAGGTTCGATATTCTGTGCACATAGCAAGACCTCGTCCTGTCCATCGCCTTCTATATCGATCTTATAGTTCTGGACGACATTAACCGGGATATCTTTAAGTCCGTTTTCTTTAAGGATTTTTGAAACGATGTTATTGTATTCTTCACTTGAATTGCTTTGTTGTACAGGTATCCTCGGCATAGGGTTCCAATCGCAGCTTATGGCAAGAAACCCATCATTATCAGATAGGCTGCTATGAATATCGATAGTATAAGGTATCGGTGTATTGTCTGTAATTACTGTATCACCGATACCGACCCCAAGGTAATCAGTGAGGCTCAGGAGCTTATATTCTTCCTTCCCCTGAATATAAGCAGATGCTTCATCTTCAGTAAGCCATTTCTGGTTGAACCCGCCAAGTAGGATTTCGAAATCAGAACCCGGTGATCTGATGACAATCGGATGATACTCAGAAATGCTGCCGCGAGGCGCTGGGGTGTCTGCCTGTAAATCTTCTGTTGTATTTATGGTTGTTTCTATTTCCTCTGTTATGTTTTCTGATGTTGACAATGGGTTTGAGTCCTGCATGGAAGTTTGATTTTCCGTATTTGTCGGTTTACCGCAACTGCTTATTAACAGTATTGAAGCGGCAAGAATGATAATCAGCCGTCTCATTATTTACCTCCGTCAATTCTGCATTGAAGATGCCTTTTTATGTGTAGAGCTGAATGAATTATATCATGGTTGAAAACATAAAAAAAGGATAAAAATAGAAAACAGAAACTGAGGTCAAGAGGGCGTTAAATCAATATGTTATTGAGGTTAATACTAAAAATACGTACCGGGTTAATCCCGGTACGTCGCATTTTTGGAAAATATCGTAAATTTTTCGTAGGAACGGCTGAAACCATTGCAATTACCTGTCTTTGGGCAGACACTAGGTCTACCTTTTTTTCTTCAACTGTGATGGCTTGCGGGTTTCTCACGACAGAATTACGATTGATTTCTGATTTTGCCTTTTATACTGACTGCCATTATAATGTTTTTGTTAATATGATATTATTCTTATCATGCATTGAAATTAATTCTGATTTCTTGTAACGAAACCCAATTTTTCAGCATTAATAGTCAGATATAAGAAAAGGAGGCCGCTGAATGTTGTCGATGGAAGATACATACAAAGCTCATTCGAAGACAGTGTACCACTACCTCCTTTCCCTCACACGTAATACAGAGCTATCCGAAGAGCTGACACAGGAGACCTTCTATCAGGCAATCAAAAGCGCGGAGCGTTACGACGGCAGCTGCAAAGTGTCAACGTGGTTGTGTGCGATTGCAAAGAACGCGCTGATGAGTTACAAGCGGAAGCACTCGCCAGCGCAGACTTTGGAAGAGATTTTCGGAACGGCGGATTCGCCGGAAGCGGAGGCGCTCTCCAGCGTTGGCCGGGTAGAACTCATAAAAAAGCTGCGTTTGCTTGACGGAGAGATGCGCGAGGTCATGTACCTGAGACTTTTCGGCGACCTGTCCTTCCGGGAGATTGGCGATATCCTCTCGAGAACAGAGAACTGGGCTAGGGTGACCTACTATCGATGTAAGGAAAAGCTGAAAAAGGAGTTGGAAGCAGATGGATACCAGACTTGACTGTGATATTGTCCGCGATCTGCTGCCGTCCTATGCGGACGGCCTGACGAGCGGCGTTACAAACCAAGCGATTGAAGCGCATTTAGAGGGCTGCTCCGGATGTTCGGAAACTCTCCGGCGTATGAGAGAACCGGAGCATCAGGAGCAGCCGCATTCGACCGAGGTGGACTACCTGAAAAAAGTGCGCCGCCGCACAGAACGCATGTCGGTGCTATGCGCGTTCAGTGCGGCTGTACTGGTCATAACACTACTGTTTATACGGTTATTTGCGCTTGGATACGAGGCGGGGCCGACGGGGGTGAACTACAGCGCTTATGTTTTCGAAAACACCGTATATTTCAGCGGAAGCCTGATGGATAGTGGAAACGGCGTATCCCGCGTCTCTTTCGCTGAGGAGGACGGTACGGTGACGGCCTGCTTATATACGGCTCCGAAGACCTTTCTCAACAGTGGTGAATTCTGCGAGCATTATGAGGCGAAGGGCGTGGTCACGGAGGTCCGTTTCGGCGGTCTAATTGTGTGGGAAAACGGTACGGAGATCAGCCGAAAGACAGCGCAGCTTTACGCCGCGATAAATCCATATGTCGGCGATATGTCGGCTAACGGCAGGATCGCGACGATCCTCGGCGTCAGCGACCAGTTCCAAAGCTACACGAACGAACTACAAACTTCGGAGGAACCTTACGGATGGAAGTTGATACTCAGCAATCCCATCGCCGCGGATGAAGAAATAGCGGCCCGCAATATCATGACGGCGGATGCCTATGCGATGCTGGCTGCGATAAACAATCTGGGCTATGTGATGTGGGAGTATCAGACGGAAAGTGGGCTGCAGAGCTACATGGTCACGGCGGCGGACGCCTCCGCTTTTGCCGGACAGGACATCAAGCTATGCGCCAGAACGGCTTCTGACCTTCAAAAATTGATGCAGAGACTGAGTATCAAGTGGTCCAGTGTAAATGAGACCCTGCAGGAAGACGGTACGTTCCGGCTCTCCGTTGCAAACAGAAGCGAATCCGACATTTTTAAGGTCGTGATCCGTTATTATCTTAACGGTAAATTGATAGGCAGCAGGGTTGGAGGAAACGCGGACAACTCCGCTCTGGCCGAGAACGACACCATTGAATTTGACTTCGCGCCGGAGGATTTTCCTGAAGGTACAGGAGCCATTGGTTTGTCGTCTGGGTTCTCCTTCGATCTGGCCGTTGTGGGCAAGGACGGGAGCGAAACGCCAGTCCGAGAGGGTCTGAGCATCACAGCAAAATACGCATGGACGTACTTCTTTACGCTCTCCGGCGGCTATAAGGACGGCTTTGTGCTGAATGAGGGTTAGGCACACAAGATAAAGATACCCCCCCCACCAATGTGTGAAGCCGCCCCTTTTTGTCGGTACGGCGCGGTACAGGGACGGGTCGCTGAGGACAGCGACCCCTACAAAAGAGCGAACATCTACATTGTCGCCCAAAGTCGGCGCGGCGCGACTGATTTATTTAAGCTAGTTAATGTCGATTTTTCTGAACCGTCGGACGGCCAGCGTGAGAAAGCCGAGGGCGTAGACGGCGATGTAGATGTACATGGCGGCGCTGGCGGGGCGGCCGCTGCCGGTGAGGCCGCCGAGGCTGCGCATCATCTCCCCGGCGAGACCGGAGGACGGCAGGAGGACGCGCTCAGCCGCGGCGAAAAGCGTATGGAACGGCGAAACAAGGCTGAGGAATATGCCGGTGCTGACGACAGAGGTGCTGCCCGTCAGATTGCCGATCATTTCAACCATGCCGCCGATATTGCCAAGGATGTAGATGAAGATCATCAAAAGGCCGTTGGGGACGACCCTCAGCCTGACGGAGCCGTAGATCGTCAGGCATAAAACGGTCAGCGGCACCAGCAGATATAAAAGCCAGCCCTGAAGGACCTGCGCAAATGTCAAGGTGGTCACCGTCACCAGCGAAAAGGCGCAGCCGATGAGTAAGAGGGCGGCATAAAGGACCGTAGCATACATCATAGTCAGGATAGCCAGGCCGATATACTTGCCGAGGACATATGGCGTCCGGCCCAGGGGCCTTGACAAAACGGCGTGGATCATGCCCGATTCAAGCTCGGCGGCAATGGCGCCCGAGCCCAGAATGATGGTCAGAAGGCTTATCAGCATCGAGGAAAACTGCAGGCCCATCTGCGTGACCATGACCATCGCCAGTGCGTCAAATTCCGTATCGCTGCTCCCCGGCCCGTAACGACGAAGGCTGTACAGGATAACCGCCCAGAGCACCAGATACAGCACCGTCACGATGCTCATAACGATAAAGGTTTTCTTACGGACAGCTTCCTTCAGCGCCGTTTGAGCAATGGTGCTCATGCTTGTTCCCCCTCTCCGACAACCTTGAGGAAAACGCTTTCCAGCGTTTCATGGTGGGGTGTCAGCTCGTAGAGCTTAATATTGCGTGAGGCCAGCAGCGCGGCAATCTCCGGTATCTGTTCGGCATTATTCAGCGATAGAATCAGGCCGCCGTCCTCCCGCTGGGGCGCGGTGCTGCCGTCAAACTTTTCTTTTAGCGTTTGCCAGACACCGTCGGGCAGCGGCGCGCACCGGACGTGCAGTGTCACCTTTTCCATCAAAAGATCCTTCATGGCGCCCGATTTGACGACGGCGCCTTTATTGATGATGGCTACATGGTCGCAGACCGCCTCGACCTCGCTCAGGAGGTGGCTGTTCAGAAAAATTGTTGTCCCTTCCTTTTGAAGCGCCAGGATGATGTCCCGTACGTCCTTGCGCCCGATGGGGTCCAGCGCCGAGGTGGGCTCGTCCAGGAACAAGAGCTCCGGCTCGGGCAGCAGCGCGCAGGCCAGACCGATGCGCTGCTGCATGCCCTTGCTGTAGCCGCCGACCTTGTACTTCTCCTGGCCTGACAGGCCAACCCGGTTCAGGACACGCTTCAAACGCACCGGGTCCCGCTTCAGGCGGAACAGTTTGGTATGGAAATTCAGCAGGTCCTCCCCGGTCATCCACTCCTGAAAGCGGAACAGCTCCGGCAGGTAGCCGAGCCTCAGCCGCGCCCTGACGTCTCCCAGCGGCCTGCCGAGCACCTGCCCTTTGCCGGCGGTCGGAAAGACAAGGCCGGTCAGCATTTTGATCGTCGTGCTTTTTCCGGCGCCGTTGGGACCCAGAAAGCCATAAATCTGTCCTTGTTCGACGGACAGATTTATCGCATTCACGGCGACCTTGTTCTGATACGATTTCGACAGATTTTCGGTCTCAATGATCATTAACGGACGCTCCTGGCAATCTGTGATAATGCGCTGTCCGGCAGCGCGCCGGCGAGGAAATACAGGACGCCGTCTTTCAGCCAGATCAGAACGGACGCGTTTTCATCCCGCAGCTCCTGCAGCTGCGCGTCATCGGCAAAGCCGGGCAGCATGATGAGCACCTGCGCCAGGTCGCCAGAGGAATAGACATATCCCGTCGTACCGCCCAGGTCGGTCGCGCGGCCCAGGCCCTCAATCACCGGCAGATAGACGTCTCGCGTATCGGGTTTGATTGCCGCCAACTGCGCGCGCAGGTCGCCCGGTATCGCCGGGATGCTGAGAAAGCTTGTTTTAAGGCTTTCCAACACATCGTCGGGGGCATCGATGTACGCTGTCTGTGTCGCCGCCAGCAAGACGTTCTCATATTCGGCCATGACGGCGGGCGGCGTTTTGATGGTGAGCGCTGTGCCGTTCAGCCCGGTTTCGAGCAGCGCTGCCGCGCCGAGATCAGTCAGCGCTGCGTTGATCTTCGCCGTATCCAGGATGACGGACTGCGCCTGACTGTCAACAGCCCGGAGTGCCGGCGTTTCATCCTTCAGCGCCGAGGGCAGGTTGAACGGGAACGCCGTAAAGTCACCCGCGTCGGAGAGCGGTTTGACCTCGGACGCCGCTTTTTCCATGAGCTGCGTCAGCATCTGCCGCGATGCGTCATCCTGGATCGCAGTGTTTTTCTCCTCCACGAAGGCCAATATTTCCCGAAGGTCATTGATTGAAATCGTGATGGTTTTCGTGTCCGCGACGCGAAAAACGGACAATGCGGACATGGCGGCGGCCCGCACCGGCGGGATCAGCATGGCGCAGACAAGAACGGCCGCAACACCCAACAGAATAAATCTTCTCTTGAACATAAAAAGCTCCTTTCAACAGATAAACATCATTATTGCCGGGCTGTAATCCGGCTAATCTTCCCTGAACTCTAAAATATCGCCGGGCTGGCAGTCCAGCTCCCGGCAGATGGCTTCCAGTGTGGAAAAGCGGATGGCGCGGGCCTTGCCGGTTTTTAAAATCGACAGATTCGCCTGGGTCAGCTCTATTTTTTCCGCAAGCTCGCCGGAGGAGATTTTTCGTTTTGCCATCATGACATCGAGATTCACAATAATAGGCATTTTACGCGCCTCCTAAATCGTGAAATCCGCATCGTCCTGCAGTGAAACCGCCCGGGCGAAAACATTTTTCACAATGCGGACAATAAGTCCCATGAACGCGGCTGCCACCGCCACCATCGCCCACGGAAAATAATACAGGACAGATAGGGCGCTGATGACAGCGCCGGCAAAGCAATACCAGGAGATCAGCCGCAGACTGTCCACATTCTTCTGGATGAAGACCTCGCCGCGCCCGATCCGCCGCAGGAGATTAAACAGGCTGATCAGGAGCAGCGCCGCGGGAACGCAGCCCGTATAAACGGTGATCAGGAAATACGTCTCCCAGCCGGGCATATCGGTATAAATAAACGTCTGGCGGACGAGCCACGGCGCAAAGACAGCCGTCGCGATAAGCAGCAAAATGAAAACCACGACACTGATCCTGCTTAAAATAATTGACTTGTTATCATTCCACATACAGTGAGCCTCCCCCTGGCTTCTTTTTCTTTTCCGGCTACAGTATAGCAGAGTCTTTATTGAATTGCAATAGTTATTTATCGTTTCTCGATAAATAATTAAAACCACGAATGACATGTTGACAAACGTGCGCCTCGCGCATATACTGATAACACATCAAATTTTTTTGATATGAGGTGTTAACTTGGCAACAAAATATGAAGAGCACGCAAAAGTATTTAAAGCATTTTGCGATGAAAAAAGATTACAAATACTGGAGCTGCTGCGTGGCGGGGAAAAATGCGCCTGTGTTCTGCTGGAACAGTTGGATCTGGGGCAATCAGGGCTTTCCTACCACATGAAGATATTGGTTGAGTCGGGCATTGTGGAGAGCCGGCAGGAAGGCAAATGGACACATTACAAAATCAGTGGGAAAAGCAGCGCTGATACCTTCAATTTGCTGAAGGAGCTGACAACCCCAAACACGGTGACGGAAGAAAACATCTGCTGTGAAAGGTAAAAAGCCATCAGAAGGATGGCTTTTATCAGGCGGAATACATCAAATTCTTTTGATGTGATTGTCCGCTATTGAAAGAAGGAGTATTCTATGCAAGCACTAAAAACGATTTGGGACGTTTTCCAGCACCAGATACTCGGCATGAAATGGCTGAATGACTTGCTTGGCAGTGTATTGTCTGCTTTTGGGCTGGACACCTCCAATCGCTGGATCGGGAGCATTCAGTTTTTCATTTATGACGTCATTAAAATCATCGTCCTGTTATGCGTCTTAATCTTTATTATCAGTTACATTCAAAGCTACTTCCCTCCGGAACGCAGCAAA
>CAZVLO010000043.1:19152-19419 GCA_964628265.1 uncultured Papillibacter sp.
CGTTTTGTTCCTGCTCGTCCATACCGCTGTTCATAGGCTTTACATCCGCCGGCTTACCGCTGGGCGTTACCTTTTCCTTCCTCATTTCCTCGCCTATGGTCGACCTGGGTTCTCTTGTCCTGCTCATGAGCATATTCGGCGCAAAGATCGCTGTTTTATACGTTCTGTTTGGTTTGATTATCGCTGTCATCGGCGGCACAATAATCGAGAAAGCGCACATGGAAAAGCATGTGGAAAGCTTTATCCTGGCAGCCGGAAGCGTTGATA
>CAZVLO010000043.1:19429-24970 GCA_964628265.1 uncultured Papillibacter sp.
GTCGCCGGAGCTCACAAGGAAAGAACGGCTGATTTATGCAAAGGAGCAAACGCTGTCCACCTTTAAGAAGGTGTTCCCATACATTCTGATTGGCGTCGGAATAGGCGCGATTATTCATAACTGGATCCCCGAGGAATGGGTGATCTCCCTTTTGGGAAGCAACAACCCCTTCGGCGTAATCTTAGCAACAGTCATAGGCGTGCCGATGTATGCCGATATCTTTGGCACAATCCCGATTGCCGAAGCGCTTCTTACCAAAGGTGCACAGCTGGGTACGGTGCTGTCCTTTATGATGGGCGTCACCACACTGTCTTTACCGTCCATGATTATGCTCCGCAAAGCGGTTAAGCCGAAGCTGCTGGCACTGTTCATCGTTATTTGTACAATAGGGATTATCATTGTGGGATATTTGTTCAACGCTTTGCAGCCGCTGATAATATAGGAGGAAAATGATGGCAAAAATAAAGGTGAAATCCTGCTGCTCCTGTGGAGGTGATTGTTCTTTTGATAAGAGAGTTGTTGTTGAGTATCTCTATCTTGATCTTCAAACCTGTGAACGATGTATCGGGGCAGACAGCATCCTTGACGAGGTGATGCTGGTGCTTACCCCTGCCTTAAAGCTTGCCGGTTTTACTGTCAAATACAAAAAAATTGAAATGAAGACGGCTGAAATTGCCATACAGCACCAATTTGTTTCATCACCAACGATTCGGGTGAACGGACAGGACATCTGTAAATCAGTTGCCGAAAACAGCTGTGGCTGCTGCAGTGAAATCAGCGATACAGATGTGGAATGCCGTGTCTTTGAGTATAATGGAAAGACTTACGAGATTCCGCCCAAGGAAATGCTCGCAGAAAGCATCCTTCAGTTTGTATTTGGCCAATGCGATGCAGGATGTTCTTGTGATGGATATGAATTGCCTGAAAACCTGAAAAACTTCTTTGACGGGAAGAAAACCAAGTCCGGTTGTGCCTGTGGAGGTGACTGCTGCTGATGGATGCGTTGCCCATGGCACTGTTGGTTTGATTTGTAGTTTACTTGGATTCTAATAGTGATATTAAGGAGATGTTTACTATGGCGTTGTTTGGAAAGAAAAACAAAAAAGAAGAAGCCGACTCCTGCTGCTGCGGAGGCGGCTGCGATGCCGAGAGCATGGCAAAGGCTGAAAGCGCAAAAACCGAGGGTGCGAACGTAAAAGTGCTTGGGAGCGGCTGCGCTAAGTGCAATCAACTTGAAGCGGCGGCAAAAGCCGCATTGGAGCAGCTCGGGATGGATGCGACTGTCGACCATGTGACCGACTTCTCACAAATCGCGGCATATGGCGTGATGACCACCCCTGCCCTTGTGATAAACAAAAGGGTTGTGTCTGTCGGCAAGGTACTAAAATCCAGTGAGATTATAGAAATATTACAAAAACAAGGAGGAAAATAAAATGAGAATGTTAGCCGAATTTTTTCCCGAGTTCGCTGAGAAGCTTGACGAGATAGATAAGCTCTACGCCGAAAAGCGTTCGATTGACGAAAAAACTTATCAGTTTATCTGCTTCGCCCTGTCCATCAAGGGACGCTCAAAGCCCTGCGTCCTGAAACATTTTAAGGGTGCGCTGGAAGCCGGAGCCACAGTTGAAGAACTGACCTACATACTCGCTCTTACAATGCGGGAGGCGGCGGGCGCGGACGACTGCTGGACCCACGACGTCATCGGCGACTGGAAGGAGATTATCACAGGAAATATAAAATGTAACTGCGAAAAATAACTCAACTCAAGACCTGTGTCGATCGCCGTTTTATGAGAGAACCTGCGCCAAGAATCGCGGCAGGGCATTTCTGTTATGTTCATCAACAGTGATAATTACAACATCAGGGTGGCGCCTGATTTTATCCACCCACCCCGTTGCCGAGTGCTTAAGAACACCAAGACTCGGAGTATTTCCGTCTATCGCGCCTAATACGGCGCGCTGAAACTGCAAGGCCTGGTTCTCAAGACTTCCGCATTCATCCATAATGATGAGCGGAGCGTTCTGCATGGCCTCCTCAATGTATCGAACGCCGAGAGTATCAAAACGCTCGGAGAGAATCTGGGGTGGTGATGCCGAAGAAATGCGGGCGACTACATGCTCTTCATCGAACATATACGGCTGCGCGGCATCGCCGATATAAAGACTTTGATTTGGGTCACCCCGATCATCGCTGAAATAGGTGCGAAAGCCGCCGTACTGCAGGTTCAGAAGCTGCATTGTCTTTTGAATGGCGGTACTTTTGCCGATTTGAATTTGTCCGGTAAGGAAGATATGTTTCATATTAGGTCACCCTTCACCTCAAATATACCAACAGCCTTCATACGGGGAATATAATAAGGAAATGCCTGATTTCCCGTTTGTTCGAGACGATCATCCAGGAAAGTCTCTGCCTCCTCAGGCGAAGCGTACGGGGCGTATGTCTGCACAAACAACTCCGCGTCCTCGCGGGATGTAAACGGCTGGCCGAACTCATACGTTCTGCGGGTCAGCTTATTAGCGATTCCCTTGCTGTCCAGATATTCAATGGTATTTTCAACAGTGTTTCTGCTGACGTTTCGTTCCCTGCGCGGAAAAAGTTCCGTATCGAAGTCCGAAGTGACGACGGCAATCAGCTTTTTACAAAGGGGAAGATAGCGGTCCAAATCACGGCTGCCGAAAAAACTCATGAAGACAACGTCCCATTTCCCGGTGATTGTATCGCTGTCGGCAAGACGCGTGCGAATATTGCGGAGTCCATATTGCCTCGCTCTGTCCTCTACGGATGACAGAGCGATTTCGTTTATATCCACACATTCGATAGATTCCATATACGGCGCCATCGCAAAATCAAACAGCGCCGCGCCGCAGCCGAGGTCGCAAAGGCTTTCGTATCCAATGACCATCGGCCTGATATCATCCGCCAGCTTTTTATAAAATCCCGTGTGTGTTTCGGCATTCAAGTACCAGCGTATCGTATTCTCGTTCCAATTAAAGTACATGCTAAACCTCAGTGTTTTAGTGATATTTTTCAGCAGGCGGCGTTAAAACAAGCGCATCGATAATATTCGCCTAATTCTGTGTCACTGTCTTTGCTTTGTAAATCCTGCACAAAAGCGCGCGCATCGGCCATCCGCCCGTGACGGGATCGAGCAGGTCAGGGTCGTCCGCCGGGGTCAGCACATTGCAGTTTGACTCCCAAAGGCCTCCAAGCCAGGGTTCCCTGTGCGGCAGTTCCGGATACCACCAGTGACTCTGCACATTAATTACCCGCGGGTCTATCTCGTCCGCAACACGGGCACGCTGCCGGATGGCACCCTTCGGTGTTTCAACAAAGACCCAGTCGCCGTCTTCTATCCCGTGTTTTGCTGCAGTCTCCGGATGGATATCCATGATTGGCCACGGATACTGCTCACGGGTACCGAGCCCCGGCTGCCTGTTCTCCGAATGGAACATGGGGCGGAAATTCCCTCCTGTAATGAGGATATAGGGATACTCCTTCGCCAGCTCAGGCGTTGAATACGGGCTTACGGGCGGTTCTTCGTAATAGGGCAGCGGATCGTAGCCCAGCTGTTCGAGGACGTTGGAGTATAATTCGACTTTGCCCGAAATCGTGGCGAACCCCGTGGGTTTTCCGGTGCGCGGATTAATCCTGTCGTATGTCCAGCGCTCGTCACTCTTCACTAAATAAGTCTTCGTTGCCGCCTCTTTGAATGTGAGGCCCACGGGCTTCAGCCGGTAATCCGCCAGTTCCGCCTCGCTTTTCCACGGGAAGTGCTCACCGAAGCCGAGCCGCTCCGCCAGACCCTTCCAGAACAGGTACTCCTCACGGCGTTCGCCTATCGGCTCGACGGCCGCTTCCGCGACCTTCATCGTCGGAGAAAAATCCTCATGTGTCTCACACATGGGTTTTTCAAGCTTACTCGCGGCGGGCAGTACATAATCAGCAAGCATCGCCGTGGGCGTCATGACCAGCTCACTGACCACGGAAAGCTCGAGATTCGGGCTCTTCAAAGCCTTGTAGACGAGTTTAGTATCGCCGGCGTTTAACAGCGGGTTGCTGGCCCAGGTTATATTCGCCGTAACCGGGTAGGGATCCCGCTCGAGGATCGCCTTCCAGATAAGGGGCTGCACCGAAAGAAAACTATGGGCGCTCTGCGGGAACGGTGTTCCGTATGTCTCTTCATATATCGGTGCCATTAACTCATATCCGGGCCACGTCATCAGCTTGAACCGGTCAGCGCCGATCTGTTTTTTGCGCTGCTCCACCGGCAAGGCCTCCGTCATCTGCAGCATCGAATCACGTATCGCATAGTTGCCGCCGATAATCGGCCCCGGCCCTTCCGCAGTCTCGGCGCCTCCCACCTTAGGCAAACGCGTGCCTGCTCCACCCGGATGGCGTTGCGCCCAAGCATGTCGGTTGAAGATGCGTCCTTCAGTTCTGCGGGGAAATTTGTAGCGTACATTCGCGCCGACTCAATAATGAGGTCCTTCGGAATCCATGTGATCTCGCTGACCTTCTCCGGTGTGTACGCATTGGCGCGGGCCTTGAGCGCCTCAAATCCGTATGTCCAGTTTTCGACAAACTCTTTGTCGTAAAGCTCTTCATTAATAATAATGTTGATCCAGCCCATCAGCAGTGCCGTATCGGTACCGGGTCGTATCTGAAGCCACAGGTCGGCGTCGTCCCCCATTTTCGTTTTTCGCGGGTCAATGAGTATGATTTTGACTTTGCCCTCGTCGTGCAGCTTCTTCATGCGCGCCCAGGCCAGGGGGGCGGTCTGGCTCATTTCATTGCCATGAATCACGGCGCATTTCGGTTCTGACCCGTGCCGCCCGCCCTGCGCAGTGCCCAAAAGCGCCATTGAAAGCGCTGCGGTATTACAGTGGCAGATTGTCCCCGCGCAGCCGATATTCGACGGATTTCCAAAGAGGTTGAGGAATCTGGTTCGCATACAGTATATGTCGCTTCGGTATGTACCCTCCGTCACCGCCAGTGTTTCAGGTCCGTATTTTGCCTTCAGCTCCGCGAGTTTCCCGGCGATCTCGTCAAGCGCCTGGTCCCAGGATATCTCCTCCCAGTGCCCCTCGCCGCGCTCACCGGCGCGTTTGAGCGGCTTTTTAATCTGGATATCGCTATACAGCCACTGTGTATGGTACGGCATTCGGTCGGCACAGCCTTTATTCGGGGACGGATATCCTTTATTGGGCCTCAGCCGGACAAGCTTCCCATCCTCTCGCTCCGCCACAAGGCCGCAGTACATCTTGCAGCCGGGCGATGCCCAGCATACGATTTGTCTTTCATCTTTCACCGTTTTCGCTCTCCCGGTCTCCACATCTGCATGACATTAAGCCTATTGTACTTTAAAACCTGCCGCAAATCGTTGTTTATTTATTTATATTTTTACTGCTAAATTTGTATGATAAAACAATCGTGCCGGAAAAGAACAGCAGTGATAAGCGTAAGAATTGCAAAAAGTCAGCAGCCTGTTCTGATAGCGTTCATAGGTGCATTTTGTGACCTGACGTTTATCACACAGGAGCG
>CAZVLO010000044.1:0-16354 GCA_964628265.1 uncultured Papillibacter sp.
CGAGTGACAAGACTTGAACTTGCGGCCTCTTGACCCCCAGTCAAGCGCGCTACCAACTGCGCCACACCCGGATATGGAATTTTTGACGCTCAATGATGATAACATATATTGCCGAGCTTTGCAACCCGGAAAGTTAATTTTCCGGGTTTAATTTTTTAGAAATGAAACCGCTTGATAAGCTCATTTTTATACTTTTTGTCGGCGAATATGAACATACCCAGGAGGGTAATGAACGAGTAAAATGCGGAAACAATACTGGGCCACGCGGTGGACACAAGCCCGGCGATGACAGATATGACGGGTAGGATACCAAGGAGGATGGCAATAAACTGATACATGGCGTATTCACGCCATTTCATCCGCTTGATGAGTATGACAAGAGAGATGAACGTCGTTGCGGCGATAAACAGAAAAGGTACAACATAATCCAGGCTCCACCCTTTCGCGCCGATGACAAACTGCGCCACAACGAAAAAAACACACGCGGCGATAGCATCGACAGTAATATGGTGGCCAAGGTTCTTCCTGGCGCTGATGGGATAGATGACAGCTGCCCAGAAAAAACCGATTCCGCCGGCGACGAGGAGCGACCAGAGCACGCCTTTATAAAGCAGAATATTAATTAAAAGACTTGTTGACGCGCCGACGATGGAGATGAACAGCAGGAGGCGCAGGGCGAGGTTATACTTGATTTCTCCGTCATACCTCGGATAGATGTCTTCAGAAGTGCCGTCAGCAACCGGGACTGCCTCATCGATTTGAGCGTCCGTCAGCTGGGATGCGCACAGCGGACAGAATTCGTAAGCCGTATTGACCGACAGCGCGCATTTTCTGCAAAATTTCATAATGATGCCTCATAGTTCGATTCAATAACAATATCCAGGCCTTTACCGGACAGAAACCGGAAGAAAAACCGTTCGGTGTCCGTTTCTTCCATTATGCGTGTAAACGAAATAGTCATGCTGTCTTCAAATGTACACATGGCGCAGCTGAACGCGTTCATGGCCGGTGCCCCCAGAATGAAATCAAATCTTTTAATAGCGCTCTTCATGGAGTCGGGCACGCGGACAACACCGATATTGGAAAGAGTTGTCGTCACCAGTTTTTCACCGTAAAGACTGTAGGCTGTTCTCAGAGCGACGTTTTTAAGAACCAACGGTGCAAAACGGATAAACGGGCTTCGTTCCGCACTGACGTTGGCGCCGATTTTCTCAAGCAGCTTTTCTTTCTTTACATCATTTCTCAACTGATCTCTGATAGCCTCGAGTATTCCTTCAAATGTATACTCGCCGGAGTCAAAGGTCATACCGACATTGACATATGATGAAAAATTCCTCAGGGTATTGGATTCCAGATGCTTTCTCAGATTGACGGGAATTGATATTTTGACCGGATGACTGCTCCCCCGCCCTTTTAACTGTGTCTCGTAGATTGCGTATATGATGAGCGATGCTGTGTATTCGGTAACTGTTGACCCACAGCTCCCAGCAAGCTGCTTGAACGCATCAGCTCTGAATATCCCCTGAGTCAGTCGGACGTATTGAGGAAGAATTCGCGTCCCCCTCAGCTGATACGCTTTGCTTTCCGCGCGGCTGCTGATCGCATTTTGATCGTAATGTCGCTGAAAGCTGTCTTCAATTTCACTCAGTGCCGGGCAGACATGGCCGTCCAAAATACCGTCATCTGCTACGACAGGTTCACCGAGGAGCAGCAGGTAATTAAATACAAGCGCTTTGAGGAAAGCGACAGCGCCTGTCCCGTCGGAAAGGACGTGAAAGACCTCAAGGCTGATTCTCGCATTGTAATAGTTTACGCGGAAAAGGTAGCCGTTCGTCTCTTTCAGGTCTATGGGACGGCATATCGGCGCTCTCTCCGGAAATACGGAGACCTTTTTCAGATTCTGCTCAAAATAGTACCAAAACAGACCTTGCTGCATTCTGACGCCGAAGGTCGGAAATCTTGGCAGTGTCTGTGTTAAGGCCGTTTGCAGGATATCCGGGTCAACTTTATCCCGGAGTTCCACTGACATTCTGTAAACACTGGCGCGCTTTGCGTTGGTGACTGCGGGATATATCTTGGCGGCATTATCCAGCCTGTACCACTTATTTTCATTTCTTGCTGCGGCAAGCCCTTCCATAGGCGCTTCCTCTCTGCTGCTTTTTCCCGTAAAGTTGATGCTAGCATTCCCTCATTTTGTTGTCAAGATTTTATTTATCTCTCCCCGCACATTATGGCAGATATGTATGAAGGGATGTACTATTTTATCGGGACTGCTATATATTTTGCTCCGGTCACGACTCCGGCGACAGTTCCGGCGGACAAATCAGCCAGCCGTTTTTCAAATGATGTGGCCGTTTGCGCTGGAAATATAGCGCTTACAGAAACATCGGTACCGTAATCGGCCTCTTCAATTTTGCCGCCGAACTGTTCGATTTCGTTTTTTATACTATCCAGAAGATTATAAGGACAGACAATGCTCATGCAAGTCCAAAGGCGCATCTCGGCGATACCGGCAGCCTCCAGCGCCAGCTTGGCTGTGTTGGCGTAAGCCCGGGTCAGACCGCCGGCACCCAGCAGGATACCGCCAAAATAGCGCGTGACAACGCACAGGACGTTTTCGATGCCTGACCGGCGAAAAACCTCCAGCATGGGCTGTCCTGCCGTCCCTTGCGGCTCGCCGTCGTCTGCATAACGGACGACACCCGCACCGCTCTCACCGTTGCTTCCGATGATGTAGCACCAGCAGTTGTGCCGGGCGTCGTAATATTTAGATTTCGTCTCGGCAATGAGCGCCTTTGCCTTTTCCTCGGATTCAACCGGCCAGGTCTGTCCGATAAACCGTGAGCGCTTTTCAACGAATTCGGCTTCTCCGTACTGATAAGGTACAAGATAATCCATTTCCAGCGACCTGCCTTTCTACGTCTGCATGTAGTCCCTGACCCTGCCGTATGTCTCAGGGTTCAATACTGCCTCAATCTCAATGCAGTCGTCAAGATAGTCAAGACGGATAACCGACGCATCCCTGTGGAGCATCTCAATCAGGCCGCCCTTGTCATAAGGGAGGCGGAGCATGACGCGCTTTTTTGATTTCTCAAGGATTTTTTCGATCTTCGACATAAGGGTATCGACACCCTCCCCGGTCTTTGCCGAGATTTCAACGATATCGTCACCACGGGGATGAAATACGCCAAATGCCAAATCGCACTTGTTGAAGGCTTCGAGACGCGGTGTCGCTTCAGCTCCCAGCTCCTGAATCAGCTCATCCACCACCTGCGCCTGCTGGATCCACAAGGGATTTGACGCATCGATCACATGGATAAGGAGGTCAGCATACGTCAGTTCTTCAAGCGTCGCTTTGAATGCGTCTACAAGATGGTGCGGAAGCTTTCGGATAAAGCCGACCGTGTCGGAAATCAGAATCTCTGCCGTATCGCTGATTTTAAGCCGCCGCGTTGTCGTATCCAATGTATCGAACAATCGGTTTTGCGCCATTATGCCGGCGCCGGTCAGTTTGTTTAGAAGCGTTGATTTCCCGGCGTTCGTATACCCCACGAGTGCTACGACAGGGACGCTGTTTTTCTCGCGCATACGCCGCTGTGTCGAGCGAACCTGACGCACCTTCTCCAGTTCCTCTTCAAGCTGTGATATTTTTCGGCGGATGTGGCGGCGGTCTGTCTCCAGCTGCGTTTCGCCGGGACCGCGGGTACCGATGGGTGCTGAGGTTCCTGCCTGCCGCTCCAGATGCGTCCACATACCAGTGAGTCTTGGCAGCAGATATTTGTATTGTGCCAGCTCCACCTGCAGACGGCCTTCCCGTGTCCGCGCCCTCTGGGCGAAAATATCCAGAATCAAGCCTGAACGGTCTATGACCCGGACGCCCAGATCTTCCTCCAGAGCCCGCGCTTGAGATGGAGACAGCTCATTGTCGAATACGGCAAGTGTGCAGCCTTCTGCCTGAATGTACGCTTTCAGCTCCCGCACCTTACCCTCGCCGATGAATGTCCTCGGATCGGGTGTCTGCTTCTTTTGCAGGAGGCGGCCGCATGAGACGCCGCCTGCCGTTTCCAGCAGTGCCTCCAGTTCATCAAGACTCTCGTCAGATGAGCGCTCCTTAAAGTCCATGCTGTCGGCGGCAAGACCCGCCACAATAGCTTTTTCTTTGTTTTGATTTGGGTTATCTATATATGTCACCTGTTTCTCATCTTAATAGTATATTACGTTATTTTTCCAGCACCTCGACAATTTCGCCGACATACATACGGTGGTAGTCGCCTTTTTCATATGCGACAGCTATCTCGGGTGTCATAAAATTTTCCGGGTCGAAATCGTGACTGTAGATCTTCTTGCAGACCAGAACGAGCTCGGCTTCCTCAAAATAGACGGCGCCGCAGTCAGCAAAGCACGGCGTGAGGCCTGTTTCCCTAACCTTATCCATATCGCGTCCGCTTTTTGAACCGCACAAATAAAGCTGATCTCTGTATTTCTCACCGAAGAAGCTGAGACTGAAGTATTTCCCGTCATCCATGAACTTGCGTGTATAGCGCTGCGGTCGGACAAAGCAAAAAGAGACTGCTTTCTGCCACAAAACGCCGAGGCCGCCCCAACTGGCTGTCATGGTGTTGAATCCCGATTCGCCGCCGCCGGTGATCAGCATCCACTTATCGCCGATCAGCTCAAAGACGTTGCTGTCTATCTCCTTGACTCCGATTTTTTTAAACATAGGCTTCGCCTCCTTTTAAGATACTATCTTTCATTATATCGCACAGAGACAAAAAAATATACCCGCACTTATAAGTGCGGGTAATTCTCGGACGGTTATTTTATACCAAATTTCTTGTTGAACTTGTCAACGCGTCCGCTGGTGTCGACCAGCTTCTGCTTGCCTGTATAAAATGGGTGACAATTCGAGCAGATTTCCACCTTTATGTCTTTCTTCGTGCTGCCCGTCTCAATAACCTCACCGCAAGCGCACTTAATGGTCGTCTGCTGATAGTTGGGATGGAGCCCTTCCTTCATCATGTTCACCTCTTTCAGCCTGTCGGATTCTGTCTGCGCATGTTGCGCATGTCATGTATTGTTTATTTGAATACGCAGGAAACATATTAACACAGAATAAATCAAAATGCAACAGCTAGTTTTATCATATTTTACACCGTTTCCACCGCTTCTCCCAGCACAAAAAAGTAGATTACCCGGCTGCTCACCGGAAGACCGATGATGCGTTCCATCGCACGGCTGTACGCGTTAAGCTGCGTCGCGTAAAGCTTTGTTTTTTCCTTCAGTGTTTCCCTCGTGACATAATCCGATTTAAAGTCTATAACGTGGAGCGCGCCATTCTCCTGAAAGCAGCAGTCGATAACACCCTGGAATAGGATTTCGTCATAAGCTGCCTCCCCCGCATCGCTAAAGATTTCACCAGCCGGGACGAGCAGCGAAAACTTAAACTCCCGGTATAGCTTGTCTGCCCGCAGGACACGCTGCCCTAAAGTTGACGCAAAGAATTCAAGGATTTTTTTAGGTTCAACGGCAGCGGCCTGCTGCGCGCTGATGAAGCACTTTTCCTTGAGCCGCAGGAGCTCATCTTTGATACCGTTAATATTTCCGCACTTGCTATAGTCAATAAACTGCATGGCGAGATGAAGCGCTGTTCCGCGTTCTGTGGGCGTCAATGCTGTCCGCTGGGTTATAAAACGCGGCCTTAATGCAGTCAATCGGCGTTTTTTTGCGCTGTCCGTTGTTTCGGCGTCTTCGGCTGCCTCAAAGTCGGCAACGCGGCCTTTCAGCTCCGTCGCCGTCAGTTTTGAAGGAATCTGCGCTGCTCTCTGATACGGATATTGAAAGCCGAACCTTTTACGCAGCGCTTCTACAACCGCCGGATCGGCTTTTACTCGAGAGGACCCGGTCTGAATTTGTCGCTGCTCTGTCTCATGGACCGTATCCGCGCTTATTAAACGAATATCCCAGACGTTTGCGCCGCGTTTCCCGTCGTTGTCGTCTCCTCTGAGGACGCCGGCTTCAGGCCGCGTCAACGCGGGCAGCAGGATGAGCCCGGCAAGGCTGTTGACGTTTTCCATAAGCTGCGGCGGTACGGGGGTGGCTGCATCCTTAGACAGCTTTGTAAGCTCCCGTCCGGCATCGGCATAGGAAGCGACAATAATGAGCTTTTCTCTGGCTCTCGTCATGGCGACATATAAAACACGCATTTCCTCCGCAGCCATTTCACGGGTCAGCTTCCGAGCGACAGCCAACCGGGCAATCGTCGGGTACTCGATTCTCCGTACGAGGTCGGTGACCTTCGAGCCGACGCCCAGCTGCGCGTGTATGAGCAGCGGCTTTGACACATCCTTATTATTAAAGCGTTTCGCTGTATCGGCGAGAATCACAATCGGGAATTCGAGACCCTTGGATTTATGGATACTCATGACCTTTACAGTGTCGCCCGACATGGCCTCATTCTTTTCGCCGGGTTCCACACCATTTTCAATGAGCTTTCGGATAAATGTCAAGAAGCCGAACAATCCTTTGTACCCGTTAGCCTCGTATTGAATTGCAAGGTTCAATAGCTTCATCAGGTTTTCACGGCGTCCCTCCCCGCCACTCAGAGCGCCCATGATACCGAGTATGCCGGTCGTATTATAAACGTGCCAGATGAATCTGTCCGAAGTCATGTCCGGTGCTGTTTCCCGGTACGCCTTGAGCATATCAAGGAACACCCGGCACTTATCGTCAGCTTCCGCAATTTTTTTAAGCGCAGTATAGAAATTCGCGTTCTTGTCGGCCAGGCGTATGCGTGCCAGATCGTCTGGCGTAAAGCCTCCGATAGGACTTCTCATGACGGCAATCAGCGGAACATCCTGCATCGGATTGTCTATGATCTCCAAAAGCGAGAGCGTGACGGTAATTTCCTGAGTTTCAAAGAAGCCCTCGCTGTCCGACACGGCAACGGGAATCTGACGTTCGCTCAGCGCCCGCGTAAAGATACCCGCCTTATCCTGTACTGAGCGCAGAAGGATGGCAAAATCGCCGTAGGAAACGGGGCGCGTCCCACCCTGACCGTCAGGAATCAGCATGCCGCTTTTTATAAGCTCCTCAATTCGCCCGGCCACAAAGGCGGCCTCCGCCTCGGCCTTTTCTATACTCTCTCCGTCCTCATCCGGCTCGAACGTGCTCATATCCATAATGTCAAGCTCAACGGCAGGCTCCGCTGAATCATCCCCGACACGCCCGGGGTATAGATATTCTCGCTCAGTGTAGTCCATTTCCCCGAACTCTTCCGACATTATGTTTTTAAATATGAAGTTGACGGCGTCAAGAAGCCCGGCTCTGGAGCGGAAATTTGTGGACAGAAGAATGCGCCGCCCCTCACCGTCCTCCGCATCGTCTTCGTCTCTGTACTTTTTGTATTTGGATAAGAATATGGAGGGATCGGCCAGCCTGAAGCGGTAAATGGACTGCTTTACGTCGCCGACCATAAAAATATTCCGACCGTTCCTTGATACAGCGTTGAATATGACCTCCTGCACACCGCTGCAGTCCTGGTATTCGTCGATCATAATCTCAACAAATCGTCCTGAGACGGCTTCAGCAAGCGCCGTCTGGCGGCCTGTCTTTCTGTCAGCCACGAGTCGCGCCGTCATATGTTCTAGGTCTGAAAAATCTACAAGACCGCGCTTTCTTTTAGCAAGTCCGTAAGCTTCGTCAAAATCCAGCACGAGCCGTAAAAGCTCGGTGACCACAGGCCGGACCTTGTCCATATCCGACAGCAGCTCTGCCGAGGAGTACTCAAAAACGGCGGTGATTTTTTTCATCGTCTCCCGGCATCTTTTTCGAATCTCCTTGAGCTCATCGTAGCCTTTAATGTTTTTCGGCCTCGGAAAATCAACATTAGCGCTTTCTCTGGCCGCATCCCAGCTGTTTCCGAGCGCCTTGACAAAACACTCGATACTTTCAATAGTCGCTGAAATGCTGCCGCCATATGCCGCTACAAATTCCGGGTTAAGAGAGTAGTCCGACAGCAGGTTCTCCATAACATCACGCCAATATGACGCTTTTCTCCGCGCGTCCTCCATCAGATAGCGGCCCCAAATGGTTTCGGACACATCACCGGGGGAAGTCTGTTCCAGCGTTTCCAACTGGTTTGCCACCCACCTCGCGGGGTCGGCATGGCTTAACAGCTTCCCATGGGCATCGAGAATAATGTCAAAAAGCTTTTTGTCATCCCGGCCCGCTGACGATGCGTCTACAAGAAGCTTAAAGCCCGGCGACTGGTCAATTGCATCGTAGCGCGCCTCGATCAGGTCCTCCAGCACGGCGCGCCTGATGATGCTGCTTTCATTCTCGTCGGCAACGCGGAAATCCGGCGGCAAATCCACCAGATGGGCATTCTCTCTGAGGATATCGGTACAAAAGCCGTGGATTGTCCCGATATGCGCTTCGTAACACAGCGCGGCCTGACGTCTGAGATGCCTGTTATCGGGCTCCTCCGCCATGCGGGCTGAGATTTCATCGAGAATTTTTGAGCGCAGTTCGTTGGCCGCCGCGCGCGTATAGGTGATGATAAGAAATTCCGTGATATCACACGGCGCGGTTTGATCCGTCACATAACACAGGAGCCGCTCCACAAGGACCTTTGTTTTGCCGGAGCCGGCCGCTGCCGAGACAAGAAGGGCACCGTCCCAACGTAAACTGATTGCGCTTTGCTGTGCCGGTGTCAGCCGGAGGGTTTTGCCGCTCATGATTCCGCCTCCTTTGCAATCAGTTCCCACGCCTCGTCAGTGCTGAGAGTTTTCAGGTAACGCCGCCTGTCCCCATCCTTCTCGCTAAAACGGCAGGCGGTTCTGTAATCGCAGTACAGGCAGGCGTTGTCGTTCTGGTTCTTAAAAAACGGTTCGGCGTCGATGCTTCCTATCCGGATGCCTCCGGCAATTTGAAGCAGCATTTTATCAATGTGCGAGGACAGCTTATCCAGCTGTTCAAGCTCGGCAAGGCTGTCACCGGTTAACAGACCGTCCTTTGAAAGCTTCATAGGCAGATATTTTTTGCTCCCGCCATGTTCCATTGCCTCAATAACATTCTCATCGCTGAGAATGAGGCCGCTTCGTTTGAGTTTTTTCAGGCGAAGATCGTCTATTTCAGACTCCCCGGCGTTTCTGGATGCGGGAATGATTTCGTCCCGGGCCGGGGCATACAGAACGCCCGCAGGGATAATCTCCTTTTTATACTTGGCCGATCCGTTTTTGTGCAGAGCAAACAGATATATGAGCATTTGCATGTTCATACCATGCCACACATCAGACAGCCGAAAAGCCTTTTTACCTGTCTTATAGTCCACAACACGCAGGTAGAGCTTTCCGTCATACTCCCACCCGTCAACCCGGTCAACGAAGCCTTTGACCTGGAGCTTTGACCCTTCATTGCGAATCATGTGCGGCGGGATATCTCCCTTATCGGAGAACTCCAGCTCAAAATCCAGCGGCGCAAAATCCGAATCCTTCAGTTCGTTTACCATATCCAGCACGACGAACGACGCGTCCCCAACGAGTCGGTTGAAAAGATACTTGAAACGGCTTGTCTTGTCTTTGAAATTACAGAGAACCTCGTTGACATATATATCAACGTATTTATCCGTCAGCGCCCGGCACTGTTCCTCGGTCACATCATGGAATCCGCCGTTGTTTTTGATATCCCGTGTGACATTTTCAAGGATATAGTGCATAAACGTCCCGGCTGTCGGCGCATCGAAGCCGGCGGGCTTCCTTGGTTTTGCGTTTAAGCCGTACTGAAGGAAATACATAAACCGACAGGAATAGTATTTGTCAACACGGGACGCGGATATGACCAAATCCTTACCGTACAGTCTTTTCGCCGCTTCACCCGACAGGTGTCCCCGGGACAAATCAGTAGCCCGAACAGCGTTTTGAAGCCGCTCGTTTGACTCTTGACCCTCGCTGAAGTATTCAAAGGCAGCGGCGGCTGTCATGCTGTCCGGATTGTTCTTCGCGGCGGAGGCCAGTTCAAAGCAGGGACGGCGCGCGTTCAGTCTGAAATCGAAATCACCGTCTGACTGCTCCTGCAGAGAAAACATTGATTTTAGTCTTTTCACAACAAACGACGGCCGCTTGTCGCCGCCGCCGGTACCGTTACGTGAGTATGACACGACGAGCTTATTCTCGGGTAGTGTCAGAGACAAATAAATTGAATTCATCTCCCGGTACAGTCGATCCTCCGCCGTACCGGACAGATTGACACCAAGCTGCTGAAGCGCGCTGCGTTCACCTGAGGAGAGGAGCCCTCCGGTGCTGCCTGTCCCCGGCAGCGCGTCATCGGAAGCTCCAATCACAATGAGGCATTTGAGATTACGGCGCCGCTGACGTGACAGGTCGCCCACCCCTACCCTGTCGATGGAAACCGGTATGGTTGCTATATTATACTGAGATATCAGGAGCTTCCACAATCGCAGGAATTCCGAATTACTCCCTGACGTGTCGCCGAGAATGTCGTTGAATTGATCAAGAGCCTTGACGATAATGTCCCACAGCTGCCTGTATTCGTCACTGCGCTGGATATCTCCCGCCTGTAGGCATGCGTCAGCTGTTTCGTCAATCCGCTTGGGTAATTCAATATCCTCCAGAAATCCATAGAGGGCTTTCAGTTTCCCACCGAAAGTGTCCGCCCGACGGAGTTCCTTTTGCAGATGAGTTATCGGCTTGACAACGGCATGGCGCAGCGCGTTGATATTCTGGAGTTTTGTTTCATCATCGTCATTGAAGCTGCGCTCGTAACCGGACAGCGGAAGACTCCAATCCTCCTCTCGTGTCCATATACTGCCGCGCAGATTCCATTGGAGCACATAGTTTTCCAGCTCGTCGCAGTCTGACGGTTCGATGCCGGTCATCCCGGTTTTAAGATAGCGGAAAACCGAGCTGTGATCCCAGCCGGCTGTGATGATGTCAAAAGCATATTCGATCAGCGCCACGGGTGGCTTTTGGTTAATGGCGCTTTTCCTGTTGATGTATACCGGTATATCATATTTCTCGAATATGCTCTCCGCCAGCAGCTCGTAAGAATTAATATCACAGACCGCGACGGCGATATCACGCCATCTGTAACCCGCGCGCACAAGCTCCAGGACCTTCGACGCGGCATACTCGCATTCCGTACCGGGCGTGGCTGCGCTGTGAATTTCGACAGCCCGGCATTCACCTTGATAATGGTCGTCGTTATATCGAAATAGATTCTGCTCAAGGTACCGAAGCTCCGGCGCTTTCCCGCTGCCGTCCGTTTCCTTTTCTAAGATCTTCGCTTCCGCCCCGCAATCATCCGCCATTCGAATAAGGGACAATGCCGTTTTTCGTGACAGCCTGAATATCTCCTCACCGTCGTCAAGACCGCCGGCAGCAAGGCTGTCACAGGTCAGGCAGACAGTCAGTTCGGCATTTAACCGGACAAGCTCTTGAATGACCTGCATTTCCTGTGCCGTGAAGTCCGTAAATCCGTCAATATAAATATGATCTGCTTCAAAACCGGAATATTCGGAGAGTACCCGAACGAGACGTCCGAGCCTGTCGTCCGGATTGGCTGTCTCACTGTTGAAAAAGCTGTCATAGGCGCCGATGATGAGTGATAAATCCTGCAGCTTTTCCTTCAGCGGGCTTTTTGCTGATTCAGCGGCTGTTTCAAGAACAGAAGGCGGCAGGCAGGAACTCTTGAATTCTTTTGAAATTGCGACGAGCTCCTCCAAAAAATCGGCTTTTTGCTCACTGTTTCCGTAAATTGACAGCTTGCCGGCCACCGTGTCGAATGCTCTGCTCATCACAAGAAGCCGTCCGCCGTCGTCAAGCAGTGCGGCTGCCGACCCGCCTGTTTCCGCAAACACCCTGCTGCACAAGCGTGAAAAGCTCAGCACCTCGCCGTGCAGGCTCAGCTTGTCGCCGCAAATTTTCAAAAGCTGCCGCTCGGCATCATGTGAGTACTGCTCCGGAACGATATAGAGCAGACGCTTCATGCCCCTGACTATTCTTTCTTTGAAGTCGTTCATGATGTACGATGTTTTTCCCGAACCGGCACGCCCCAGAACAAGGGTAAGCATGGCTGTTACCTCATAATTCTTTGTTTTCTGACATTATAACAGAAGATTTGATATTTATCTTAACAATTTGTAATGCAATTGAGAATTTTCCGGATGAATCTTAGCCTATACTATATGTTGTCATAAAATTGTCTCTACAAAGATAGGGAGCATATATGGATTACACTGTTAAGCGATTTCTTGCATCTGTGCTGATTCTCTTGCTATCATTCGGAATTGCCGGCTGTGGTATACAAATAAATTACGCGGACGGCGGTGCGGCGGAGCCTTCGCCGACTCAGCAGAATACGGTATCCGAATCGCCCCCGGCTGAATCTGCATCGCCCGAGGTGTCGCCATCTCCGCCTCCGCAGCCGTCGCCGTCTGCGCCGCCGGTCAAGCTCGTCCCGTATGATGGAATAGTAGAGCACATATTCTTTCACCCCACAGTAGCTTATCCCGAGCTCGCCTTTGATGGAGATATCAAGGAAAAAGGTATCGACCAGAACATGGTGACGGTCAGCGAGTACAATAAGATGCTGCAAAGCATTTATGACAAGGGCTACATCCTTGTCAACATGAACGATGTCTGGACGGAATACGAAGACAGCGCCGGTGTTTTGCATATGAAAAAATCGACCCTTATGATACCGGAGGGTAAAAAGCCGCTTATTATCTCTTATGATGATGTCAACTATTACAATTACATGTATACAAACGGCTTTACACACAAGCTGATCATCAGGGGCGGTGAACTCTGGAGCTATGGGCGGGACCCCAGTGGTAAGGAGGTCTATTCCCAGGACCTTGACGCCATTACCATCCTTGATAAATTCATAAAAGAGCACCCCGATTTTTCTCTCAATGGCGCTAAGGGCTGTCTCAGCCTCACCGGTTACGAGGGTATTCTTGGTTACCGCACGATGACGGATACAAAAGGCATGACAGCTGAGATGGAAGCCAGACGCCAGAAGGAAATTGAGGCCGTCAAGCCGATAGTCGCAAAGCTTAAGGAGACAGGCTGGTATTTCGGCTCTCACTCCTGGGGACATATCAACCTGTCCACATCGAGTCTGTCAGCCGTGCAGGCCGATACCCAGCGCTGGTTGAACGAAGTCGGTTCCCTGGTTGGCCCGACAACGCTTTATTTCTATCCGTTCGGGGCGCGGCCGGATGGCGACGACGTGCGGAAGACAGGTCCGATTTTCACTTATCTGCAGGGATTGGGATTCCGTGTCTTCGCATCAGTCGGCATCGAATCCTATTCGAAAATAAAAACAGACATAAACGCCGTCATCTGTGACAGAATGCACCCCGACGGCGCGACACTGAGGACACAAAGGGAGCGATACCTGAAGTTTTACGATGCACAGCTCGTTTTTGACGACGTGCGTCCCGATTACGGCGTTAACTGGTAATCAGAACCTCAGCGCAAATCCCGAAACTTTAACAGAACCGACGCCCTAAGCAGGATGTCGGTTCTGTTTTTTACTCTTCAGCGCTTTGGAAGCTGTACATCCGGCTGTATAAGCCGGGTTGTTTCATCAGCTCTTCATGGGTACCCTTCTGAACGATATCGCCATCCTCTAAAACGATTATCTGATCAGCTTTTTTTATCGTGGAAAGGCGATGGGCGATTGCAATAATTGTATGCTTACCGGCCAGCTCATCGATGGAACGCTGGATCATGCGCTCTGTCTCCGCGTCGACTGACGATGTCGCCTCGTCAAGAATCAGGACAGGGGCTCTGCAGATAACAGCCCTGGCAATGGCAATCCTTTGTTTTTGGCCGCCGGACAGCTTGACGCCGCGCTCCCCTGTCACTGTGTCATAACCATTCGGCATTGACATGATATCGTCATGGATCCGAGCGATCTTTGCCGCGGCGATAATCTCCTCCGCCGAAGCGTCCGGACGGGCAAATGCAATATTTTCCCCTATTGTCGTGTTGAACAGGTAAGTATCCTGCGGCACATAAGCAATGAACCTGCGGAGACTCTCCAGCGTAATCTCTCTGAGATCATGCCCGTCGAGCCTGACAGTACCGATAACAGGGTCGTAAAACCGCGCTGCGAGCTTGACAATTGTCGTCTTGCCGACACCGGTCGGCCCCACAAGCGCCGTAAACTGCCCCGGTTTGACATTGAAGGATATGTTCTTGAGAATCGGCGTATCTTCCTTATAGCTGAAGCTCACGTTTTCAAAGCTGAGAGCGCCATCACTGGTTTCAAGAGCGACTGCATTCTCCTCCGTTTTGATCTCAACAGGTGTATCGAGAATCTCCACCACACGTTCGGCTCCGGCCAGTGCCTGCTGCGCCTGCTCCATAAGCTGCGCAAGTGTCGTAATCGGCGCGTAGAACAATCCGAGATACAGCAGGAACCCAAATATGTACGTCACCGAAATTTGGTTTTTATACGCCAGGTAGCCGCCGACTCCCATGACGATGACATTGCCCAAAGACGTGAGAAACTCGATGGATGGATGGAAAAACGCACCTTTATACAGGGCTTGCAGAATATGGACCGTATACGCGGCTACTTTTTCATGAACCTTCTTCTCTTCCCTATCGGCCTGACCAAAAGCGCGGATTTCCTGGATCCCCGCAAAATTATCGTGGAGCTGCGTATTTATACCGGCAACTGTTTTCTGGACACCGCGAAAAATCGGTCGTATCTTTTTCGCGAAAAAGATGCTGAGAGCTATAATGATTGGAACCGGTATCAGTGTCAGCAGCGCCAGCTTGGCGTTCATGGTAAACAGGATGACCGAAACGCCGACGAGGGTAATGATATTCGATACGCCGTCGGGCAGTATATGCGCATAGAGCATTTCAAATGTGGCCGTGTCGTTGATAACCCTGCTCATCAAATCGCCTGTCTGAGCAGTCGTAAAGTATTCGGTGGAGAAGGTCTGCATCTTCGCATAGAGCTTCATCCGGAAAATTTGAACGATATTCCAGGCAGCTTTGTGGGCCAGCATGCTAGATAGTATTCTGAAAATAACGCGGCTCAGGTAAACCGCTAGAAGAATAAACGCCAGGGAAATGATATGTTTCATCGTCTCCTCGGTAAGTCCTTTTTCCATCTCACCGATGATAAGTGTTTGAATTCGCGGGCCTACCAGACTGAGGCCCGTCAGGATAAGGGTGCTGAGCGCTGCGATTATAAGGTATCCCTTGTAACGCGACGCTTCTTTTGTCACCCGCAACAAGACTTTCATTAAGACATCATCCTAAATCTAAATGTATATTTTTTTGCTTAAGGCAGTTTGTCCTCTGTCAAACGCCTGAAACGCTAACTTTATGCACGTACACTACAGCCCGTCATAGAAGGAAGTGACCGCATGCGGCTCGTCTAACGGTACAGGCCCGCCACCGGCGGCGATGGACTTCAATATCCACGCCATATTGTTGCCCAGTGTGCGCATCGTCTGCAGGCCTTCCTTGTCCTTCTTAACATGCTCAGGGGTAAAGCCGTGAACAGAATTCCAGTATTGTGAGGAGACGACGGGCATCTGGCTGATTGTAAAATACTTGTTGATGCGGTCAAAGGCCGAACCGGCGCCGCCGCGGCGGCAGCTGACGACAGCCGCGCCCGGTTTATACCGGAGCTTTCCGTCGGAGGAAACGAATATGCGGTCCAATAGTGCGCTCAAGGCGCCGTTTATACCCGCGAAATAGACTGGGGACCCGATCACAATGCCGTCCGCTTCGACAGCAAGCCTTGTCATCTCGTTACAGGCATCGTCAAACACTCAGCGCTTCAGCTCCACGCACTTTTTGCAGCCTGTACAGCCGTAAACCGGCTTCGATCCGATATGAAATATCTGCGATTCTACCCCGTTTTTTTCGAGCGTGTCGGCAACCTCCTTTAACGCCGTATACGTGCAGCCTTCCTTATTGGGACTCCCATTAATAAGCAGTACCTTCATTTATAATCAATCCTTTCGGTTGTTCTACAGCATCAGGGGATACAATGTTCATTATATTATAACAGAAACAGAAAATGAGCAATAACGCAAAAACACGGCCGACTGTTAATCAACCGTGTTTCGCTTGCTTATATAAGACCCAGCCATGCTTTGATTCTGTTCAGCCACTCTATGGATTTGAATTTAATCACATATTCCGGCGCGTCGGATGTGATGAGTTTGATCTGTTCATCGGTCAGCTGATCGAATACTTCCCTGCTGTTTGTCGCCGCTGACATGCACAGCGGCGGGAAAATCACACACCACCAGTTTTTGCCGCCGCCCTCACCGAGCACGACCCGGAGCGAGACATAC
>CAZVLO010000044.1:16364-17987 GCA_964628265.1 uncultured Papillibacter sp.
AGGCAGCGAAAACGTATCATACTCCCGTGACGGGAAATCTTCCACGGCTAATTCTACCGTCACGTTATGACTGCAGCCCTGCTCGTTTAAGACCCGTTTCGACTCAGCGATTATCGTATCCAGGTTGTCTTCAACAAGCCTGACAGCTTCATCTCTGTCCCCAACACCGCTGAGAAGCTTTGTCATGCGTTCAAAGACCGCGTCGCGTACTAAGAGCTTCAGAGCCTGGTCTTCATCAGAATCGGAATTTGCCACCACATGCAGCCGGATAAGCTTTTCGGACAGGCTCTCCTGCTCCTTGGCCATTGCACTTCCGTATAAAAGTGTCAAAACCAGAGCGCATATCAGCACCAACTCCCATTTTTTCAGTTTCATAAGTAAAAACCTCCGGCGATAATTCAGGAAAAGCTTTGCATTAGAATTATCGACGAGGTTTTCTTTTTTTATACAACTGTATTCAGCCGATCGAGCTGCGGCTTCTGACTTCCGTCAGGAAGCACTCCTGATAGGCGCTTTTTAGGTCTTCATACGCGCCGAGGGCATCATCGCTGCTGGTGAACAGTCCAAATACGGCAGAACCGGTGCCTGTCATAACAGCTCCCAGTGCGTCATGCTCCAGAAGGCGCTGTTTGATCTCGCCGACAGCTCCGGTGCCTTTTGGTAAGACATCCTCAAAAACATTGTACATCCGCCTGGCAACGGCTGGCACATTCTTATTCTGCAGGGCGTCAATGATGCCGTCCGTGTCCGGTCTGAGACGGATTTTATCACAGTTGACCCTGGTAAACAGCTCGGGGGTGGATATGGCAAAGGTCGGCTTGCAGATGACAATGCGGCAGTCCGGAAGTGGCGGCAGGTCGGTGAGCAACTCCCCGCGGCCCTCCGCAAGGGCGGTTCCGCCCGCAATACAAAATGACACATCAGACCCGATTTTTTCAGCCAGCTTCTCAAGCTCTGTTCTGGTTATTTTTGTTTCGAACACTGTATTCAATGCGCGTAAAACGGCGGCGCCGTCGGTGCTGCCGCCGCCGAGGCCGGCGCAGACCGGGATGTTCTTTTTAATTTCAATGTCGGTTCGGTACCCATTTATACCTGTATGCTCGAAAAAGACAGCTGCGGCACGGGATGCGATGTTGCGCTCATCGTTGGGTAAATATTTCAGGTCGGTGCAAACAAAAATGCCATCACCCGGCTGGCAGGATATTTCTATTTCATCATGCAGCTCAACACTCTGCATGATCATGCGCATATTATGATATCCGTTGTCCATTCTGGAGACAATGTCTATGGACAGGTTTATTTTTGCGTAGGCGTTTTCGTTAATAGTCATCGTTTTATTGTTCAAAAAGCATCCCCATCAGTCTTACACCCGCGTCAATATAGAGCCCCTTTTCGCCTTCTTCTTCACTGTATGTGCAGCCGGTCTTTTTATCCTTGCGGCTGTCATACAAGATGTACGGCACCGGATCACCGTCGTGGCCTCTTGTCGCTGTGAGCGTCTTGTGATCGGACAAGATCAGCAGCCTGTAATCGTAACATAAAGCGCTGAGCTTTTCGGTCAGCGGCAGAAGGACGCGGTTGTCCAGCCATTCGATGGCCTGAAGCTTGCCTTCAAGATCGCCA
>CAZVLO010000044.1:18016-24214 GCA_964628265.1 uncultured Papillibacter sp.
GTCTTTAGGACTTCCAGGGCTGCTTCCACTTTGCCTTCGAAATTTGTTTCAAGCTCGCCCGTGGCGCCGTCAACGGTAATGGGTTCCAAACCGACCAGCGTTGCTATCCCGTGGCACAGCGGTACGGCTGATATGACGCCGCCGGTTTTCCCGTACACCGGGTAAAACTGTGGCAGCGCGACGGCTGTCCCCTCCGCCCAGAACCATATGCCGTTGGCCGGCATTTTGCCCTCCGCCCGCCTTTTTTGATTGAGCGGATGACCATCCAGCACCGCATGTGCCTTAACCATCAGGCTTTTCAGAATCTCCGCATTCGGACCTCCGGAAGGCAAAAGCGGGCCGATTTTTTCACCCAAATGGTCATGGGGCGGCGTCAGCACGATACCTTTAATATCAGCTGACGACTGAACGGCAATATGCCGGAAGGATAAAGACGGATAAACGATCATACCGGCTTTATCAGCCAGCTTCTTAAACTCGGGATCATCGAAAAGTGCACGGACGATGTTCGCCGATTCCTCCCCTTCAATGGAACCTGCGGAATGGGAGAGTATCCTTTTATCTTCAAACGGCGTATTCGCATCCTCATAGGTCACCATATTGCACCTGTAAGCGATATTGCCGGGCTGCAGCATGATGCCCCCCGCAGCCGCTTCCAGCGGCGCGCGCCCCGTATAGCACGCTCTGGGATCGCACCCGAATATGGATAAGATGGCAGTGTCACTGCCCGCCGGCAATCCCGCCGGGACATTTTGAACGCTACCCACAACGCCCTTTGAAGCCAGCCGGTCCATCGTCGGTATACGGGCGTACTGAAGCGGTGTTTTGCCGCCCAATGCCTCGACGGGATTGTCCGCCATGCCGTCACCGATTACGAGAATGTACTTCATCAATATAACCCCTTTGCCTGAAGCAATTTTCTTCAGGCACTCTTTTTATAAATTCTTTAAGAACCTCTCCATTCTTTTAAGCGCCTCCGATATATTGGCAATCGACGAAGCGTAGCAAATGCGGACAAAGCCTTCACCGCTGCTGCCGAATGCTTCACCCGGTATGACGGCGACCTTCTCTTCCAGAAGAAACCGCTCGCAGAATTCTTCGGAAGACAGGCCGGTTCTTTTGATACATGGGAACATATAAAATGCACCCTTCGGCTCAAAACAGTTCAGATTCAGCGACCGCAGCCCGTCCAAAAGGTAACGGCGACGCAAATCGTAATCCCTTCGCATATTTTCGATATCGCCGTCGCCCTCGCCGATGGCTTCAATGGCCGCGTATTGGCTTGCTGTCGGTGCTGACATAATGGCGTACTGATGGATTTTCAGCATTTGTGAAATAATCTGAGCGGGACCGCATACGTAACCCATGCGCCAACCGGTCATAGCATGGCTCTTTGAAAACCCATTGACAACAATCGTCCGTTCGTACATATCGGGTATGTTCGCCAGCGAGAAGTGTCGCTGCCCATATGTCAGCTCGGCGTAAATCTCATCGGATAAAACCATGATTTCTGTGCCCCTCAGGACATCAGCGATCGATTCCAGGTCCCGCTTTTCCATGATTCCGCCGGTGGGATTGTTGGGATAAGGCAGAATCAGAAGCTTTGTTTTGGGTGTAATCGCAGTCCGCAGCGCGTCGGCAGTGAGCCGGAACTCGTTTTCGGCTGTTGTCTCAACGTAGACCGCTTTGCCGCAGGCGAGCTCAGTTATCGGCCCGTAGCAGACGAAGGTAGGAATCGGTATAATCCCCCCATCACCGGGATTTACCAGCGCGCGGACAGTCAGGTCAATGGCTTCACTCCCGCCGACCGTCACGATAATCTGATCCCTGTAGTTATACTCCAGATCAAAGCGCCGCTTCAAATAAACGGATATTTCTTTTCGGAGCCTTGTCAGGCCGGCGTTACCCGTGTATTTTGTATATCCCTTTTCCAGAGAATATATCCCGGCGTCTCTGATATGCCAGGGCGTGACAAAATCAGGCTCGCCTATGCCGAGAGAAATGGCATCGTCCATTTCCTCAAGGATGTCAAAAAACCTTCTGATACCGGACGGCTTTAGTCCTTTGACATTATCACTCAGAAGCTTTTTATAATTCATCATACGAATAACATCCTCTCCTCCTGCTCAGACATGACATTAAAAATACAGCCCTTTTCCTTGTACTTCTTCAGCATGAAATGTGTGGCTGTCGCCGTGACACCATCCAGCGGTGCAAGACGGGCATAGACAAACTGGGCAACATCCTTTATTGATTTTGCAGAGATATAAACAGCCAGGTCAAAGCCACCCGACATCAGATACAGGCTGTCAACCTCATCATACTGATAGATGCGTTCGGCAATTCTTTCAAACCCTTCGCCTCGCTGAGGGGCGATTTTTACCTCGATCAGCGCTGTTACGGAGTCGTCCTGCGTTTTATCCCAGTCGATAAGCGTCATATATTTTAGAATCGTGCCGTCGGCTTCAAGCTCCGCGATTACAGCTTCGATTTCCGCCTGATCCCTGCCGAGCATGGCGGCAATCTGCTGTGCGGTCAGCTTGCTGTTTTTTTCAAGCAGTTTCAACACTTCGATCATGATATAACCTCCGTTTGAATTAAAGTTAACGCCCGAATAATTAGTTATTATACAATAGATACGGATTTAATAAAACATAATTTTTTAAGTACATATTCATACCCGCTGTTTACACGCTTTCTTTTGTGTCAAGCCGCGTGCATATATTTTATTTGCGCGGTTATATTAATCCTGTAGCAAAAAAGGAGGAAACAGCTATGATTATGGATAGAATTGCACTTGTCCTCGCAATCATTGGCGGTCTCAACTGGGGCTCCATCGGTTTGTTTAAATTCGATTTCGTGGCCTATCTGTTCGGCGGTCAGCTGTCATCCGTGAGCAGAGTCATATATACCCTTGTCGGCCTGTCAGCTATTTGGTTGATTTCACTGTTATTCAGGGATCGTAACGAAGAGGATCGTGAGCATGTAGACAGGGCATAAAAACATCCAGAGGAAGCAAACTCCTCTGGATACATATTCCTACGGAAGTCTAACAAATATATAATTCACCGTTGTAATTTACCATATTATACCTTATAATGCAGGCATCGTTTGTTTAAGGTAAAAGGTGTTTATGATGCTTTCAAAGCGAAAAACCGAAATTTCGGCAATGAATGTCTTGTTATGTATGCTCGTCATATTCATCCATGTTTCATCGTCACCCGTCACCTCATATCAAAAGGATAGCCTGCAGTACGCCGTGGTGCTGATGCTGTGGCGGTATGCAGGCTTTGCCGTACAGGGATTCTTCTTTCTCGGCGGACTGCGGCTGATGCTGAGATATAAAGACGGAATCGACTACAGAAGGTATTATGCGGGCCGGCTGAAAAAAATCGTTCTGCCCTACATACTGTGGAACATCGTTTTTTACGTCTACTTTATAATAAGAGGCTATGCGGTCTTTTCTCCGAAGAGCTTCGCAATAAACATCATCCTGGGAAACCTCGTCAGTCCGTTTTACTTTGTGGTCACAATCGTCCAATTCTATGCGCTTGTACCCTTATGGCGCGTCATTATGAAAAAGATCAATGTGCGTGTGGCACTCCTCGTTGCCGCACTCATCACATTTCTGCTGGGTCAGCACCTTCCCCATCTCATTGCGCTTGTATTGCCGTCATACAGTTTTAAGTATAATGACAGGGTATTGACGACGTACCTCTTCTATTGGGTGCTCGGCGGTTATGTGGGGATGCATTATGAAAAAGCAAGGGATTGGTTTGAAAACCGCAGAAAACTGATTGTCATATTATTCGTGTTATCAATGCTCGCGGAGGGCATTCTCAGTTATATATCCTTTTCCGGCATATCACGTCTGCCATGGCTTGAATATGTTCATTTCCTCTATTGTGTTGGTGCTGTTTTATTTTTCTTCACGCTGTTTTCGCATTTTTTCGAACATCGGACGGTCAGAAGCAGGCTGCTTGCCGAAATCGACCGCGCGTCCTATCTGATATACTTATCGCACTGCCTTGTCATTTATATTATGAACGACATGATGTGGGAACTCGGTATAACAAGCATTACGCTGTCTTATTTCATAAGGACAGTGACAGTATATTTAATGACGTCCGCCGGCTGCCTTCTCTGGTACAGACTCAAAACGCAGGCCGCTGAATTGGCTGCAGCGCACAATCGATAAGGTATATGACTGAGAGCGTCATATCCGCCGATTCAAACGAACCGGCGGATATGCTTTTATGAGAATTTACGAAGGGGTTTGTTCCGCGTCCGCTTCCAGTTCCCGGCGTCTTTTGTTGTAGATCGGCAGGATGATGATAAAACTGATGAGTGCCATGATGGTAGGCACAATGGTCGTTAAGAACATTATTGAGAAGCTCTTCGTATAATTAAATACGATGCTACCGAACAACGGGCCCAGGAATAGTCCCGTGTCCATTCCCACATAAATCGTGTTGCTTGCGACACTGCGCTTCAGCGGTTCTACCACCTGTATGCTCATTGCTTGCAGAGACGGCTGTGTGGAACCGGCACCGAGAGCGGCGAGAACAGCTCCTGCGAGTATCCCGCCGATTGATTTGCTAAAACCGACGATGAGGAAGGACGCCGCGAATATCAATAAGCCCGGTATCACAACCTTCGCCACTCCCAGTCTGTCGGTCAGCGCGCCGGAGAGCGGTCTCGACAAGGCCAGGACCCCCGCCATCACGAGATAAAAGATGCTGATGTCCCCAATCCCCAGTTCTTTTCCCAGATTGAGGATATATGTGTTGTACAGCGCCCAGCCCATAATAACAAAAAACATAACAATTGTCATGGGTATCGCATGTACCGTGATGATGTTTTTGTACCAGGCGCCGGTGCTGGCCACCTCGGCTTTTGTTTTTTTGTCAGAGCGGAGAAGAAAACTGGGAATCAGCGCCATCAACATAGCGGCTGCTGCAAACAAGAAGACTAACGTATACCCGAGGTCTTCGTTATTCAGTGTCTTCTCACCCAGACTGAAGAGGCCCCCGCTGATGAACGGGCCGAAGGCCGTGCCGATGGCTCCGCCGACGCCGTATATCCCCATTCCCGACGCCATTTTTTCTACAGGCAGGCTGTCTGCGGCCACTGTCATTATGAGTGAACCGACAAAGCTGTATTGAATACCGTTCAGGATTCTGAATACGACAAATGCCGGGATGGAGTGGAACAGCGCGTAACCGAGGTTGACAATGCTGCCCAGCGCAAATATGAGGATCATCAGCTTTTTTTTATCGATCTTTGTGATCATCGGGCCCGAAATCGGACGCATCAATAGAGCTATACCAAAAAATAAGCCCGTCAGGGTACCCATAAGTACAGGCAATGCACCCAGAAATGTCGTGTAAGTTGCAACAAGTGTATTGACGGAGAAGTGTCCGACACATAAAAGGATATTCGCGATAACAGCGCAGGTATAATTCCGGTTCCACATTGTCGCCGCAGGGGTTTTATTGAGTGCGGGGTTCATTAAAAATCCTCCAATTCTGAGTACAAGAAATTTTACATTGCTGCAATTCTATCAAATGCGACACCGACAGTCAAACGAATATCAGCAATAAAATTCCGCCGGTTGTGAAACGGCGGAGAGCGGTGTTCCGGGTTTTATCAGGGAGTAGCAGTTACTCCTCATATAATATATCATTGTATTTCCCGCGGAACAAGACTTTTAGGGAATCCTTCGGTGCTCCCTCCAGGAGCTTGCCTTCTGTATTGAAACGTCCGCCGTGGGCGGGACAATCCCATGTTTTTTCTGCGTTGTTAAAGTTCAGTTCCGTACCCATATGAGTACAAGTTATATCCAGTATCGTCACATCGTCGTTTTCATCTCTGTAAATCCCCGCTTTTTCTCCCTTAAACCGGATGATTCGACCCTCCCCGGGCTTCAGCCCATCCAAGGAATCCGTCCCCTCAAACTTTGATTTAATCAGCTCGACAACCGGATTGACAGCTCCGACAAACGCTTTTCCGGGGGAACTCAGGATATCAGAGCGTGTTCTCGAATACAGGCTCTCATATCTGCAGCTGCCTTCGGTGATAAGGTCGGCGATCATATTCCCTGCCAGCGTGCCGTTGGACAAACCCCATTTTCTGAATCCGGCAGCCACGTAAATATTTGAGTTATCCGAAATACGCCCTATATAGGGCAGCTCGTCC
>CAZVLO010000045.1:0-269 GCA_964628265.1 uncultured Papillibacter sp.
ACGCGGCCGGGTACGGGATAGACGAAGGTATTGCACTCTCGCGGCAGCTGGAGGGGCATGTGGACCTGATCCACGTTTCCGCGGGCAGCCATGAGGTGGAGGAGGTCTTTACCGTCACGCATCCCAGTATGTTTCTGGAGGACGGCGTCAACGTCAAATACGCTGCCGAGATCAAAAAGCACGTCAAAACGCCGGTGGCGACGGTGGGCGCCCTGACCGACCCGGCGCAGATGGATGAGATTATCGCCTCCGGCCAGGCCGATATCGTC
>CAZVLO010000045.1:339-16970 GCA_964628265.1 uncultured Papillibacter sp.
AGATCAAAACCTGTATGCGCTGCCTCCATTGCTTCTCATCTCTTTTGAACGACGGGCAGTTCTACTGTGCCATCAACCCCGAGACGAGCAGGGAGCTTGAAGTGAAAATGACGCCGCCTGTTAAAACAAGGAAAAGGGTGCTCGTCGCCGGCGGCGGCATCGGCGGCATGCAGGCGGCTTTGACCTGTGCCCGGCGCGGCCATGATGTCATCCTCTGCGAAAGGAGCGGACGTCTGGGGGGTACGCTGCGGTGTGAGGAAAAGGTGCCCTTTAAAAAGAAGCTGGACGGCTATATCGCACATCAGATCAGGGCGCTCGGGAAGGCGGCCGTCGATATCCGGCTGAATACGGCAGTGACGCCGGAACTGGCTGAGGCGCTCGCGCCTGATGTCATTATCGCGGCGCTGGGCGCGCGCCCCATCGTCCCGAAAATCAAGGGTATTGATGGTAAGAACGTCCTCGGCGCGGAGGAAGCTTACATAAATCCTGAGAGAGTTGGCAAACGCGTTGCTATCCTCGGTGGCGGACTTGTGGGCATCGAGCTGGGCATTTATCTCGCGCAGCTGGGACGTAGTGTGACGATTATTGAGATGCTGGATACGCTGAACGATGGCGGCAACTTCCTGCACATGGTCGGCCTGAGGACGGAAATGGCGCGGTATAATATCGGCGTCCAGCTCAATACGAAGGCGATGGAGATCAATACCGGCGGTGTAATCGGGCACAATTCAGACGGAGAGAAGCTGTTCGAGGCTGATACCGTCATCTATGCCGTCGGCCAGAGGCCGCTGTCCGACGAGGCCCTCGCCCTCCGCTTCTGCGCGCCGGAATTTTACATGCTCGGCGACTGCAATGCCCCCAAAAACATCGCCGCCGCCACCAGCGCGGCGTATACAATCGCAAGAGATGTTGGCTGTTAGCCAACGTCTCCCGGACATTGGGTATTACCAGTTTTAAGCAAACAGGCGAATACAGGTCGCCGCTACCCGTTTGCCTGTCGATCCCAATTCAACGAAAAAGGACATAAATCACGATTGACTTAAAGGAAGAAATTGCTATATACTCATCATATCAAATTATGTTATGGGAGGATTTAGCTATGGATCTCGTAAAAAAATATGCCCCCGTCGCAGGGGGCTTGTCGATCGGTCAATACTGTCCCCCGAAATGCTTTGAGCTGACCGGAAAACGCTTTACGCTTGTACTGGATACCGGCGAGGATACCGGGGACGCTGTCCTCAATTTCCTCGACGAAACGCAGGTCGAGTGGAGCGTTAAAAACGGCAGAAAGCTGAAAACAGACACCTACGAATGCCGTAAGGCGGACGACCGGACGTACCTGGTTACTTACTGCCTTAAGGACAAAACACCGCGGGAGAACCACACCTGGGTCATAGATAAGGAACAGGGGCTTGTGACGTTACTGCGCTGCTCCCTGGGGGAAAACCCCTACTGGCCGTATTTGATTGAGAGCCACTTTACCTTCGGCTATATCAAGGAAGAGGGCAGGGAGCACACCGACCGCCGCCGCCACGGCTTTACCGACGATGTGGTCGGCACAGGCGTCAAGTGGGTCTACGGCCACGATATGGCGACGGTGCACGTATATCACAGCACCAACTGGTACCGCATTACATATCCGAAAAGCGCGGCAATTACCGCGGAGGCCCCGATTCCGTCAGCGGCATCCGGGAGATCATGAAGCTGATGCCGGGCTCCGACGAGCCGGCCTACTACGTCAAAATCAAGGAGGGCATGTACCTTGTCAGCGTCACCGAGCAGAACATGGAGAAGATCCTGGGCGACAAGGTGGGCTTCAGAAGCGATACGCTGTGCTTTCTCGACAACTGGAACCGCATGTACAGCGTCGGCCGCGGCTTCGGCACCATGACCACCGACGGCAAGGAGAACGAAATCTACGTCATGATCGGCAAATACGGTGTACCGGAGGATGTAGACGCCAATTTTTTTACGGACCCGAACCCCTACCTGGTATAAAGGGATAGAAAAATATAGAGGCTCCCGGAGATTAAACCGGGAGCCTTCCCGCATTGATGGGGCAAATTCTGTTATAGGCATTTATTCCCTTGCTGCACCGGCATCATCGGTTTATAATGGGCTTGCGATGTACATTGCGCTACTTTCATTGAAAGGAGTTGGTTATTGTGAAGACGGCAGATTATGAGGTGGCGGCGGCCTGAACAAGGCACGCGACCTGTAACCGGGAGGGGCGCGGCGTTTACCGCGTCCCCGTCCGGCTATAGAATAATGTTTCCGGTGTAACGGAAACATTATGTACCGGACTCATGCCGCCCCTGCCAATCATCGGTCACTCAATTCTTTGATTGCAGGAGGAAAGATGCAATATAACAATGCCGCGGACGTTTTGCCGCGCCGTCTGCTGCGGGCGGTTCAGGCATATGCCGGCGGGAAGCTGCTCTATATTCCGGCGGACGCCGAAACCAAAAGCGCATGGGGCGGACGCAACGGCGCCAGACAGCGCTATCATGAGCGAAATGCCGAAATCCGCGCCCGCCGCTCAGACGGCGAAAAGCTCGAAACACTCGCCGACAAGTACGGCCTGTCGGAGGACAGCATCCGTAAAATCGTCAGACGCACTGACACATGAGCATACGGTATCAGACGAATACACGCAGAAGGAGCCTCAAACGAGGCTCCTTTGATTTTATCGGTCTTACAGCTTGTTTCTCTGTATCTTTCCGCTGATGGTTTTGGGGAGCTCATCCCTGAACACCACAACGCGGGGGTATTTATAAGGGGCGGTGTGTTTTTTCACGTAATCCTGTATTTCCTTCGCCAGTTCGTCGCTGGCCCTGGTGCCTTTTGTGAGGACGATGCTGGCCTTGACCACCTGGCCGCGAATCTCGTCCGGGACGGGGGAGACGCCGCATTCCAGCACATAGGGCAGCTCCATAATGACGCTTTCGATTTCAAAGGGCCCGATGCGGTAGCCGGAGGATTTGATGAGATCGTCCACACGGCCCACATACCAGATGTAGCCCTCCTCGTCGCGCCACGCCGTGTCGCCGGTGTGGTAGACGCCGCCGGCCCAAGCTTTTTCCGTGGCTTTTGCGTCATTAAAATACTCGACGGCCAGACCGCAGATTTTGCCGGGCTCGGTGCGGACGACAATCTCGCCCGTCTCGCCGACGCCCACCGGATTGCCGTCTGTATCAACAAGGTCTATCGGGTACAGCGGCGCCGACTTGCCGAGAGAGCCGATTTTTGAGGTCATACCCCGGAAGTTGCCGATCATGACGGTACCCTCGGATTGGCCGAAGCCCTCCATGATGGAGAGGTGCGTGGCCTTTTTAAACTGGTTGAACACCTCGGGATTGATTGCCTCGCCCGCGCTGGAGGCGTGCTTGATGGAGGAGAGATCGTATTTCGACAAGTCCTCCTTGATCATGAAGCGGTACATGGTCGGCGGAGCGCAAAACGTCGTGATGCCGCATTTTTTGAACATGGGCAGAATATCGGAGGAATCGAACCGGTCAAAATCGTAGACGAAGACGGCCGCCTCGCAGAGCCACTGGCCGTAGAGCTTGCCCCACATGGCTTTCGCCCAGCCGGTGTCGGAGATGGTCAGATGGAGGCCGTCCGGGTCAACGCACTGCCAGTAGCGGGCGGTGATGAAGTGGCCCAGGGGGTATTTGTGGTTGTGCAGGGCGATCTTCGGATAGCCCGTTGTGCCGCTGGTGAAGAAGGCAAGGAGCGGGTCGGCGCCGCAGGCCGTCTCTTCGGTTCTGGTAAAGGTTCCCCGGAACATCTCATATTCCTCGTCGAAGTCATGCCAGCCCTCGCGCTGACCGCCTGCGATGACCTTTACCGTGACGGACGGGCAGTTTTCCATAGCCTTTTCCGCTTCCGCCGCCGCGCCGCCGAAAGATGGCGCCCAGCTTGTTCAGGGCGATCATGGAAACCCAGAATTGCCAGTTGCGCCGGAGAACAAGCAGGACCCGGTCGCCCTTTTTGATGCCCAGGGAGCGGTAATAGTTGGCCGCGCGGTTTGACAGGCGGCTCATCTCGCCGAAAGTAAAGCGCCGCTCATTCTTTTCGCGGTCAACATGCAGCATGGCAAGCTTGTCGGGGCTCTTTGCGGCAAGGGTGTCCACTACGTCAAAGCCAAAATTGAAGGTTTCCTCGTTTTTAAACGAGATCGACTGAAGCTGCCCGTTTTCGTCCTCCACAGGGCTGATAAAGCTTTGCCAAACCCTGCCTGTTTCCGGTGATTTGTCCGACGGTGCGATGCGCTCCGGTTTTGCTTTTGCAGCTTCTGTATTTGACACAAAGCCCTCGGGGGGATTGATGACGATGGCGTAAAAGATGCAGTCCTGCCCACCCACGGCTATCATGCCGTGGGGTGTCGCGCTGTCGTAATAAATCGTATCGCCCTCGTTTAATATCTCCGTGTGGTCGCCGATTCTGATTTTCAGCGTGCCCTTGAGCACAATGTCGCACTCCTGCCCGGCGTGGGTGGTGACCTCAATCTCCCGGCGTTCGGCGTCAGGATCGTAAATGGCCGTGACCCGCAGGGGTTCCGTTGTCCGGTGCCTGAAGGCGTGTGCCAGGTTGTAGTAAACCATGCCGTGGGCCTGCTCGATGCGCTGCCCGGCACCGTTTCTGGTGATTGTATAGGACGTCAGCTTCGGGCTTGTACCCTCGATGATATCGGTGATGTCCACGTTGAAGGCCAGCGCGCAGCGGTAGAGGAAGGCGAAGTTCAGGTCCGAGCCCCCCGCCTCGCAATTCAGATATTCCTCGACACTGACGCCCGTTTCCAGGGCCATATCCTCTGCCGACAGGCCCTCGATTTCCCGGAGCTCTTTGATCCGGTTGGCGATTTCCATGAGCTGCAGTTCCAGATTTGCTTTTTTGTTCATTTTAAACACCCCGTTCCGGGACGGAAAAACCCGTCCCAAAGATTCGTCTTTGAGACGGGTCGTTACATACCCGCGGTACCACTCAAATTGCCAAGGCTTTTTAATACCCTGACCACTTTCAGGACTCTGTCAAGTCCGCGGCTTTAACGCAGCGTCTGCGGGAGGCTCTACTAAAGAAATACGCTTACGAGTATTTCTAATGAAGTCATACGCGTAAATGTACCTTTTTCTGCACTCCGGCTCAGAAGGGACAAGTCAAATGATTTCCGCGCTGCCGGCTCGCACCATAAGAACAGCAAGTCCTTAAAACTTCAGTTCTTTCCGCCGGTTCTCTGAAAACTTAGAAATCTGACCCTCTTCATCACAGCTTTTATATGGTAATGATTCAGTTTAGCAAAGAGTAGCACAACGGACCGTATTTGTCAACGGTGATTTGTTCCCGACACGGAACCGTAAAGATTTGCTATAATCTCCTGATACCGCAGCGTCGCCAGCTCGCTTGGCGCGCCTTTTTTACAGAAGGACAGGTCGGCAAGCTTTCGGTTGACGCGCTCGACGACGATCTTTCCGTCGGCCAGTTTCGATTGCAAAACGTGAAGCGCTTCTAAAAACCTCGGGTCCGTTTTCGCCCGGTCGTAAAAGGACAGGACATACGTATAGATAAAGAGATTATAATTCGAAAAAGGGTATTCCACCTGCATAAACAGCGTTCCGATGCCGTAATGGCAGGGGCCGAGAGGCAGGCGGGTCGTCCAGTGGCTGAGGAGAAACTCTACTGCGCGGTCAAGGGCTTCCTCCCTGTTAAGAAAATCAGTGAACCGGAAGGCGTTCAGCGCCGTCAGCGTCGGGCCGGGATTTGAAAACTCAGTTTCCGGGCCCTTCCCGAAGAAAAACTTCTTACAGCGCCAGCCGCCGTCCACATGCTGTGTCTCAAGGAGGTAGCTGAATGTTGTTTGGAGCCTGCTGTCGAAAGCAAATCCCAGATGGCAGAGGACGTTCGCGCCGATGATTGTCTGGCACGGCAGAATCCCGCCGTCCGGGGAGAGCTTAAACTGGCCATCCTCACGCCAGGCGCTCCAAAACAGCCGGGCAACCTCCTGCAGGATCGGACCGGAAGGGTCAACACCAAGCTCCAGCAGCATCATGGAAGCTTCGGCGGCCGACCAGACGCCGCCCTTAATGAGCCGCCTGTCCGGCGTCGTCCAGTAATCGCCGCCCAGGTCGTACCGCCGGGACAGGATTGCGTCAATATCGGGCTGATATTGCGGTTGAAGTGGCATTTAATCCGGCTCCCTTCGTTCGTTTATTGCATATTACCATAACGGCCCGGGGCTTACAACGATCGTATGATATTGCCGGCGGCGTCCTGTTTGTCCTGGGCTTTTTTGTGTTCGGCAGCAGGAAGCTCCGTGCGGCGGGGATATAGCGGTCCGTTTCAGTTATTTGAAAACGACGTTGACGAGCACCATGTAGACCACCGTACCCGCACCGATGCTCAAAAGGGCGTTCCCCTTCCAGTAATGGAGCGCGGCGATGACGACGATGGCGATGGCTTCCGGGATGCCGTGGGGTGTTTGTGTGAATGAGACGCCCTTCAGACAGTACACCACCAAAAGACCGATGGCGGCGTAGGGCAGGACTTTGCCGAGATATCCGATGTACGAATGCTCCGAGGCCGCCTTCTTAAAAACTATAAACGGCAGAAACCTTGTGATGACGGTGCCGAGCGTTACGGCGCCGACGATGATAAGTGTTTGAACAGGCGTCAGTGTCATGGCGTTTCCCCTTTTACAGCTGTCGTCTTTGCCTTCGGGTCAAGCTGTCTGCGGAAAAGCGTCAGCGAGGCCAGAATCGCCAGCATGGCGGGGATGATAAAGCGGCTCTGCCCGAAAATCAGGAGGCAGGCGACGGTGCAGACGACGCCGATAATGGCGGGCAGCCGGTTTTCCTTCGACCGCCACTGGCCGACGAATATGACCACAAAGAGCGCGGTCAATACGAAATCAAGCCCCTTGATATCGAAGGAAACGAAGGAACCCAGCAGGCCGCCGACAGCAGAGCCCGCGACCCAGTAGCCATGGTCCAAAAGCGTGACAAAAAAATAGAACCAGTTTTTGTTGATACCCTGCTGCAGCTCAGTCGTACAGGCGATCGAAAACGTCTCGTCGCACAGGCCGAAGATCAGATACGGCTTCAATTTCCCCGTGTCCCGGTACTTATCCAGCATGGAAATACCATAAAAGATATGCCGGGCGTTAATAATGAGCGTCATTAAAAACGCATATATTGGATTGAAAACTGTCGTCAGAAACGTGACGGCGATGTATTGTGCCGAACCCGCGAAGGCGAAAAGGCTCATCAGCACCGTCCAGCCAAGGCCGTACCCCTTACTGCTCATCAAAATGCCGTAGGCGATGCCCAGAAATAAAAATCCCGTCAAAACGGGAATCGTATGGGGAAATGCCGCTTTAAATGCTTTTGTTTTCTCTTTCAATGATATGTATCCTCACGATCAAAGCCGATTGAAACCGCTGTATCCATCGGAGCGAATCCCATGAATACAGCGGTTTTCTGTTGATTTGTTACAGCTTGTTCCTTTGAATCTTGCCGCTGATCGTCTTGGGGAGGGAGTCGCGGAAGACGACGATGCGGGGGTATTTGTAGGGGGCGGTGTGGGTTTTGACGTATTCCTGGATTTCCTTCGCCAGTGCGTCGCTGGGCTGGGTGCCTTTCGTCAAAACGATACTGGCCTTGACAATCTGGCCGCGGATTTCGTCGGGAGCGGGAGAGACGGCGCATTCCAGAACATAAGGCAGCTCCATGATGACGCTCTCGATCTCAAAGGGCCCGATTCTGTAACCGGAGGATTTGATGACGTCATCGACGCGGCCGACAAACCAGAAGTAGCCCTCCTCGTCACGCCATGCCGTATCACCCGTGTGATACATGCCGTCACGCCAGGTGACGCTGGTCTTTTCGTCGTCGTCGTAATATCCGGCAAACAGGCCGCAGGGGATGCCCTTGTCGGTGCGGATGACAATTTCACCCGTCTCGCCGACGCCGACGGGGTTGCCGTCCGCATCGACAATATCCATATCGTACAGCGGGCTCGGCTTGCCCATGGACCCGATTTTTGGTGTTGACCCCACCAGATTTGCTATTGACAGCGTTGTCTCCGTCTGGCCGAAGCCCTCCATGATGGTGAGGCCGGTGGCTTTTCTGAACTGATGAAACACCTCGGGGTTGAGCGCCTCGCCGGCTGTTGTGGCATGCTTAATCGAGGAGAGATCGTACTTTGACAAGTCCTCCTTGATGAAAAAGCGGTACATTGTCGGAGGAGCGCAGAAGGTGGTGATGCCGTATTTTTTGAACATCGGCAGGATATCGTCGGAGTCGAACCGGTCGAAGTCGTATGTGAATACCGCCGCCTCGCAGAGCCACTGGCCGTACAGCTTGCCCCAGAGGGCCTTTCCCCAGCCGGTATCCGATATGGTCAGGTGGATGCCGTCGGGGTCCACATTCTGCCAGTATTTTGCCGTTATAAAGTGACCCAGGGGATATTTGTGCGTATGCTCCGCCAGCTTCGGATAGCCTGTCGTACCGGAGGAGAAGAACATGACGGCCAGGTCGCTGCCGCAGGCGGAGTCGGCTGTGCGGGCGAAAGCGCTTCGGAACATTGTAATCTCGCTGTCAAAATCGTGCCAGCCGTCGCATTTACCGCCAGCCATTATTTTGACGGTAATGCCGGGGCAGTTATCAATCGCGCGTTCCGCTTCTTCCCAGGCGCCCCCGTCTGCTGTACAGACAATGGCGCTGACACCCGCCTTGTTAAAGCGGTATTCAAAATCCTTCTGCAGCAGCTGATCCGTAGCCGGTATCGCGATGGCGCCCAGCTTGTGCAGCGCGACGATGGAGATCCAGAACTGGTAATTGCGCCGCAGGACCAGCATAACCCGGTCGCCCTTTTTGATGCCCAGTGAGCAGAAGTAGTTGGCGGCTCTAGCGGAGAGCTTGCTCATGTCCTCGAAGGAAAACCGCCGCTCGACCTTATTGCGGTCGAGATGCAGCATGGCGAGCTTGTCGGGCGTCTTCGCCGCGACGGCGTCGACAACGTCAAAGGCAAAGTTGAAGCGCTCCTCGTTTTTGAAGGAGATCGACTGCAGCAATCCGCGCTCGTCCTCCACTGTTTCAACAAATTGCTCGTAGATCAGTGGCCGTGTCATAAGGACCGGCTCGATGGTCTCCACCGGCTTTTCCTCGACGACAGGCTCGCCCGGGATGACGACGGCGCAGAAAACGCAGTCCTTGCCACCCACGGCAATCATGCCATGGGGCGTCGAGCTGTTGTAATAAATGCTGTCGCCCTCGCCCAATATCTCCGTGTGCTCGCCGATCTGGATTTTCAGGCTGCCGCTGAGGATAATGTCGAACTCCTGGCCAGCGTGGGTGAGGAGATTGATCGGTGCGTTTTGCTGCTCCTCCGAATAGGTATACGTCACCCAGAACGGCTCAACGATTTTGTTGCGGAACAGGGGAGCCAGGTCCTTGATTTCGATACCGGGCTCGCGGGCTGACAGCCGTCCTTTTCCCTTTCGCGTGACGTTATAGGATTTCAGATGCGCGCCGCTGCCCTCTAAAAGCTCGGTCATCTCCACGCCGAAGATGATCGCGCATTTATGTATGAATGTAAAAGGCAGGTCTACAAGGCCGGATTCATACTTTGTGTACGTTTCCGGGCTCAAGTCCGTTTTCTTCGCCATCTCCTCCGGGGTCAGTCCGATAATTTCACGCAGGTCGCGAATTCGCGCGGCAACATCCATCAGTATTGTCGACGTTTGTTCATTTTGAGACATTTTTATCACCCTTCTCCGGCGCATAAATAATCTGCAGGTTTATCCCCCCCCGGCGCCGGCCGGCGGATAAGTGTTTTTAAGAAAATAAAACCGCCTCAAAGAAACCTTTGAGACGGAGATGAATCCGCGGTACCACTCAAATTGCCTACGGGGTTGTGCGTCAGCACAAAACCTTTGGCCGCTTACAGGGCTCCAACAAGCCCCCGGCTTTAACGCAGCCGTACGGGAGGCGTCTACAATAGGAGTGCTCCGGCGAGTATTGCCAGTGGGATACGCTTGCGCATATTCCATTCGGTCTCTGCCAAAAATCCCGATTTTCGAGCCCCGGCTCAGAAGTGATGGGCTTGTGAGGCACCCTCATACCGGCTTTCCACCATTGAACCAAAGTTAAACCGCGGTTCTTATGCCGGCTCTCTGTCATGAGGACATCTCAGCCGTCTTCGTCACAGCCTTTGATGTTTTGAATTATAACGATTTTATTGACCTTAAAATAACATATGCTGGAATGCGTGTCAATAGTGTTTGGCATTAAAATTATTGGCATTTGTAACAAGTCTTCATTGTCTTCCTTATACTGGACAAGCCTCATGTGTTATGGTAAAATTGTCTGACGTGCCACAATGTGCATGTAATTAAATGGGAAAACCGAGTGGGATACTGGTATGAGAACGGATGTTTTGGGTGTCGGCTTTGACGATGTCACAATGGAAGAGGCGGTTGAACGGGCGCTGGAACTCATCAGCGGCGGCCGGTCCGACTATGTGGTCACGCCGAACCCCGAGATCGTATGGCTCTGCCGTAAAGATCCCGGCCTGAAAGACATTATTTCGCAGGCGGCGCTTGTCCTGCCGGACGGCATCGGCGTCATCTACGGCGCGAAAATCCTGAAACGACCGCTCAAGGAGCAGGTAGCAGGGACGGATTTCGCGGAGAAGCTGATGGAGCGGATGTCAAAGACGGGGAAAAGCGTTTTTTTTCTCGGGGCAAAGCCCGGCGTGGCTGAGCTTGCAGCGAAAAAGCTCGCGTCCAAATACCCCGGACTTGTTTTCGCGGGAACGGCCGACGGTTATTTTAAGGACGACAGGCCCGTGATCGCACAGATCAATGCGGTAAAACCGGATTTTCTGCTGGTCTGCCTGGGCGCGCCGAAGCAGGAGCGCTGGATGGCGGCCAACAGGGAAGAGCTGAACATCGGGATTATGGCAGGACTCGGCGGTTCCCTTGATGTTTTTGCCGGTACGGTGAAGCGGGCGCCGCTGAAGTGGCGGGAGCGCCACCTGGAATGGCTTTACAGGCTCTTAAAAGAACCGAGAAGAATCACGCGCATGATGAAGCTGCCCCTTTTCCTTATTGCGGCGGTGGGACAGAGAATAACGCGGAAATAATTCGTGCGTTTTTGATTGGGAGAATATAATGGGTAAGCTTATTGTATTTGAGGGGATTGACGGAAGCGGCAAGTCAACGCAGTTCAGGCTGATGTGCCGTTGCTTTGAACAAGAGGGCGTGGCTTTTTCCCGCCTGACCTTTCCTCAGTATCAGGAGCCCTCTTCAGCTTTGATAAGGATGTATTTAAACGGTGAATTCGGTGAAGACCCGGAGGCTGTCAACCCGTACGCCGCGTCAACTTTTTTCGCCGTTGACAGATACGCGTCTTATATGAAGGTCTGGCGGGAGCCGTACAACAGCGGGACTGTAATTCTCACGGACCGCTACACCACGTCCAACGCCCTGCATCAGGGGGCGAAGCTGTCTGAAAAAAAGAGGCACGAATTCTTCAGATGGCTCTACGAATTTGAGTTCGGCTTAATGGAACTCCCCAAACCCCATATCGTCATATATATGGATATTCCCGCCGGAAAAGCCGCCGAGCGGATTAGGGATAGACAAGCCGCCACAGGCACCGCCGCCGATATTCACGAGCGGAATATGGCGTACCTTACGGAATGTGCCCGCTGCGGTGAGCAGGCGGCAGATTATTTCGGATGGCATAAAGTAAGCTGCTTTAAAGGCGGCACGGCAAGAAGCGAGCAGGAGATCCATGATGAGATCCGCAATATCATCGGAAAAATGGAGTAAATCAATGAAACTGGAAAAAAAGACCCTCCGCAAGCAAATCATAGAACAGTCGGATGCCCTTTCGGCTGAGTTTCTGGCGGAAAGTGACAAGGGTATATTTGAAATCATCACAAACCTGCCGGAGTTCAAAAGCGCCGGTACGATATTTACTTATTACAGCCTCGGCTGGGAGCCCGACACGGTAAAGCTCTTGGAGTATGCCCTTCTGCTGGGCAAAACGGTGACACTGCCCGTCTGCTTCAAGAGCGGCATCATGGAAGCGCGCGCGATATCGAGCCTCAGTGAACTGTCAGAATCCTGGTACCATTTGCTTGAGCCGCTGTCCTCTACGCGCGTTATACCGCCTGAGGCGCTGGATTTTATTGTTGTCCCCGCCCTTGCCTTCGACCGGGACGGGTACAGGCTGGGCCGCGGCGGCGGGTATTATGACAGGTATCTTTTAAAAACACAGGCTTTTACGACAGGCGTTACGCGGGAATGCTTCTTCCGCGAGGTGCTGCCCAGAGAGGCGCACGATGTGCCTGTCCGATGCGTCGTGACAGAAAAAAAGGCGAGGCTCGCTGGGAGCCCCGCATAAGCAGATGAACCTGCGAAGGAGGGATATGCCTCCCGCGCCTTTTATATCCTGGCCTTATTGTATGTAGCGACGCCAGTCAGCAGCATTTGTTGTCGATACCACCAAAGCCGCCGCCACAGCAGCAACAAAGGACAAGCAGGATGATTATGATGCACCAACAGGAATTATTTCCAAAATTAAACATATCTTTTAACTCCATTCTGCCGCTGCGCGCCGGCTATTGAAATTATTCGCCGCCCTTTTCACGCGCAGTATACTGATAAGGGCATCATCTTCTGAATTAACGGTTTTTCTGCTGGCCACCGTCTGCGATATTCTATGCAGTCCCCGCCGATGGGGTTACTTTAATAATGTGGAATATGACCGCCTGCGAAATCGTCTTTAAATATTGTTCTAAACATTGGGGTGAAATAAATGAACGACAACACCGAGTATTGGAAAGAGCTCTTTGGAGATGATTATAACGACGACCTGGCGAAAATGCTCAACGACCAGGCTGGGACGGATGAGTCACCCGTTAAACCGCGTGAAAATGCTGACAGGCTTCAATCCGATGATGACGAGGACGCCTCCCGGTTTCACAGCTATGATCTGGGCAGCCGAGCCAAAGCAGACAGGCCTGCTGCAGGGGAAGAAATTGAGCCATATGACAAATCTGAGAATTTCAACATAAATTTCGATTTTGAAGGGGAGTACAGGGACGTGCCGGATAACCGCCCGCTGAGGCAGAGACGTGAGAGAAAGACCGGCTGCCTCGGCGGCATACTGTACGCTGTTTTTATCATATGCGTTGGCCTCCTGCTGGCTTCTTTACTGTGGCTGGCAGCGACGGATGTTCTGGGGCTGGGCAATGAGGATGAGTTTGTTCAGGTCACGGTACCCGAGGAGTTTACGATTGACGATATTTCTCAGATTCTGAGCGAGAAAGGGCTTATCAAATACGAATTTCTCTTTAAGCTCTACGCTGATTTTTCAAAGGCTGTGGAAGAAAAGAAAATAACGCCGGGTACATTCGAGCTCAATAAGAATTATGATTACCGCGCCCTTGTCAACGGCATGAATATCCGCGGCGGTAAACGTGTGGAGGTCGATGTGGTTGTTCCCGAGGGTTACACGCTCAGGCAGATATTTAAGCTGTTTGCGGCCAATAGTGTCTGCACGGAGGATGAACTGTGGGACGCTGCGGCAAATCATGATTTCCAGTATGAATTCCTCAACTCGGATACCCTGGGCGACAAATACCGTCTGGAGGGCTTCCTCTTCCCGGATACCTATACGTTCTACAAGGGAGATTTGCCGATACGTGTCATTAATAAGATGCTGATAAACTTCAATGATAAGTTCAAAGCAGAGTATATCACGCGCGCCGCGGAGCTGGGCTACTCGGTGTGGGATATTGTCAATATCGCTGCCATGATTGAGAAAGAAGCCGGAGACGATGACAATGACCGCGATATGATCGCCTCCGTCATCTATAACCGCCTGAACAGCAACAGCCTGAAGAGGCTGCAGATCGACGCCACAATATACTATGCGATTGCCGAAACAGGCGAGGCGTTTTCAACGGAAATAGACAGTCCCTACAACACTTATACGGTAGAAGGTCTGCCCGCCGGCCCGATAGCCAACCCCGGCATGGCATCCATCCGTGCGGCGCTCTACCCGCAGAAATCAAGCTATTACTATTACGCGCGCAATAAGCAGGGGACACACAATTTCTTCAGGGATTATGATGCGCACCAGGCGTTTGTCCAGAGTGACAAGTATGGCGGTTAACAGCGGCGCAGGCACCGGGGGTACCGGGGAAATCCGCCGTATGGCGGAGCTGCTGGCCCCGGCGGGGGATATGGAGCGACTCGTCATGGCGCTCTCCTACGGCGCCGACGCCGTCTATCTTGCCGGAAAACGTTTCGGGCTGCGGGCCTCGGCCGGAAACTTCGCGGATGACGAAATGGAGGAAGCCGCAGCCCTCTGCAGGAGGTACGGCGTCAGGGTCTACGTAGCATGCAACGCCGTCATGCGCGATACGGACCTTCATCAGCTTCCGGCTTTTCTGGAGCGGCTGGAGAGTCTTAAGGCCGATGCCGTTATCCTGTCCGACCTGGGCGCCCTGCCGCTCGTTAAAAAATATGCCCCCTCTCTCGGTATCCATATCAGTACGCAGGCGGGTGTCATGAATGCCGGGAGCGCCAGTATGCTTTTCGATATGGGCGCGTCCCGCATCGTTCTCGCACGTGAGATGACACTCGGCGAGATTGCGCGTCTCAGGGAGAAAACACCTCCTGAGCTTGAGCTGGAAACCTTCGTCCACGGCAGTATGTGCGTCTCCTTTTCAGGCCGCTGCCTGCTGTCGAACTATCTGGCGGGGCGGGACGCCAACAGCGGAGAATGTGCCCAGCCCTGCCGCTGGAAGTATCATCTTGTCGAGGAAAAACGCCCCGGCGAGCTGCTGGAAATCACAGAGGACGGCGGCACCTTCATCATGAACTCCCGTGACCTGTGCATGATCGATCATCTGCCGGCCATGCTCGAAGCCGGAATCAGCAGCTTCAAAATTGAAGGGCGCATGAAGTCGGCATATTATGCCGCCGTTGTCACAAACGCCTACCGGCATGCCCTGGACGCGGCCTTTAAAGGCATGCCCCTGCCGCCGGTATGGCGGAAAGAGGTTGACAAGGTGAGCCACAGGCAGTATTCCACCGGCTTTTATTTCGATGTGGAAGGCCGGGGCAATATCATGATGACGCCTTATATGATTCCGACTGCGACGTCATGGCTGTTGTTGAAAGCTGTGATGATCACGGGTACGCTGTTTTAACCCAGCGGAACAAGTTTTATGCCGGCGACGCGCTGGAGCTTTTGACACCCGGCAGCGAACCGGTTTCATTTGTCGCGTCGGAAATCAAAAACGCCGAGGATATGATCATTGACGCCACGCCTCACCCCATGATGGAGCTCAGAATGAGGCTCCCGATGGCGGCTCCGAAATACTCGATTGTGAGAAAAACGAAGCGTAAGAATATTTGAGCACGCTCATCGCTGCCGTGTTTTCTGCCGCCGCTACCGCGTTTTTGATATTGACACAGCGGGTCGGGATAATATATAATAAGCTTCCGCGTAAAGTAACCAAGGAGGTGCCTAAATGCTCAGAACATATCAGCCTAAAAAACGTCAGCGGGCCAAGGAACACGGTTTCCGCAAAAGAATGTCATCGAAAAGTGGCCGTAAGGTTCTCGCCCGCCGCCGCGCGAGGGGCAGAGAAAAACTCTCTGCGTGATGGTTTGTGCAGGGAATTAAAGCTGATTTTTAGGGCGGGAGACAACCGCCCTATGGCTGTTTGACGAGGAGTGCAGCCCCTTGAGGTTTTCGACGTCCTTAAAAAACAACTACGAATTCAGGCGGCTCTATTCAAAAGGCAAAAGCGCGGCATCACCGTATGCCGTCGTTTATTGCCGAAGAAACAGGAGTCCCGTCAACAGACTTGGGCTGACGGTCAGCACAAAGCTTGGAAAAGCCGTTCGCCGGAACAGAATCCGCCGCAGGTTTAAAGAGATTTACAGGCTGAACGAGGACAAGTTCGGCACCGGATACGATATCGTGATCGTTGCCCGGTCAAAAAGCCGGAACGCGCCGTATCGTGTGCTGGAAGCGGATTTTATGAAGCTTTGCCTCAGCCTTGGTATATGCGGTAATAAGCAATGAAGAAAATCCTTATCGCGCTTATCCGGTTCTACAGACAAAAAATATCGCCACTGAAACAGCCAAGCTGCCGTTTTACGCCCACCTGCTCGGCGTACGCATTGGAGGCGCTGGAAAAATTCGGCGCGGCCAAGGGCGCCTGGCTGGCTCTCAGACGGCTTTTAAAATGCCACCCTTTCCATAAAGGCGGCTACGACCCTGTCCCTTAGCTTAAGTTCGTGTTCGAGAGATTGGAGAATATATGTTTGATTTCATAACAAAACCGTTTGGCTGGCTCATGATGGTCCTGTACGAGTTCACCAAGAACTACGGTCTTGCCGTTATTCTGTTTGCGCTGGTGGTCAAGCTCATACTGCTGCCGTTCCAGATGAAGTCCAAGCGGAGCATGATGCGGACAAGCCGTCTGCAGCCCAAGATGAAGGAGCTTGAAAAAAAGCACGGGGCGAACAAGCAGAAGTATAACGAAGAGGTTCAGAAGCTCTACAAGGAGGAAAACATCAACCCCATGTCGGGCTGCCTCTG
>CAZVLO010000045.1:16980-19948 GCA_964628265.1 uncultured Papillibacter sp.
ACCGTTCCCCATCATCCTGGCGCTCTTTTCAGCCATTCGGTCGCCGCTGACGATTATGATGAATATCCCCAAGAGCTTTCTGGAAGCCGGCGGTGAGATATTTAAGCTATTGCCCGAGAAGCTGCAGGCGTCAGGGTCTTATTCTCAGATAAATCAGGCGAAGTATATAGGTGAAAACTTCCCGATATTCCAGCACATCCAGGGCTTAAAACCAATCGATTATAACTTTTTAGGCATGGATCTCGGCGACACTCCGAAATGGAACTTTTTATGGAGCACGGACTGGAGCAATGTCGAAATTTGGCTGCCGGGGCTTTTGCTGTTCCTTCTCCCCATTGTTTCCGGTATCGTTTCATATTTCTCAGCCAAGGTCAGCATGAAAGCAAATCCGACAGCGGGCGGCCAGCAGCAGTCCACGAATTCAATGATGCTGCTGATGCCCCTTATCTCAGTATTCTTCGCGTTCAGCATGCCGGGCGCCATTGGCGTTTACATCATCGTCAGCACAGCATTAGCTATGATTCAGGATATTATTCTCACAAAGCATTACACGAAAATCATGGATGCCGAGGATGCCGTCAGAAACGAGCAGCGGCGGGTCAGGGAAGCGGAGCTGGAGGCAAAGCGCCTGGAGACGGAACGCAAGAAGCTTGAAAACAAGACGGAGGCCAATCCGAACACCTCCAAGAAAAAGCAGCAGAAAAGTGAACGACAGGAGCAGCAGGAGAAAGCTGCCGAATGGGAGAAGAAGCAGTCAAAGGAAGCTGACGCAGGGGATACAAACCCCAGTCAAAGCGGCACGCGCCGTTTTGCCAGGGGCAGGGCATATGATCCTGAACGCTTTAATGAAAGCGGCGAGGAGAGCGCTGAGGGTTCCGGCAGCGAGCCGGAGCAGGGCCTGGCGTCAGGTGTTTCTGAAAAAGAAGAGCAAGCCGATTATGACCTGAACGAGAGTTCTATAACCGTTGAAGGAGATGGCCGGGATGTTGAAATCGATTGAAGTATCCGGTAAGACTGAAGATGAAGCCGTCCAAACAGCGCTTGATCAGCTGGGACTCCAGCGGGACGAGGTGTCCGTGGAAATCGTTGAACGCGCAAAAGCGGGATTTCTCGGGATAAAGAGTACGCCGGCAATCGTCAGGGTGACATACGAAAGCGACGTATCCAATACGGAGCGTGTTGAAAAATTCCTGTCAGGGCTGTTTGAGCGGATGGGTGTCAGCGCAAAGCCGGAGATAAAGGAGAGCGACGGCGTTATCTCCGTCAACCTCACGGGCGATGAACCCGGCGTTCTCATCGGACGGCGCGGGGAAACCCTCGACGCCATACAGCATCTGACGAATTATGTCGTCAACAACAACACGGAGGGACGTGTCCGTGTCAATATTGATGCTGAAGACTACAGGGAACGCCGTAATGAGGCGCTTGAGCGCCTTGCTGAAAAGGTTGCGGCCAAGGTTGTCAAATACAGACGGAACATGACACTTGAACCGATGAACTCCTATGAACGTCATGTTATCCACGCAGCGCTGCAGGAAACGGCAAATGTCACGACCTATTCCATAGGAAATGAGCCGAATCGCCGCATTGTCGTCGCTTATGAGCGAAAAGGGGGAGCTACCAACAACTCGGCCCCAGCCTACAGGGAATGGCGCTGAGAATTCGGAAAAGGGGAGCATAAACAATGGTATACGATAAAGTCAGGGAGCTTCTGGCGTCACAATTTGAGATAGAAATTGACAAAATCAGCAGGGAAACAGATATTGCCGGCGACTTGGGCGCCGATTCCCTCGATCTTGTCGAAATGATAATGATGCTGGAGGAGGAATTCGGCATCGTCATCACCGATGATGCCGTGTACGGCTATAAAACCGTCGGAGAAATCACGGATTTCATAGAAAGCACTCTGGAAAAAACCACCTGAGTATAATAGCAGATATACCCTGCGAATAACAAAAGGGCTGTGCATACATGGTGTATGCACAGCCTGTTTATTATGGTCGGTTATTACGGCAGCAGGCGTTTCGCGCCGTACCAGACATTCGTATAGTAGGCGCTGTCAAGCCTTGATATGACGACGCCGATTTTCGGGGAGGAGGCATGCACAAACTGGTTATCGCCGATATAGATGCCCACGTGCGTTGTGCTGTATCCGCCGTTGGAGGAGAAGAACACAAGGTCACCCGGGACGAGCTCGGATTTAGAAATGCGTGTACCATCCTGAGCGTATTGGCTTGAGGCTGTCCTCGTGATATCGTAGCCGAACTGACGGAAAACATAAGAGACGAAGCCTGAGCAGTCAAAGCCGACGGAGGGAGATGAGCCGCCGTATACATAGCTGTAACCGATATATTCAAGCGCGTAATTGATCAGCGCCTGCCGCTGGGATTGCTGTTCATCGGAAAGCGGCGGCGCATTGGAGCCCGGTACATCGGCAGCGCCCTGAACAGTGGCGGCGGAGCCAGGCGCGGGGTCGGCGACAATCGTTATAAAATCCGAGCGGATATATCCTGTATCACCACCGAATTTAACTTTGTACCAGCCGTTGTTGATGCCTATGATATCGACAATTGTATCGCAGCTGCAGCTGCCCAGCCTGTCTCCCGACGTGGATGGTGCGCTGCGGAAAAGCACGTCATCTCCGGTGAGCTTGCCGGTTGCGTTAAAATTCTCGGCCGTGAGCTCGTTGATAAGGTACATCGACGCGATGTAGCCTTCTGTACCGTGATAATTGACGCGGTACCACTCGCTTGTTGTCTTTTCAAGTATGACGACGATTTCACCGTTGTCAACCGTCGCCTTAATGGCGCTTGACGTATTAGGATCTGATCGGATGTTGAGAGAAGAGGCCTGAACGGTAGCCGCGCCGTATGCGATATTATTATCAGCCGCGGCTTCTATGTAAAATACTGATGTAACGACAGTCAGCGTTAACAGCAGAATCAACAGCTTCCGTACATATCTCATT
>CAZVLO010000045.1:19958-20889 GCA_964628265.1 uncultured Papillibacter sp.
ATTTCTCCGACTCCTTTCCCATTTTGTTATTTGGAGCTGAGCGCGCGTTCGAGCCATACGGCCGCCACATCGATGGCTGTATACAAGCTGTTCTTTTCGGTCTTCTTGACAACTCTGTCGCGGGATTTTAGCTGCGGATCCGTCAGCTGAAGCTGAACAGTCACTTTTGTGGCCACGTCCATGTCTTTGACTTTCTTTGTTTCAGTGACCTGGAGCATAATGATATATTTGTCCGACATACTGCCGTAATATATGAAGTTATCTTTCCGTCTCAGCGGGTGACCTTTGTACTCTAGTGCGTTCTTTATTTCGGATTCAGGTGTAGCCATATTGTTCCCCTTGCATGCAAAAATTGTAACAAAATTGTAACACATTGTTTCCTGACTGTCAATAGAAACGTGGAAGGAACAGTCAGAAAACAATTTGATTACCAAATGAAAAACCGGACTTGCGAAGCCGTGGCAGACGGCGAGTCACTCAAAACAAAAACAGCCGGCACTATATTATGTGGTCCGGCTGTCTTTTTTATAAAAAAGCGGTGGGCCTGTTTATTTTTCGAGATAATACTTGACAAGCTCCTGAAGGAGCTCGTCCCTGTCAAGCCGGCAGATCAGGCTGCGGGCATTGTTGTAGTTTGTTATATATGTCGGATCCTCAGACAGGATATACCCGACGATCTGATTAACCGGGTTATACCCTTTAAGACGCAAAGATTCATAGACCGAGGAAAGAATCTCACGGGTTTCCGTCCTGCTTGACACGACATCAAATTTTCTAGTATATTCATCCACCTGTAAGACCTCCCCTGCATATTCAAAATGATGCGGCTGACACTATGATCGCCTTCTTCATTATATAGCAGCCGCGTTATTCATGTAAAGCCAATAAAGTTACAATTATATGACAAATGGTAAGAATTATCGTTCCCGGA
>CAZVLO010000045.1:20899-22582 GCA_964628265.1 uncultured Papillibacter sp.
AATATCCTTGCTGAACGCTTCCGGTAGGAGAGCGGTCAGGGGATAGCTGACATACCGCCCGTCTGCGCGGGAACAAAGGACCTCAATATCGGGTGCGAATTCCCAGAGAACCTGCCGGCATGTGCCGCAAGGGAAGCAATAGCTGCCGGACTCGGCATATATGGCGATACGCTTAAAGCTCCGGTGGCCGGCGCTGACGGCGGCGGCAATTGCCGACCGTTCGGCGCATAATGTACACTCCAGAGCGGCGTTTTCTATTTTGCTACCGGTGAAAACGGAGCCGTCTCCGCATTCCAGCGCAGCCCCGACAGGGAATCGCGAGTAGGGCGCATACGATTTTTTCATGGCTTCTGTCGCGTGGTCAATAAGTTTTCTGTCTGTCATGATTGGCCTCCTGCCGGTTATTTTCTATTATTTACATCTCTTACGTGAAATATTTGACACCACTTTCAAATATCGGCTGGTGCTTCTCGCCGTATATATTAATCGCCACATTGTCGCCATGCCGTTCGGTGTGGCACATCTTACCAAAGACCCTGCCGTCGGGGCTCGTTATACCTTCGATGGCCATAACAGAGCCGTTGGGATTGAAAAGAATATTCTGTGACACCGCTCCCGTCGGGTCACAGTACTGCGTCGTGATCCGGCCGCTGCTTATCATCGCCTGAAGGGTTTCGTTTGAAGCGACAAAGCGGCCTTCGCCGTGAGACACGGGAAGGGCGTACACGTCGCCCACGCTGCACAGATTCATCCAGGGCGTATTGACGGAGGCGACCCGTGTGTACACATATTTGGCCTGATGGCGGCCGATCAGGTTGAATGTCAGCGTCGGGCAGGCCGCGTCCATCGGACGAATCTCGCCGAAGGGCACCAGGCCTAGCTTGACAAGCGCCTGAAAACCGTTGCAGATGCCCAGCATCAGCCCGCCGCGGCGGTGAAGCAGGTCGTGTACGGCGTCGGTAATCCGCGGATTGCGAAAAAAAGCCGTTATGAATTTTGCCGAGCCGTCGGGCTCGTCCCCTCCGGAGAAGCCGCCGGGGATAATGATGATCTGGCTGTTGCGGATTGATGCCTCAACCGCCTCAATCGATTCCTCAAGAAGCTGCGGTGTGAGGTTTCTGACAATTTGTATCTCCGGAGCGCCGCCGGCATTTTTAACGGCCCGCGCTGTGTCCAGCTCGCAATTTGTCCCCGGGAATGCTGTGATGACGGCCCGTGGCTTTGCAAACCGGCTGACCGCCCTGACAGTCGGGCGCGTATGAAAGCTGACGGCTTCAGCGCTGTCATTCACAGCCGCTTTTGTCGGGAATATATTTTCAAGGCAGCCGTCCCAGAGCGCGTCCAGCTCCGTTAGTGCGACTGTTTCGGATTTATATGTTATTTCGGGGGAGGAAGTGACCTCACCGATCAGCTTCGCATCCGGTACGGGCTGTGTGACTTCGGCGATAATAGACCCGGCGGGCGTATCAAAGAGCAGGCTGTCATCGATCGAACTGACAACGGCAACGCCGAGGCGGTTGCCCAGGGCCATTTTAAAAATACCTTCCGCCGTGCCGCCTTCCGTAACAGCCCATGCGGAGACGACGGCGCCCGATCTGATGAGGTCGCGGACGCGCCGCCAGACATTTTTTGTCTCGGGCAGTGTGCCGCCTGTATTAAAAAGAACGACAGAATTCCCGGGGT
>CAZVLO010000045.1:22688-23965 GCA_964628265.1 uncultured Papillibacter sp.
CCCGGGGTTTTTGAATTCGGGTGAAATGATAAAACGTGCGTCGCAGGGCGCAACCGCAAAGGATATGAGCGTCGGCGGCACGTCCAGATCGTTGAAGGAGCCGGACATACTGTCCTTTCCGCCGATGGCGGCAAGTTCCAGATCCAGCTGCGCCTCAAGCGCGCCCAGAAGTGCCGACAGCGGCTTACCCCAGCGCAGTGCATCACGCTGCAGGCGCTCGAAATATTCCTGGAAGGTAAGGTACACGTCGTCGGGATCACATCCGGCGGCCACAAGCTTGGCCACCGAGGTGATGACGGCAAATTTAGCGCCTTCATACGAATTGACGGAGGACAGATAGGGATCGAAGCCGAAGGCCATGACGGAGCAGGTTGTGGTCGTGCCGTTCTGCACCGGCAGGAGCGCAGCCATGACCTGTGCCGGCGTCCGCTGTGTTTTGCCCCCGTAAGGCTGCAGCACGCTCCCGGCACCGATGGAGCTGTCAAACCGCTCCGTCAGGCCCCGCTGGGAGCAAAACCGCAGGTCACCCGCCAGGGTGCGGAGCCTGTCCGTAAAGGAACCCGATACGCAGTGGGCATACGCTTTATTCAGCAGCGGCACCCTGGCGCCGGTCTTCTTCACAGCGCCGTTGGAGGAGAGGAATTCGCGGCTCAGGTCGGCCACGACGGTATCCTTATAGCGCATAACCATTCGCGGAGTTTCGGTGATTTCAGCGACCACATAGGCTTCCAGATTTTCGCCGGATGCTTTATCAATGAAGACATCAACATTTTCCGGTGCAACGACGACGGCCATGCGTTCCTGCGATTCCGATATGGCCAGCTCCGTGGCGTCCAGGCCCTCGTATTTCTTTCTGACAAGGGAAAGGTTGATATCCAGCCCGTCGGCCAGTTCGCCTATGGCGACCGAAACACCGCCCGCGCCGAAATCGTTGCACCGTTTTATCATTTTCGTGACGCCGGGGTCAAGGAAAAGACGTTGGATTTTGCGTTCCTCCGGTGCGTTGCCCTTCTGGACCTCCGACGCCATAGTGACAAGGGATGCGTCATTGTGTGTTTTTGACGAGCCTGTGGCCCCGCCGATACCGTCCCGGCCTGTTCGGCCGCCCAGCAGGATGACCTTATCGCCGGGCGACGGTGTCAGCCGGACGACATTTTCCGCTTTAACGGCGCCGACCACAGCGCCGACTTCCATGCGCTTGGCAATATAGCCGGGGTGATAAATCTCATGGACAAGCCCCGTCGCCAGTCCGATCTGATTGCCGTAGGACGAGTAGC
>CAZVLO010000046.1:0-7278 GCA_964628265.1 uncultured Papillibacter sp.
GGGATACCGAGACCGGCATCCCATCAAGGGAAACGCTGGAAAAAATAGGCGGTCTGGATTTCTTGATAAGCGATTTATATCCTGAGTCTTGACTATAACAAAGCACTGGGGTATAACAAATTACAAGTGATATTTCCTTGCTGAGCAAATCATCCTTTAAAATGACATGATTAGAGGCATATAAGGCCGTAGGGGCTCTTCGAATGGTGGCCTAATGATGTTGTAGAAAAGCGCCGGGTTTGTGAGCCTATGACGGATATACTTCAAAAACTGTATATCGAACCCACATCGCGCTGCAATCTGAACTGCACGATGTGCTTTCGCAAGACGTGGATCGGCGAGACCTTCGGCGACATGACGCGTTCTGTTTTCGACAATGCAATGGAAACGATGCCCGAAAGCGTCGGGACAGTGTTCTTCGGCGGAATGGGCGAGCCGCTCTTCCATGAGGATATCCTCTATATGATCAGTGCCGCGGCGGCGAGAAGCAAAAAGGTCGGACTGCTGACGAACGGAACAATGCTGACGCAGCCCACTGCGTCGGCGCTTCTCGACGCGGGGCTTTCCGAGCTCTGGGTCTCCGTGGATTCCTTCGAGCCCGACGGCTACGAAAACATCCGGCAAAACAGCAATTTCACGCTGATCAGGAAGAACATTGCCGGCTTCAATATCGAGCGGTCAGGACGGGAAGACTGCGCGGTACGGCTGGGTCTGGCGTTTGTTGCAATGAAAAGCAACGCCGGTCAGCTCCGGGAGCTGGCGCGTTTCGCAGCTGAAAACCAGGTCAACGACGTCAATATCTCAAATGTCATGCCCACGGATGAAGCTTCATATCAGAACGGTCTGTATAACAGGATTATCAGCCTGGAGCTGCTGGCGCAGGATGGCGGCGGCGGCCGCCCGTCGATCAACCTGCCGATGATGGATTTTCGCCTGCCGGAGGTGAAGGACGGCCTTGTGGGCCTTATGAACGCCGACGCAAATCTTAAGCTCAGCGGAAGCTCATTGATGCGCCGCAGGAAGTACTGCCGGTTTGTGGAGGAGGGCAACGCCTTTGTCCGCTTTGACGGCGATGTCAGCCCCTGCATGGCGCTTTTACACAGCGCGGCCACATATCTGGACGGCAGCCGGCGGGTTGTCTACCACCACGCCTTCGGGAATGTTAAAAACGAAGGGCTTGACGATATATGGCGCAATACGGAATACACCGATTTCCGGCGCCGTGTTCGGGGCTTTGAGTTTTCACCCTGCTTAAGCTGCGGCGGCTGTGATAACAGGGACGACAATAAAGCCGACTGCCTTGGAAATCAGCTGCCGACCTGCGGGGCGTGCCTCTGGTCGGAGGGAATCCTCAGCTGCCCGTGAGATTACTGCCCGATGTTATGATAAACAGCTATATGATACAATCGTACCGTTAATATGTAGAACTCTGTCAATATCGGTGTTGACATAAACGCGTTATTTTCTTATAATCATATGGATTCCCCGAAGCAGAAATAAATCAAACAGAGACATCCATATACATCGCGGGAGCGGTGGACGAGCCACTCTCCGAAATCAGTTGACGAATGCCGGACCTTGTCAGTCCGGTGCAGCCGTTTATTTTGCGGCTGCACGCATTGTCTGATTTCGGGGGGTCTTTTTTATGTTTCAGACAGGGTGCCGACGGTCTGCCCCATACAGCCGCGGCGCTTGTTTTGAGATAATAACAGCTAACTTAAGGAGAGAAAAATGAAAAAAATTCTTATTTTCCTGATGGCAGCCCTGATGCTGCTGTCAATGCTCGCTGGCTGCGGCAAGACAGAAGTACCTGCCGAGACACCGGCCGTGTCTTCACCATCCCCGTCGGAAGCCGCCCCGGCCCCGAGCAATGAGCCCGCCGCAAAGAAGGGCACACTTCTCATGGCGACAACCACCAGCACCGACAACACTGGACTCCTTGATTATCTGGCGCCGGTTTTCCTGGAAGATACGGGCTGGGAGCTCCAGTGGACATCTGTTGGTACCGGTGAGGCACTGCAGCTGGGTATGGACGGTGAGGTGGATATCGTCCTTGTCCATGCCAAAGCAAAGGAAGAGACTTTTGTGGCCGAAGGCTACGGTGTTGAGCGGTTTCAGGTTATGTACAACGATTTTGTCATTGTCGGGCCGAAAGACGGACCGATTGCTTACACGGATAATATTGAGACCGTATTTACTCAGATTCTCAACGACTCTTTAACCTTCGTTTCCAGAGGCGACGATTCCGGAACCCACACGAAGGAGCTGTCTGTCTGGAAGGCACTTGAACTCGATTATGAGAGCAACCCGAACTACCTGTCTGCCGGCGCAGGCATGGGCGACACGATTATGATGGCCGACGAAAAGCAGGGTTACTGCCTGACCGACCGCGGCACTTGGCTTTCCACAAAGAAAAACGCCGAGCTTGATGTCAGCCTTGAAATCATATGCGAAGGCGATAAAAATCTGCTGAACCAATACGGCGTCATTGCCGTCAATCCCGAAAAGTATCCTGATGTCAACAACGCGGCGGCGAGCGCCTTCATCGAATGGATCTGCTCCGATAAGATTCAGCAGCTGATCGGTCAGTTCGGCGTTGAGGAATTCGGCGGCGCGCTGTTTACGCCAAACGCGGGATAATCAGCAAAACCCCGATGGCCGCGCCGGTAACCCTGATGGAGGTGTGAGATTTGTTTTCAGACTTTTTCGGTCAGATCGGGACATTTGATTCCGTTCGCGTGACGATCATCATGTCCTTTGCTTCCACGATCATTTCATCCATTTTAGGTATTACCGCGGGCTTATGGCTTGAACGCCATAAGTTCCCCGGCAAGCGATTCATCGTCCGCGTGAACAGGACGCTGATGGGTATGCCTTCCGTCGTGGTGGGCCTTATCACATACATGCTGCTCATGCGCCGCGGCCCTCTCGGCTTTTTGAACTGGCTCTTTACGATACAGGGTATGGTCGTGGCACAGGTCATTATCATCTCGCCGATTATCTGCGGAATGGTGTTCACCAACGCCGAGCGTATCGCACCGGCTATCCGAATGTTCGCGAAAAATATGGGCGCGAACAGGAGCCAGACCAACAGACTGCTCCTACGGGAAATGCGGAACGAAATGTATTTTGCCGTCGTAACCGGGTTCGGACGCTCCATAAGTGAAGTCGGCGCTGTGCTCATGGTGGGCGGTAATATCAAAAACAGCACAAGAACGATGACAACCGCCATATCAACATTGAAAAGCGCGGGGATATTTACAGACGGTATTGCCCTCGGCATCATTCTTCTGGTCATGGCATTCATCCTTCAGACGGTTGCCGACCGCCTCAGGAAGCAGGTATCCTACGATGAGAATTATTGAGCTGCTAAAGAGCTTTGACGGCCTTAGCATTGATATCCGGGACAAGGTCTTTGAGGATGGTCTTGTGCACGGCCTCATCGGGCCCAACGGCTGCGGCAAGACAACGCTGGCGAAGCTGATCATGGGGACAATTCCGGCCCAGCGCCGTGATATTGATTTTAGCGGGCTTGACGACCGTGATATGACGATGGCGACCCAAAAGCCATATATGCTGCATGACAGCGTATACCAAAATCTCATTTTTCCGCTGAAGCTGCGGCGTATGACACCCGACCGGCACGAAGCGGACCGGCTGCTGGAGCTATGCGGGCTGCTGGATAAAAAGAAGGACCCGGCTCGCGGACTCTCCTCAGGCCAGCAGCAAAAGCTGTCCCTCGCCCGGGCCATGCTTTTCAGGCCGAAGCTCATCATCATTGACGAGAGCCTCTCCAGTCTCGACCCGGACAGTGTGGAGCTTTTTGAAGAAGAGATACACCGTATTCAGAAGGAAGCGCCCGTAACATGGCTGATTATCAGCCACCAGCTGGCGCATGTCCGCAGTCTCTGCAACAGAATTCACTTTATGGATAAGGGTAAAATCATCCGGTCGGGAAGCTTTGACGAGGTGCTGAACCAGCCGGAGGACCCGGAGTTGCGGCGCTACCTGGCCCGCGAAACATTGTAATATCGTAAGCGTTGTCATTTTCAGAGCCCGGATAAAACCCGGGCTCTGTGTTGTTCAAATATCTGAAATATACGCGCTTTTCTCGGAATAAACACAGTTGAAACAACACCCTCTGTATGTTATTTTTATTTTATAGGATAAATAATCGTAAAGCAGGGGTGACCAATATGCATGGCTATACCGGCAAAATACTGATTGCAGATCTGACGGATAGAACCTTTGAAGTCAAGGACCTTGATCCCGAATGGGCAAGGTACTACTTCGGCGGGGACGCTTTGGGTGCCCGGTATCTCTATGAACTGATGCCTGCGAAAACGCCGGTCTTTGCTCCGGAAAGCGTCGTTGGCTTTATTTCCGGCCCGATGAACGCCACGAAGGCTTTTATGGGCGGCCGCTATTCTGTCGTATGCAAATCGCCCGTGACAAACGGTTGGAACGACGCTTCTGCCGGCGGCAGCTTCGGTCCCTCTATGCGCAAAGCCGGTTTTGACGGGCTTTTTGTTAAGGGTATCTCAGACAAGCCTGTTTATATCCTGCTGGATGACGGAAAAGCGGAATTCCGTGACGCCGGGCACTTGTGGGGTAAAACGGTATCGGAGACGGATGCCGCCATTAAGGCAGAGCTTGGTGATACACGTATTTCCACCGCGCTGATCGGGCCGGGCGGAGAGCACCTGTCCAACATGGCAGCAGTTATCACAGACTGCCATCGGGGCGCTGCCAGAGGCGGCCCGGGTGCTGTGATCGGCTCCAAGCGATTAAAGGGTGTTGTGGCCCGGGGAGCACAGACAGTCCCTATTTATGATGAGGAACGGATTGCGGCTCTCAACAAGGAGTGGAATGACCACGCCAATGGCCGCGGCGCCGTACCTGTGGGAAAATTCAGGGTAACGGGAACCTCCTCAGATTATGATTCCAGCGTTTATCTTTCTGACGCCGGCATAAAAAACTGGCTTGGTACACCCGACGAAATGACAGAGGAACAGGTAAAAAATCTTACCGGTGCCATTATGGACCCGAAATACAAGACAGGCAAGAGTGGCTGCCACGCGTGCCCCGTCCAGTGCGGCGCCATATATCATGTCAAGAACGAGGAATATGACATTAAAGGAAGCCGGCCCGAGTATGAATCCCTGGGTACCTTCGGCAGCATGCTGTTAAACGGCGACGCCGACACGGCAGTTATATGCAACTGGTACTGCAACGAATACGGCTACGATGTCCTGTCCTTCGGCGGGACAATCGCCTGGCTGATGGAGTGTTATGAAAAGGGCTTATTCACCATTGATGAGCTGGACGGTATTGATCTGAGGTGGGGCGATTCAAACGCCATTATCGCCATAACAAAGCGCATATGCGATTATTCGGGCATTGGTGTGGCGCTGAACAAGGCATCCCGGGGCGCGGCCGATTACTTAGGCAAGGGGCATGAGTACCTGGTCACGGCCAGCGGCATTGAAATTCCCATGCACGGCTCACGGTACAATCCCGGCCTGGCGCGCACCTACCAGTACGACCCGACACCGGGCCGGCACGTCAAGGGCGGTCTGGGCGTCCCCTACGGGCATCAACCGCCGGACGTCAAATATGACTATTCCAATACCGGGGAACGTGACAAGGCGGGGCTTGAGGAGTGGGAGTTCAACAACCTGTCCGGCTTCTGCAGCTTCGGCGGCTTCCTTTTGGGGCCCGGCGCCAGATACAAATATGCCGAAGCCGTCACCGGCTACGGATATACGCCGGAGGAATTCACAAAGCTTGGTCTGCGCGCGTTCACCATCAGAAGTGCCTTTAATCTGCGGGAGGGCTTCCGGCGGAAGGATTTTGACATATCCGGGCGAATGGTGGGCAAACCACCCATGACGAAGGGGCCGCTTTCCGGTATCACCGTCGATAATGAGAAGATGGCGGATAATTTCTACAAAGCGCTGGGCTGGGACGTGGAGACCGGCGTTCCTTCGAGGGAATTCCTTGAAAAGCTCGGCGGCCTGGAGTGCGTCATTGAAGACCTGTACGGAAAGGATTCGTGAATATGAACATCACTGTTAAATACAGCGTCCGCGATCTCGTTGGCGATATGCGGGACGGAGCTTACGTACTCCCGGAGGGTACCACCGTTGACGGCCTTATTTCCGCCTCTCAAAAGGAAGTGGGAATGATTTTGAGCGAGGATGTTAAAAACAGCTTTATTTTTCTCGTCAACAGCAAGCCGGCCCAGTGGGAAACCGTCCTGCAGGACGGTGATAAAGTGCGCGTTCTGTACAAGATTCTGGGCGGATAAACTCAAAACAAAAGGAGCCTCATGGCTCCTTTTGTGTAAGGAGATGATTCATATGGCGCGTTACGAAAGAAATCATCCGGCGATATCGGAAGCGGAACAGGAAATCCTTGCGGGGAAGCGCGTCCTGGTCGCGGGCTGCGGCGGGTTAGGCGGATATATTATCGAGTTTCTGGGGCGCATCGGCGTGGGGCACCTTACGGTTGTGGACGGCGATGTGTTCGCGGCCTCAAATTTGAACAGGCAGCTGCTTTCCAATATGGAGACTCTGGGGCAACCAAAGCCCATATGCGCACAGGAGCGGATGCAGCTGGTCAATCCGAATGTGGCGGTTCAGCCGGTGAGCGCTTTTATAAGCGAAGCGAATGCGGAAGAGCTGATCTCAGGTCACGACGTCGTCGTGGACGCTTTGGACAACGGGCCATCCCGCGTCATTCTGGCCCATGCCGCCCGAAAGCTGAAAATCCCGTTTGTCAGCGGCGCGATCTCCGGCTGGCGCGGACGCGTCTTTGTCCTGATGCCTGATGACGCACCCGCCGATTTCCTCTGGAGCGGGGAGACGGGCATTTCAACGGGAAACCTCTGCTTTACAGCATCGGCCGCGGCGTCTGTCCAGTCGGCTGAGACGGTAAAGCTACTGCTGGGCCGCCCCGGGCAGCTCCACGGGCGTTTTTTGGAGTTTGATCTCCTTGGCGGTCAGTGGGAAGATATCCCTCTGGAGCTTGGATAAGAGGCAGTGTTGCTGAACCGATAATTCAAAAATTGTCTGCATAATAATCCAGATTGATATTACCGCAGCTAAATGTTAGTATCATAGTAAAATGGAGGTGTGTGCGTTTAGCCCGGACGAGGGATATACGCACGGAACAATCTCCGACCCTTATGCTAGAGTTACGAAAAACGAAATTCTTAAAGATTCCGGCGTGGATGATTCTTTTATTGTTTATGCTACGTCTTCAGTTCAATACGGC
>CAZVLO010000046.1:7288-19964 GCA_964628265.1 uncultured Papillibacter sp.
TTTTGTTGATCTGACATCAAGGACGATTGAGGTCAGGGCGCTGGACGAGGCGACGGCAAAAAACTTTATCGGAGGCCCGTCTCTGGGCGCAAAAATTCTCTATGACGAGATGCCGGCCAATGCCGATGCTTTCTCCCGGGAGAGTATGGTCGGCTTTATTTCGGGGCCGGTAAACGGAACAGGAGCGTTTCTCGGCGGACGCTATACTGTCGTGAGCAAATCCCCCGTCACCGGCGGCTGGAACGACGCCAATTCAGGCGGCCACTTCGGGCCGCTGATGAAAAAGTCCGGTTTTGACGGTGTTTTTGTTAATGGCATCAGCGAAAAACCCGTATACATCTTCGTGGACAACGGCAAGGCCGAGCTGCGGGACGCCTCCGCTCTCTGGGGAAAAACGACGTCTGAGACAGAGCGGCTCATAAAGGAGGAGCTTGGCGACTCCCGGGTCGGCATCTCCCTCATCGGCCCCGCCGGCGAAAATCTATCCAATATGGCTGCCGTTATGACCGACCCCAACCGGGCTGCCGGGCGCGGCGGCTCCGGCGCCGTGATGGGCTCCAAAAAGCTGAAGGCGCTCGTGGTCCGCGGTGACTTCAAAGTCGAGCCAAAGGACCGGGAGGCGGTCATGGCTCTGAATAAGGAAACAATCAAGTGGGAAAGAGAAGGCCCGGTGGCGCCTGTCTACAACATGTTCACCAACCACGGCACCGGCGGCTCGTACGAGTCTTCCATCTATGCCGGGGACACCTCGGTAAAAAACTGGGCGGGCTCTCCCCTTGATATAACGGAAGAACAGATTAAACCTGTGACGGCACAGGAAATGGATGCGCGCTTCAAAAAGAAAAAATACGCCTGCAACGCCTGCTCCATCGGCTGCGGCGCCATCTATTCCGTTGACGAGGGCAAGTGGCCCCTGGAGGAGACCTCGCGACCCGAATACGAGACCCAGGGCATGTTCGGCAGCCAGCTGCTCAACAGCAGCGCCGAAGCCGTCAATAAATGCAACTGGCTGTGCAATGAATATGGCTTTGACACCATCTCCATGGGCGGAACCATCGCCTGGTGCATGGAAAACTATTCAAACGGCGTTTTCTCAGCGGAGGAGCTGGATGGCATCGACCTCAAATGGGGCAACGCCGACGCCATCATCCAAATGACGGAGCAGATCTGCAAGCATGAGGGTATCGGCAAAATACTCTCCAAGGGTTCTCTCGGTGCCGCGAAGCATTTCGGCAAAGGCTTTGAGGCTCTCGTCGTCGCCGCCGGCATCGAAATCCCGCAGCATGACCCGCGTTTTGCGCCGGGCCTTGCGCGCACATACAAGTATGACCCCACACCCGGCCGCCATGTCAAAGGCGGATTGGGGATCATGTATGGCAGCGAACCCCCGGAAGTAAAGTACAATTATACCGGTACCGGCGAACGGGATGTGGAGGGCGTTATCGGCGCTGAACTCACCAACGCCGCCGGCTTCTGCGTGTTCGGAGACTTCGGCCTCCCGCCCGGGGCGATTGCCAAGTACCTTACTGCCATTACCGGCTTTGAATACAGCCAGGAGGATATCAGAAAGCTGGGCCTCCGTTCCTTCACCATGCGCCACGCCTTTAATCTGCGCGAAGGCCTGCGGCGGCGCGATTTTGAAATCTCCGGCCGTATCGTCGGCGACCCGCCGCTTCAGGAGGGGCCGAACACCGGCGTCACCATCGACACCGAGCAGCTGGCCGACAATTTCTATGCTGCCCTGGACTGGAACGTCAGCGACGGGGTCCCCAAGCGCGAAGCGCTTGAGCGCATCGGAGAACTGGATAAGGTCATGAAGGATTTGTATCCGGACGATTAACCGGAGCAGACGGATTTATCAAGTAAACACAATTATTCCGAAAAAATGGAGAATCTCCGGTTAATCTTCGGCCGTTGGGTCGGCTTAAGATCACCCGGAGATTCTTTGTCATATGTTCAGATAGTTTCCGTTTAACCGGTGATTGACACAACCGGGTCTTTCCTCCCGCAGAGCGCGCCGGTCCAGCCCGTTTCCGTATGAACAAGCGGGCAGCCCTTGGGGCAGGCGGTGCAGACGGCCTGACCGGCAGTATCTTTTTTTACGACGTTTGTTTTTACTGAAGCCGGTGCATCTGCGACAGTACCGCTCAGGACATATTCCGCGGCGATTTTGCCGACGCGTTCGGATTCAATCGTCACATCGTCCACAGTATCATGGACGTAGCAGGCGTTTCCGCATAAAAACAGCCAGTGCGGAAGCACACCGCCGCCGGAAGCTTCCTCGGAGAGCTCCCGCTCCGGGATGAGCCCAACGGATGTAATGAGCGTATCACAGGCAATAAATTCCTCTCGCCCGTCGGACAGATCCAGAACGGTCACGCCCGTGATCCGGGCGCTGCCGTGGACGCGGCTGACCGTACAGCGCGTCCGGAGCGGAATATGATACCGGTCAAGACAGTCGATCCTGTTTCTGAGAAGCCCACCGCAGCTCTCCTCTTTTTCGATGACGGCGACAACGTCTTTATACAGAAGCTTCAGCCGGCGCGCCATAATCATGCCCACGTCGCCCGAACCCAGTATGACGAACCGGCTGCCGATGTCATACCCACCCAAATTGACCAGCTTCTGCGCCGCGCCGGCGGTGAAAATGCCGGAGGGGCGCGTACCGGCCACGGGCAGCGCGCCCACAGGCCGCTCCCGGCAGCCCGTGGCCAGGATAACAGCTTTCGCCTCTATCCGCCGCAATCCGCATTTTGCTCCGCTCAGCTCAATGACTCCGTCCGGGGAAAGGCCGGTGACGGCTGTACCCGTCAATACGTGAATACCTGAGGCTTCAGTCATACTTCTGAATCTCTCCGTGTATTCCTGACCGGTCAGCTCCTCACCAAAATAATGAAGGCCGAAGCCGGTGTGGATGCACTGGTTCGGGATGCCACCGAGGGCTTTCGAGCGTTCGACGAGCAGGATGTCCGGCACGCCGCTCTCCTTCGCCGCGAGAGCAGCCGCCATGCCGGCAGGGCCGCCTCCGATGACAACGATGTCCTGACGCGTCATGTAACGTCACCGCCGATCATATAGGAGCCGGGTGCGCCTTTGTACACCAGGTCCGGTGAAATGCCCAGCTCCCGGGCAAGGATCTCAATGATCCTCTGGGTGCAGAACCCCCCCTGGCCGCGGCCGGAGCCGGCACCCGTCCGGCGCTTGACGCCGTCAAGTGTCACGGCGCCCGGATTTCTGTGAATGCTGTCAACAATCTCTCCCTCGGAGATTCTGCGGCACCGGCAGACAATATTTCCGTAAGCGGGGTTTTGACGCACAATACCCGCGCGCTCTTCAAAGGACAGGTTGTTCAGACGCAGGGGCGCGGGATTGACGGGGTTAAACCCGCTGTTCTCCGCCGCGCCGAGAAGCGCCGCCATACGACCCGCCGCGTGTTGGCCCAGCTCGTTTGAACAGGTGAGTCCCGGTGTTTTAACACCGATAAAGCTTAAAAAATTTGGCTCGCTTTCGGATTCGTGGAGTACGAAATCGGAGATGCTTTTATCCTCCCGTATAAAGTCGCCCGTATCCGGCGAGCGGCGCACATAAAAGGGATTGGGTCGCAGCGTGGCAAAAGATCGGATGATGTGGGAGAGCGGCAGCGCCGGGATCACTGCGCCGGCAAGCTCCCTCAGCCATTCGAGCCCCTCCGCTGACGTGGGAAACGCATCTTTTCCGTCATCGGCGGCGACCCTGGACGGCCCCAGCAGGATATTTCCGTCCACCGTCGGGACTATGGTCAGCCCCTTGCCCTTCTCTTCCGGCTCATGGAAAACCACATGGTGAATCATGCCGGACGTCTTTGTGTCCAGAATATAATAATCGCCGGCGTCGGGGAAAACCCGCACCGACGGCTCGGAGACCATATCATGGACATCGCCGGCATAAAGACCGGCGCAGTTAATAACGCCTCCCGCGAAAAACGTTCTGCCGCCGGCGCTGATGGTATAGCCGCCGCCGGTTTTTTCAATGCGGTCAACTGTCGTATTGAAATGAAATACCGCTCCGTTACTCACAGCGTTCTCTGCGGCGGCTATACCCAACTCCCAGGGGTTGACAGTTCCGGCATCCGGTGCGTAGAGCCCCGTTGTCACCTCCGGGCTGAGATTGGGCTCCAGCTCGAGAACCTCAGCCCCGGTGAGCAGCTTCAAGCCCTGGACGCCGTTCTCAAGCCCCTGGGCCATTTTTTTGCGCAGGGTCTTGTCGCCGCTCGGTCCGAAGCTGATCATCAGTGAGCCGCAGCGTGAATAGCGGACGCCCAGCTCCCGACATAAATCATCGAATGACTGTGCGGCGCGCACGCACATACCGCTCTTCAGCGAGCCGGGCTTCGTGTCGCAGCCGCTGTAAATGATGGCGGTGTTGGCCCGGCTGATGCCGGTGCAGACATCCTCCCGCGCTTCCAGCAGCGCTGTTTTCAGACGGTACCGCGTCAGGGCGCGCAGCGTGAAGCAGCCCAAAAGTCCGCCGCCGATAACGACAACGTCATACCTCTCCATATCAGAACCGCTCCCGGACAGTTCCGGGGCTGTCAATTGAGTATCCCCCAAGCCGCAGCAGCCTTTTCCGGAAAGCATCGCTCTTCAGCACTTCCAACAGGCGATTTAGTAAAAGCGTGTCCCATGCGTAGTCAGGCACCAGCAGGTCGTACTGCTCGTCGCAAATGGGGATGAAGTCCAGGTCGTAAAGCTTCGCGGCAGAATAGATGCCCAGACCGGCGTCGGCGGAATCTCCGGCAATCAGCGCCGCCACGGCGGTATGGGTATATTCCTCCCGCTCGTAACCGTAGACAGCCGATGTTTCTATATTCTCCTTTTTACAGAGATAATCACACAAAACACGCGTACCGGAGCCCTTCTGGCGATTGACGTAACGGAGTCCGGGCGTGGTGAGATCGGCAATACCCTGCAGCTTTTTGGGATTTCCCTTCGCCACCATAAGCCCCTGGGAGCGCCGGACGCATTCCACCAGGCGCACACCGCCGTTGGGAAAATATTTCATGATAAACGCAGTGTTATATCCACCGGTTTTTTCATCCAGCAGATGGGTCCCCGCCACATGCGCCTCGCCGCGCCGCACGGACATAATACCCCCCATACTGCCCACATGGGTAGAGCTCATGGAGGTATCGCACCAGAAGGTGCGCATGATGTCGGAGACTTCATCCAGGAGCGGATCGTGACTGCCGATTGCTACAAGATTGCTCTTCAGCTCGGCCGCAGGCCGCAGGAGCCGGACCTTGACGGCGGCGCCGCTCTCATAACCCTCCAGCCCCTGGGGGATATTCAGAATACCGTCCGCCTTCATAAAGGAGCTGACAACGCCGCTGCCCCTGCTTAAAGGCGAGGCGATCAAGCGATCCTGGACATATCCCAGGCGGACCCGGACAAATTCTTCGTATTTTAAGGAGGAGACGACAGCTTTGGAAAGGACTGCCTCCTCGTAGTGAATATCGTGGGGTCTTTTTTTCGTCAGAATCTCAATGATCGGGCGGAGCAGCTCCCCAATAACGATGATACCGGAGACCGGGTAGCCCGGAATGCCGAGAATCGGCTTCCCGCCCATTGCGCCGAGTATGGCCGGCTTGCCCGGTTTGATGGCAATGCCGTGATACAGAACCTCGCCGATCTCGCTGATTGCCTGTGTGCTGTAATCTTCCCGGCCGGCTGAGGAGCCGGCGTTCAGGAGCACAACGTCACACGCCTGCAGCGCTGATGCCAGCGCGTTTTTGATTTGGGTCAGATCGTCCTTAACAATCGGGTAAACGACAGGCTCGGCGCCCCATTGACGGAGCATGCCGGAAAATATCGCCGAATTGAACTCCGGAATCTCACCCTGCACCGGTTCGGGCGTCGGCGGGACGATTTCATCGCCCGTGGGGATAATGCCAACGACCGGTTTTTTTATAACGCTGAGTTCATGAATACCGCCGGCAATCAACGCACCGATGGCCGACGGGCTGATTTCGGAATAAGACGGCAGCAGCATGTCCCCGGCGCAGATATCCTCCCCGATCTGGCGGACATGCTGCCACGGCGCCGCCGCATGATAAAGGCGCACGCCGTCTTTCTCTTCAATCACATCCTCAATCATCACGACTGTATCACACCCATCGGGAAGCGGGTCCCCGGTGTCTACGGGGATAAACTGGTCTTTCCTCAGCACAACAGGCGTTGTTTCAGTGGCGCCGTAGGTCAGACCGGCGTCAAGGGCAATCCCGTCCATGGCGCTGGCGTTGTAGTGCGGCGAGCTCAGGCGCGCATAAACAGGGCCCGCTGTAATCCGGCCTGCCGAATCCTGTACGCGAATCATTTCGCCGGATGGGGTCATACCGTTTTTCTCCAGCAGTGATATATAGTCCTCCCGCGCTTTGTCCAGCGGGATATTTGTCAGATATTCAAAACCCATCTCTTCTCTTTTTCCTTTCTGATCTTAATCCCAAAGGGTGACGGTGACAGCGGCACTTTTCGGCAGACCTTCGCAGTCCCGGGGAATACATATGAAACCGTCTGTGCCAGAAAGGCTGGTGATGAGCCCCGATTTCCCGTGTACAGGGTGCGCGGTCGGATGATCTGAAGCGTCTTCAAGCCGGACACCGATATATTCGGCACGGCCGTGATTTGATGAAATCGCTATGCCCAGTCCTGCCGAAATCGTGCGTGCGCGGTATACGGTGCCCTGCAGCCGTGCTATGAGCGGACGCAGAAAAAGCTGACAGACAAAGTGCGCCGCCACAGGATGCCCCGGTAACCCGAAAACCGGCTTTTCATTGATAATACCGAGGATCGTCGGCTTGCCGGGCTTCATGGCAATGCCGTGGAATAAAATACGCCCGTTCGATGCGATTACCCGCGCCGTCGCGTCCTTCGTGCCGACGGAGCTGCCGCCGGAGATCAGGACGACGTCACATTCGTTTACTGCCCGGACCGCCGCCGCTTCAAGGAGCGCGATGTCGTCCCGGATAATGCCGTATGACTTTGGTTTACAGCCCATCTGCTCAACGGCTGATGACAGAAGAAGCGAATTAACGTCGCGGATCTGGCCTTTCTCCGGCTTTTCCGAGCAGTCCACAAGCTCGTCTCCTGTTGATATAATACCGACGACAGGCCTGATGCGGACAAAGGCACGGCTGATGCCTAATGCTGCCAGCGCACCGATATCATGAGGGCGCAGCCTGTATCCCGCCTTGAGCAGGAGGTCACCGGGCTTCACATCGTCGCCCCGGAAGATGATGCTCTCACCGGGCGCGACGGGCTTTGTCACACCGATGGTACCGTCACCGTAATTCTCAACGTATTCGAGCATCACCACACTGTCGGCGCCCACCGGCACTTCGCCGCCGGTGGGTACAGACATACAGGTGCCGGACGCCAGTGATGACGGCGCCGCATCGCCCATCTTAATTTCACCGGCTAGCGGCAATATTGCCGGTATACTATCCGACGAACCAAATGTTTCACTCGCTTTAAGAGCGTATCCGTCAACAGTCGATCTGTTGAAGTCCGGGACATACTCCGCCGCGGTTATATCGGCGGCAAGAATCCTGCCTGATGCGTCGGATATGTGTATGAACTCACCCGGAAGCCCGTCCGAGAATTCATCGTTTATAATCTGGAGCGCCTCATCGGGTGTCTTAACGTAGAGCAATCTATCACCAGCCCACATGGTTTTGTATTATTATATCACCGCTGCGTGTACTATTTCAATCGTACATGCCGGCCGGATGTGATAATTCTTCCAATAACCATGCGTGTTTATCAGGCATTTATCCGCAATATGATAAATCGCTTATTTTTGTCTGATTTTGATTGACAACGTCATATAGTTAGTTTATACTAACCACAAAGTTAGCACACACTAACCTCCATAAAAACATATGCCAGAGGAGTAACGATATGACGCTCAGCAATATACCTTTGCACAAAGATGCTCTCATCACGAAAGTCGGCGGAGAGGGGACCCTGCGCTGCAGACTTTTGGATATGGGGATTATACCGAAAACAAAAGTCCGTGTGTGTCATGTGGCGCCGCTTGGCGACCCGATAGAGATCCGGATACGCAATTATTCGCTGACGCTCCGCCAGGAGGACGCCGATAAGATCGAGGTTGAAATAGCGGAGGACAGACAGGAGGCAAATGACTCATGATTATCGCACTTGCGGGCAACCAGAACAGCGGCAAAACGACGCTTTTCAACCAGCTTACCGGCTCCAACCAGCATGTGGGCAACTTCCCCGGCGTCACCGTTGAGCAGAAAATGGGCTATATCCGATCCCGCGATGAGCGGCACCGCCGTTGGCGCCGCGGCCATTCACACGGGGGACATGGGGAAAGCCCGTCCCAGGGAAATGCGGACCGAAACGGTAAGCGCCACACCGTCGTCGACCTGCCGGGCATTTATTCCATCCGCCCCTACTCCAACGAGGAGATCGTCACCAGAGATTTTATACTGAACAACAAGCCGGACGGCATTATTAACATCGTTGACGCCACGAATATTGAGCGCAACCTGTACCTGACGCTCCAGCTTATTGAAATGTGCGTACCGATGGTGCTTGCGCTGAATATGATGGACGAGGTGCGAAACAACGGCGGAACCATCAATATCGCGAAAATGTCCGAGGAGCTGGGCATTCCCGTCGTACCCATCAGCGCGGCAAAAAACGAGGGCATCGACGAGCTCATCGACGTCATGGTACATACGGCCAGGCACAGGGTCTGCCCGAAGCGCATCGATTTCTGTGAGTCCGGCCCCGTCCACCGCTGTATCCACGCCGTCTCCCATATCGTCGAGGACCACGCGGAAAACTGCGGGATGTCGCCGCGGTTCGCTGCCACAAAAATCATTGAGGGCGATGCGGATATCATTCAGCGGCTGGAGCTCGATAAGAACGAGCTGGACATGATCGAGCACAGCATCGTCGAGATGGAGACCGAGCACGGCATGGACCGGAACGCCGCCATGGCGGAAATGCGGTACCTGTTCATCGAAAGGGTCTGCGCCAACACCGTCGTCCGAAGCCGGGAGAGCAGGGAGCACAGCCGGAGCGTCAAAATCGACAACCTTTTGACAAACAAGTACCTGGCCATCCCCGTTTTCCTTCTGATCATGTTCGCCATCTTCTGGCTCACCTTCAACGTGATCGGCGCCTTTTTGAGCGGCCTCCTGAGCTTGGGTATCACGGCGCTCACGGATATGATCGACGCGGGGCTGCTCGCCTACGGCATCAATCCTGTCGTACACAGCCTTGTCATCGATGGTGTTTTCGCCGGTGTCGGAAGCGTTTTAAGCTTTTTACCACTCATCGTCACACTGTTCTTCTTTCTGTCAATCCTTGAGGATACAGGTTATATGGCGCGGGTGGCCTATGTGATGGATAAGCTGATGCGCAAGATCGGCCTCTCGGGGCGGAGCATCGTGCCGATGCTTTTAGGCTTCGGCTGTACCGTGCCTGCCGTCATGGCAACGCGGACTCTGTCCTCCAACCGCGACCGCCGTATGACCATCATGCTCACACCGTTTATGAGCTGCTCGGCGAAGATCCCGATCTATGCCGTTTTCACCGCCGCCTTCTTTTTGAAATACAGGGCGCTTGCCATGATCGGGCTCTACGCCACGGGCATCCTCATCGGCATCATCGCGGCACTTGTCTCCAACAAAACTGTATTCCGGCGCAAGCCGGTCCCCTTTGTGATGGAGCTGCCGAATTACAGGTTCCCTTCCATGAAGAGCGTTTTCATTCTGATGTGGGAAAAGGCGAAGGATTTTTTGGTGCGCGCTTTCACGGTTATCCTGATTGCCACCGTTGTGATATGGTTCCTGCAGTCATTCGACTTAAAGCTCAACGTGGTAGCCGACAGCACCGACAGTATTCTTGCGTTGATCGGCAAGTTCATCGCCCCCATATTCTGGCCTCTGGGCTTTGACGACTGGCGCGTTTCGACGGCGCTTATCACCGGCTTCACGGCCAAGGAAGCCGTCATCAGTACCCTGGGCGTGCTGATGGGGACCGATATTTCAAATCTCGGCGCGGCACTCGGCGCCATGTTCACGCCTCTGACCGCCGTCAGCTTCCTTGTCTTCACACTGCTGTACACCCCCTGCATCGCCGCGGTCGCAGCCATGAAACGGGAGCTGCAATCGGGCGCCCGGACGTTCCTGATTATCATCGCCCAGTGCGTCATAGCGTGGGCAGCCGCCTTCGGGGCATACAATCTGTTCCGGCTTATTTTATAGGAGGTGCTTATGCGTATTCTTGATTACATCATCCTATCGGCCGTTTTGACGTGTCTCATCGCCGCCGTCTGTTACATAATAAAGCAAAAGAAAGCAGGCCGGAGCGTCAGCTGCGGGGGCAACTGCGCAGGCTGCACAAGAAACTGCACCCAGGCAGGAGGCGAGCAGAATGAAAATTCTTGAAGCGGCAGAAAATTATCTGGAAGTCATCCTGATTGAATGCGAAAAGCATGACCGAGTGCGCTCCATTGACATCTGCAACGCGCTCAACTACTCAAAGCCGACAGTCAGCGTGATGATGAAGCAGCTGCGTGAAAACGGTTACATCAAGATGGACCGCAGCGGATACATTATGCTGACCGATAAGGGCAGGGAAATCGCAGTCAAAATTTACGAGCGCCATGAGCTGCTGGCGGACTTTTTAATGGATATCGGCGTCGATAAGGATACGGCTTATAAGGACGCCTGCAAAATCGAGCACGACCTGAGCGAAATAAGCTTCGAAATGCTGAAAAAACACCACGAAAAGATTCAGGGCGGCTCACCGCCCTGAATCCGGCATGTAATATGAATGTGTGACAATCACCGCTGCAATCAGGAGATGACGTCGTAGCCTTCGTGCTCGATGGTCTCCCTGATTTTCGTTTCGGCAATCAGGGACGGATCGAGCTCCACCGTAACGGTTTTGTCCGCCAGGCTGACATTGACGCTGCCGACGCCCGTTAAATTCCCCACCGCCTTTTTGACTCTGTTTTCGCAGTGGCTGCATGACATGCCTTCAACCTTGAATGTAATGCTTTGCATTTATATCGCTCCTTTTTAAATATCGGGGAGTTCTTGCAGCCCGGACGGACGTAAGCCCTCCCCTTCGCCGGAACTGCTTATATGATTCTGTAGCCTTGGTTTTGTATCACGTTGACGATTTGATTTTCCGTCACGGCCGACGGATCCAACGAAATCGCGACAGTTTTGCCGGGGACGTCGACCTCGACTTTTCTGATCCCTTCCAGTCCGCCCAACGCCGATTTGACGGTGTGCTCGCATTGGGTGCCTTTCATACCGTCGACGCTCAGAACGAGATTCTTGATCATATGCACTTCTCCTTACTATAATCCGGATTTTACCTCACCGGTACGACGCTTAAATCCCGCGCCGTCATGAGGACTGTTCCGTTATAGTATTGACGTTTGTGCATAAATCTTTCATCGGCCGCGCGTTATCCTTTGATTTTAAACCGCCGGAGGCGCAGCGCGTTGGTGACCACCGAGACCGAGGAAAACGCCATTGCCGCCCCCGCGAATACCGGCGAGAGGAGCGGTCCGCCGAACAGGTATACGACGCCCGCCGCGAAGGGGATACCGATCAGGTTGTAGATAAACGCCCAGAATAGATTCTGCTTGATATTCCGGATTGTCGCCCTTGAAAGTGCGATGGCAACCGGTACCTCATTGAGATCCCCGCCCATGAGGACAATATCGGCGGATTCCACAGCCACATCCGTACCTGTGCCGATTGCCAGTCCAATATCGGCCTGAACCAGCGCCGGCGCGTCATTAATGCCGTCGCCCACCATGGCCACCTTATGCCCTTCTTCCTGCAGGCGCTTCACTTCTCCCGCCTTGTCCTCCGGCAGGACATCCGAGAGAACGTTGTCTATATCCACCTCTTTGGCTATGGCAAGGGCTGTGCTTCTGTTGTCACCAGTGATCATCCAGACGCCGACGCCCAGCTTCTTCAGCTGCGCGACAGCCCCCCGACTGGACCTTTTTACCGTGTCCGCCGCCGCCATCAGAGCGGTCAGCTCCCCATCGGCGGCTATATACATCAGCGTCCGTCCTGTATTTGAGAGCTGCTCGGCATCCTGCTGAGCAGCAGACGTATCTATGCCGTTTTCACTCATGAGCTTCAGATTGCCCGCCAGCACTCTCCTGCCCGAGACGACGGCGTCAATGCCTCTGCCGGGCACGGCCCTGAAGCCTTCGGGGTTTTCAAGCGGGAGGTCTTTCGATTCGGCATCCTCGACTATGGCGCGGGCGACGGGGTGCTCTGAGCCACGCTCGGCGGAGGCGGCCAGTGTCAGCGCGTCTTTTTCTTCAAGGCTGCCGTATAGCCTGATGTCGGTGAGTTTCGGCTTGCCCTCCGTGATGGTCCCTGTTTTGTCCAATACGACCGTACCTATTTTATGCGCCGTTTCCAGTGCCTCGCCGCCTTTTATGAGAATACCGAGCTCGGCACCCTTCCCGGTACCCACCATAATCGCCGTCGGTGTCGCAAGGCCAAGAGCGCATGGGCAGGCGATAACAAGGACGGAAACGAAGATTGTCAGAACAAAATTGAAATCCTTGCCCGCCAGCGCCCAAGCCACAGCCGCTGCGATGGCGATGATCAGTACAATGGGCA
>CAZVLO010000046.1:19974-22918 GCA_964628265.1 uncultured Papillibacter sp.
GGAGACGATGTCGGCAAGCTGTGCGATGGGGGCTTTCTTTCCCTGGGCGTCCTCAACGAGCCGGACGATCTTCATCAGGGCCGTGTCGCCGCCGACGCGGGTGGCACGGAACTTTATGAGACCTTCGCCGTTGATGCTGCCGCCCGTAACCTCGCTGCCGGGCCCTTTTTCCACCGGCAGGCTCTCGCCCGTCAGCATGGATTCATCGGCTGTTGAGATGCCGTCCGTCATAACGCCGTCAACAGGAAATGTCCCGCCGGGACGTACGATGACAAGATCACCGACCGACACCTCATCAAGCGGCACCTGTATCTCCTTCCCGTCCTTCTCGATCGTCGCCGTCGTATGCCTCAGATGCATCAGCTTTTTAATGGCATCGGAAGTCCTGCCCTTACTGGCTGCTTCCAGGTACTTGCCCAGCATCACAAGCGTGATGACCACAGCGGCCGACTCATAATAGAGCGACATGGTATAGCCGGTATACCCGAGATAAATTTTTGCGGTTGCGAACAAGCTGTATAAAAACGCACTGCCTGTCCCTATGGCCACAAGTGTGTCCATATTCGGCGCGCCTTTCGTGAGAGATTTAAATCCCCTGGTAAAAAAACGGCTGCCGGCAAGCATCACAGGGATTGTCAGAATGAGCTGGACAAGTGCGAATACAAGAGGCTTGCGGTGCGGATCCATAAAGGCGGGGATCGGGACGCCGAGGGCCGGGAACATGTGAGACATTGCCAGGTATAGGATCGGCGCAGCGCAAATGATGGCGACGATGAGCCGGAGGCGCATTTTTTTTGCTTCCCGGGCACGGCGCTCCTCTTCAAGGCTCCGCGTCTTCTCGCCCTCAATCTCCCGCGGTGTATATCCCGCGTCCTCGATGGCGGCCTTGATTTCCGAGAGCTTCACCTTCGCAGGGTCGTATACAAATATCCCGCGGTTTGTCGTCAGATTCACCTGTGCGCTGATAACGCCCTCCAACCGCTTTGTCACCCGCTCCACAGCGGCCGAACACGCCGCACATGTCATGCCCTCAATGAGAAGCTCAGCCTTCTTGAACGGCCGTGGCTCAACGATACCATAGCCCGCGTCCTCGACTGCTTTTCTTATTACCTCAAAGCCGAGCTTTTCCTCGTCGAACTGCATTTCAAGCTTTTCGGTCGCAATATTCACGTCAGCGGAGACAACACCGCCGAGCCTCGATACGGTTTTTTTGACGGCAGCCGCGCAGGCTGCGCATGTCATACCGGTGATTGTATAGCTTTTCTCTGTCATCTTATGCCTGCTTTCTCTTATGCGCGGCTAATAAACTTCTCAAGAATGTATATAATTTCGTCGATCTTTTCATCTCCGCAACCTTCGAAGACGGCGCTTTTGACACATGAGTTCATATGGTCCTTCAGTATTTTCATATTGGCCTTTTTTAAAAGCGACTGGACCGCGAATATCTGCTTCGATACATCTATGCAGTACCGCTCGTCTGCAATCATCTTCAGTATCCCGTCAATCTGCCCGCGCGCGGTTTTCAGGCTGTTGATGACTTCCGCATCTTCCTTATGGCTAACCACCGGTACATCCCCGTCCTTTATTCGATTACCCCACCCCCCCGGGGGTGGGGTAGCTTCATATTATCATACGATCCTGTTCTTTGCAATATGCAACCGCTTTATGCCGCTTGAATGATTTGGGATACTATCTGATTATTGAAAAAATTCCGGCTGCGTCATACAGTTTCATCTTGATTATACACGTGCAGCTTGCTATCATAAGTTTGCATTTTACGTCAATAAGTGCTGCGTATCGACGGATGGAGGAATTTCTGTGATTCGTTTTAACTGTGATTACAGTGAAGGCGCACACCCCAATGTGCTGCGGAAGCTTATGGAGACCAATAATGAGCAGACGGAAGGATACGGCACCGATCCATACTGTCTGGAAGCCGCTGGGCTAATCAGAGAAATCACCGAGTGCCCGGATGCGGATGTTCATTTTTTTACCGGCGGAACCCAGACGAATTTAACCGTCATCTCCGCCTGCCTGCGCCCGCATCAGGGCGCGGTAGCGGCTGATACCGGCCATGTCAATACCCATGAGAGCGGCGCTGTGGAGGCCACCGGCCATAAGGTTCTGCCCCTCCCCAGCTCTGACGGCAAGCTCACCGCCGCCCAGATACAGGAGGTTTACGACGCGCATATTAACGATGATACCCGGGAGCACAGCGTCCAGCCAAAACTGGTCTACATTTCAAACCCGACGGAGCTGGGTACGATCTATACGAAAAACGAGCTTACAGCGCTCTCTCAAACGTGCCGAAAAAATGGTCTCATCCTCTATCTGGACGGCGCGCGGCTGGGATACGCCCTCTGCGCCGTGGGCAACGATCTGGATTTGCCGGAAATCGCCGCCCTGTGCGACTTGTTTTATATCGGCGGTACAAAAAACGGTGCGCTCTTCGGCGAGGCGCTCGTCATCACAAGCCCGGCGCTGAAGCCCGATTTCCGATATATTATCAAGCAAAAAGGTGCCATGCTCGCAAAAGGTCGCCTGCTGGGCCTGCAGTTTCTCGCTTTGTTTGAGGATGACCATTACTTCAAAATGGCGCGCCACGCCAACGAAATGGCCCGCATAATCAAGAACGCGTGTATGAAGAAGGGCTATCGCTTTCTGGTACAATCCGTTACAAACCAACAGTTTCCCATTATGCCGGACCGTATCATCAGGAAGCTGAAAGCGCATTACGAATTTCGGGTTTGGCAGGGTATGGGACACGCCAGCAGCGCCGTACGATTCGTCACCAGCTGGGCAACCGACCCCGAGGATGTGAAAAAGCTGGCCGACGACATCATTAACCTTTAATACGCTACGGAAAAACCGGCTGCCAAAAAGGCAGCCGGTTTCAGACTGTAGACAAAGGTCCCATGTTTAGCAAAAGCTGAGCATGGGACCT
>CAZVLO010000047.1:0-6173 GCA_964628265.1 uncultured Papillibacter sp.
GTAACAATTAAGCGAAAATACAAGGCAAAAAAACGCTTTTTGAAGAAAATAGAAGGCAAAAATTCAAAAATACCCCTTAAAAATGCGTAGATTCCCGCCTTTAAAGGCATGACATGAGGGCAGATTTCCATATCCGCTTGTTGGTTATTGTTTTGTAGGGGCGGATTCCATATCCGCTCGTCGGACGAGGGATACTTCTGAGCCGGTAACACTGGGTCTTACTGTATCGTCGGTATTTGGTATGGTCAAACTGTAACCGGTGTCTATGTTATCGGGGAGCGGTGCAGGTACCCCGCCGGAGTCATGGCGGCGGTGACCGCGTTAATACCGTCCGTCACAAAGGGGAGATCCAGCGGGACAGGGACGATAAAACGCAGCAGCACCACAAGCCAGAGATAAAAAACCCAAGAATAAAAAACGGGACGGTGACGACAAAAAAGCTGCCTCCCGTGAGACAGCTTTCATTTATTCTTTTGTTTTAGCTTGCTGTTTCTGGTTGTTTCCTTATGCTTTTCCCGGTATTGTCTCAGTTTCTCCATGGCATTTTCGATGTCACCGGCCAGCTTTATAAGCTTGTTGTCCTGGAAGTCAAAGTAGCGCTGGGTACACTGATAATTTTCCCTGACGGTTTCATAGCGCGATACGGCCCTGCCGACGGCGTCCTCCCAGGAAAGGTAGAGCTCATTCATGGCGTTTTGCCCCATTGCTTTCATGCGGGCCCGATCACCGGCCAGACGCATAACAGCGTCGGAGAGGGCGATGGCATTCTCCTCAATAAGGACGCCGTGACGCCCGTTGATAATGCCCTCGGCGGCGCAGCTGCCCTTAATGAGTACACTGGCCAGCCCGCAGGCGGCGGCCTCCCGTACCACGAGGCCGTTGGTGTCGAAGGTGGAGGGGAAGAGGAACATATCCGCCCTGGAGAAGAGGGCTTTCAGCTTCTGCCGGTCTTTAATGATGCCGGTAAAAATGATGTCATCCGTCAGCCGGAGCTTCTCCGCGCACTCTCTGATTTCATTTAAATCCCCGCCGCCGCCCACAAAGAGCATCTTGAAGCGCAGGCCCTGAACAGGCCGTCAAGAATGATTCGAATGCCCTTATACCACATCATCCGGCCGACGAATAAAAATACCGGGATATTCTCTTCCAGCCGGTACTCGGCGCTGACGGCGGCGATTTCCGCGTCAGCGGCGCTGCCCAAGAGGAAATCAGAGCCATTGTCCATCACAATATAGCTGCCTTCATAGCCGAGGCTCCGCAAATTTTCACCGGCGCCCTCGCTGACGACCCAGACCTCGTCGCAGGCCTCGATATTGGAAACGATAAATTTGATGGCGGCTGTCTGTATAAAGCCCAGTTCCACAGCGTTTTTAATGTCAATGTCAAATTTTGTGTGATATGTGAGGACAATGGGCACATTGATGGCCGACCGCAGCGAGCGGGCGATAAGGGTAGAGATGAAGGGGCAGTGGGTGTGGATGATGTCGATATCGCTTTTGACCAGCTCGCGGGTGGCACCGGGCCAATAGGGGATGCCTGTCCGGTAACCGATGGATTTCGTTGTGTTGATGCTGGGATACCGGACGACACGATAAGGATAAGCGTCAACGGCACCGGGGTAAGAAGGCACCGCAATGACGGCATTGCCATATTTTCGATGAATGATATCCGCGTAATTCAGAACAGCGCTCGCCACGCCGTCAATCACCGGCGGGAACGAGTCGTTCAGGAGGCAGACATTCATTTTATCACTCATATCACTGCTCCGTTCCCATCATTTACTATCATATATCATAGCACTTTAACATGTGACATACAAGATTCATCACCCGGATTTGGGACATTATGGATAAGCGTTTTGCATATCTTTATCGCCCTTCAAGACCGCCCCTGAAGGCCGCCAGGGTTTCGTCGGTCTCATTAAGCCAATAGGGGCGCGAAGGTGTCACGCCGTCGTTAATGTCGTAGTCGGCAAAGCTGAACCAGACGGCGGCCTTGATGTTCGGGTATTTCGGAAGGACACGGAACATGCCGTCGATCCATTTGACCTTGTCGCCGCCGACGGAGCTGGAGGAAAACTCCGTGATGATCCACGGGAATTCGCCGAACAGGCCGGAGGACTCCGCCTGGATTTTATCGTATATTTCTTCAAATTCGCGCCAGTTTTCATTGCACATATCCGTTGCCGGGGTAATAAGCCGTGTGATTGTTCCAGGAATTCGGCGGGGCGTCCCTGTCGTTGGGGTTGTATATCCAGATGGCGTTGTGAGCGCCCTCCTCCTGAAAAATTTCATACACCGTACGCCAGTTTTCAACGAAGATGTCCGGATCCAGAAGGTTCGCGACACCGCCGTAATTGACCCAGTTGGAGTTCATTTCGTTGTTCAGCCGGAACAGGAACGGCTTGCCGAAAGCGGCTGCGGCGCGGGCGAATTTACGGATACGCGCATCGTCGCCCGTTTTGTAGAGCTGAAGCCAGGGAGAGTTGTCAAAAAGAGTCGAGTAGTAGCTATCTGTCACCTGAAGCGTCAGCTCCACCAGCCGGCCTTCCTTATCGCATCTCTCCATAAACTCCGATGGAAACGCGCCGCTCATATCGATATAAGCCAGAATAATATCAAATTGCTGCCCCAGCCTGTTCTCAATGTCGGGGATTTCGCGGGCAATGCCCTCGCCGAGCACATCCCGGGTAAAGATTCCCCACAGCATATCATCCGACGCCGCGATTTTGTCATAAAGCGCCCTGGTTTCCCGCGTCCAGTTCTCCGGGAGTTCCGGCCGGAAATCCGTCGTATAGACAGGCTCGCCCTCCGGCGCGAAATACCTGAAGCTGGCCAGCACACGCGCAATAAGGCTTTCCGCATTCGCATCCTCGGAGGCATATTTCAGCATCGCATGATAAAAAACCCGTGTATCGGTTTTGAGCGCCAGATAAGTATATGTGTCAAATTTACCGTTATAACCGTTCAGCCGGACGGTGAGGCGCTCGTAATCCTTTGTTTTCGTGTTTTCCAGCAGCTCAATATCGTTATTGACCCGGTAAGCGTTGTCCAGCAGGCAGCAGTAGAAATAGTAGTCGAGGAAGGCTGTGACATCCTCTTCCCAGGACCACTCCCTGCAGATAACCAGCTTTGCCGCAGCGCTTTCAAAGGCAATCGTTTTCGGGCTGCTTCTGATATCCGCCGCCATATCGGCCGGCAGCGCGACAGAAAAGCCGTTGGCGTAATCGCAGAACACGCTGCCGTCGGGTGTTTCGTACACCACCTTCACATCGTGCTCCTTCACCTTATCCGGCATTGTGCCGACAGCCCCGTCCACAAAGACCGTCTCACCGGTGACGGTAAGACCTTTCGTCAGATCGGGACGGCGCGGGAAACCCGCGGAGTAGATATTGTTTTTTACAAACTGCCGGAAGCCGATGGCAAAATCTGATTTTGACGTCCTGAGCCAGTAGAGCGCTCCCGCGCCCGCCAGGATGATTACCGCAAGAGAAATCAGGACAGCTCGTTTATGTTTTTTAATGAATCCCAAACCCGTTACCCCAACTCTGTCATATTTGGCAATAATTATAACACATTTGAGAAAAAAACAAACGGGTGATTCATATAAAACGTCCCCCGCCTTTTGAAAGCGGGGGATCGGTATTGCCAGGATTACTTTTATTTCCCCAGCAGGTTATACAGCGTCTGCGCCGTTTCCGCCCGCGTCGTCGTACCCGTGGGATGGAGCTTGCCTCCGTTGCCGTTAACGATACCTGTTTCAACCAGCAGCGTCAGGGCGTCCGTTGCCCAGGGCGCGACGCTGGCGGCGTCGGCGAAATCGGACAGAACCTTGACAAGTGGGACGCCGGGAGCGGCGTCCCCTGCGACGGGAAGCTGCTTGATATGCTTCAAAACATTATACAATAGTGTGAACATCTCCTGGCGGGCAATCTTCATGTCCGGCGCGAACATATTGCCGCCGATGCCGCCCGCGATGCCGAGGCGCTTCGCCGCCGCCAGATAGCCGGTATAGTACGTATCGCCCGCATCGGTGAAGTTGTCGGTCGGATTCACGTCAGGCTCAATCCCGTAAGCCCGCATCAGCATAACGAGAAAATCGCCGCGAGTCAGCAGCGCGTCCGGGCTGAAGCGCCCGCCCCCCGTCCCGCCGGGCCGCGATGAAGGAAGCCGCCTTGTCATACCAAACGCCCGCCGCCACATCGCTGAAGACGATCCTGTTATAATTGACGGCGTACAGGCTGAAGTGGGTGGTGGAGAAGGTGACCGTTCCGGTCTTCGGGTCATAGCGCCCGCTGGGCACGGAAACGGCGCTGCCGCTGCCGTCAATATACCAGATGACAATGCTTTCGGGATTTTCCAGCTCCTCGGCTGTCGGCGTGTACGGTATGGATACCGTCACCGGCGCGTCGGGATTGCTCCAGTCGGTCTGTTGGCTATCCAGCGTCAGGGAGAGCTCAACGAGCGGTCTGTCGCCGATTGCCGCCTTCACCTCGTCGGGTAATCCGGCTTTCTTGCCCGCGCCGATGGTAATTTCGGCTTTTTTACCCTCCGCATCAGGAATGCCGGACAGCATATCAGCGGGAAGCGTCATACTGCCCGTCTGCGTCGTAAAGGTCAGCGTTCCGGTGCCGTCCATTGCGGACAGCTGAGCCGCCGGGATACCAACCGTGTAGCTTGTAACACCGGGGACCGAGGGCATGGTCACGGTTTCGCTGCCGCCGCCCGCGACACTGCCGCCAAGCGCGCCGACATCGACCGACGCGTTATCTGTTCCCGTATTGACAGTGACGGTCAGCTTCTCGCCGCCCTCTATCTCCGCATCGTACGTCGGCGTGGACGAGCCGCCGCCGACCGGGAGAGTGGCCCGCGTCATGTTAATTATGTAAGTTACCGGGCTTTTGCCGGTCTCTGTAGTGGTGATTGTAATCGTTTTCTCAGTACCTGCGGTCAGGGCAATGTCATTGGATGGATTTCCTTAGGCGACAGCTGTTCCGTTGACTGTGATCGTGCCCGCGCCCGTGGGAGTCACCGTGATGCCGGTGACGCTGTTTGCTACTCTGACGTTATTATAGCTGTACGTGCCGCCGGCAAAGGTAAAGCCCGTCGGGTTCCCGCTCAATACCAGACCCGTCAGGTTTGAAGAAGCGGCCTGCGTATAGACGGCTGTCGCAACAGCGCTGTTTGGCCTGCCCGCCTTGACAGCAATGGCTTTAGGAAAAGCCGCCGTCTTTGAGTCCCCACGGATCTGCCATGGCTTTGCTGAATGTCACTGTAATTTTCTGCGTGCTTGACGCTACCGCAGAAATGACGGTCGGCTGGCTGCTCGCCAGAGCGGGCCGGGACGTCCATGCCAGCGACGCCAGCATGAATAGCGTCATAGCCAGGGATACAGATTTCCTAATGATATTTTTCATTGCATTTATCCTTTCTATCTATATATAGCTTTAAGGTATGCTAATACGCTCCCTTCTCAAATGGGGACAAAAAACCCCTATGACAGCACATAAAACTATCATAGAGGCTTGTGAATCGTTTCGGTAGTGACTTTTTGCCCATAAAAAGTCACTATTTAACAGGGTTAAAATACATACTTCGAAAGCTCGTCCCGGCCGGAAATGAACAGCTTGCCGTATATCTCCAGCATAATGTTCTTGAGCCTGCCGACGGATATATTGTACTGCTTCGCAATCTGCGCGTAAGGGACGTGCCGGGATGCCAGCAGGGTAATGTGGTATTCCCGCAGGGTCAGCATGAGTGTGATGTTATCCTTTGTGAACTGGTTGTGGTAGGTGACCCAATTTTTCCAGGTGCGCTTCCACTGCTCGAGGACAGCGTCGCGGTAATCGGGATAGTATTGCTCCAGGCATGCCTCTATCAGTCCGCCGAAAACTGTAACGACTTCGGCAAAAGGCGTGATAAAACCATGTGGCAGGCAGACGCGCATGGCCTCCAGCAGCCGGCTTTTGGCATCCTCAACATGTCCAAGGGCATAGCAGGCGACGGCGCACGTCACGCGCAGATAAATGTCTGTCTGTGTGAGCCCCTGTTCCAGCGCACCCAGCGTCAGAGCTGTTTGTACCGACGCCAGCATGGCTTCATGCTGGCCGGTGCACTGGAAGTATTTTACGCGCAGATAAACGGCATTCAGCCGCGCCGGCTTTGAAAGCGCGC